>RXJV01000130.1 GCA_003963075.1 Burkholderiales bacterium
AGTGCATTATGGAGGCCGCATGATTGCGCAAGAGCTTGAAGTCAGTTTGCACATGGCGTTCGTCGAGGCGCGCCAGCAGCGGCACGAATTCATCACCGTCGAGCATCTGCTGCTCGCCTTGCTCGACAACCCGAGCGCCGCGGAGGTGCTGCGCGCCTGCGCCGCCAACCTCGATGACCTGCGCAAAAGCCTGACGCAGTTCATCAAGGAAAACACGCCCATGGTCGGCGGCAACGACGAGGTGGACACCCAGCCCACGCTGGGTTTCCAGCGCGTCATCCAGCGCGCCATCATGCATGTGCAGAGCACCGGCAGCGGCAAGAAGGAAGTGACCGGCGCCAATGTGCTCGTGGCCATCTTCGGCGAGAAGGACTCGCACGCCGTCTACTACCTGCACCAGCAGGGCGTGACGCGCCTGGATGTCGTCAACTTCATCGCCCACGGCATCAAGAAAACCGACCCCGAGCCGCCCAAAGCGCCCGAAGGCCAGCAGCAGGGCCAGGAAGGTGAGCGCGAGGAAGGCGAGGGCGGCAATGCCAAGGCTTCGCCGCTGGAGCAGTTCACCCAGAACCTGAACCAGCAGGCCAAGGACGGCAAGATTGACCCGCTGATCGGCCGCGAGGCCGAGGTTGAACGCGTCGTGCAGGTGCTGTGCCGCCGGCGCAAGAACAACCCGCTGCTGGTCGGCGAGGCCGGTGTGGGCAAGACGGCGATCGCCGAGGGCCTGGCCTGGCGCATCACCGAGGGCGAGGTGCCCGAGGTGCTGGCCGACTCCGTCGTCTACTCGCTGGACATGGGCGCGCTGCTGGCCGGCACCAAATACCGGGGCGACTTCGAGCAGCGCCTGAAGGCGGTGCTCAAGGCCCTGAAGGAGCAGCCGCACGCCATCCTGTTCATTGACGAGATCCACACGCTGATCGGCGCCGGTGCGGCCTCCGGCGGCACGCTGGACGCCAGCAACCTGCTCAAGCCGGCGCTGTCCAGCGGCGCGATGAAGTGCATCGGCGCGACCACCTTCACCGAGTACCGCGGCATCTTCGAGAAGGACGCGGCGCTGTCGCGGCGCTTCCAAAAGGTCGATGTCGCCGAGCCCTCGGTCGAGCAGACCATCGAGATCCTCAAGGGCCTCAAGAGCCGCTTCGAGGAGCACCACTCGGTCAAGTACGCGCTGGGCGCGCTGCAGGCCGCGGCCGAGCTGTCCGCCAAGTACATCAACGACCGCCATCTGCCGGACAAGGCCATCGACGTCATCGACGAGGCCGGCGCTGCACAGCGCATCCTGCCCAAGAGCAAGCAGAAGAAGACCATCACCCGCACCGAGGTTGAGGACATCGTCGCCAAGATCGCGCGCATCCCGCCCGCGTCGGTCAACAGCGACGACCGCAGCAAGCTCAAGACCCTGGACCGCGACCTGAAGAGCGTTGTCTTCGGCCAGGACCCGGCCGTGGACGCGCTGGCTGCGGCCATCAAGATGGCCCGCTCAGGCCTGGGCCGGCCGGACAAGCCGGTCGGTTCCTTCCTGTTCAGCGGCCCCACGGGTGTGGGCAAGACCGAAGTCGCCAAGCAGCTCGCCTACATCCTGGGTATCGAGCTGATCCGCTTCGACATGTCCGAGTACATGGAGCGCCACGCGGTCAGCCGCCTGATCGGCGCGCCTCCGGGCTATGTCGGCTTCGATCAGGGCGGCCTGCTGACCGAGGCGGTCACCAAGAAGCCGCATGCCGTGCTGCTGCTGGACGAGATCGAAAAGGCCCACCCGGACGTCTTCAATGTGCTGCTGCAGGTCATGGACCACGGCACGCTGACCGACAACAACGGCCGTAAGGCCGACTTCCGCAACGTCATCATCATCATGACGACGAACGCGGGCGCCGAGGCGCTGAACAAGGCCACCATCGGCTTCACGACCCAGCGCCAGCAGGGCGACGAGATGGTCGACATCAAGCGCCTGTTCACGCCGGAGTTCCGCAACCGGCTGGACGCCATCGTGTCCTTCAGGCCGTTGGACGAGGAGATCATCCTGCGCGTGGTCGACAAGTTCCTGCTGCAGCTGGAAAGCCAGCTGGCCGAGAAGAAGGTCGAGGTCAGCTTCTCCGACGCGCTGCGCAAGCAGCTCGCCAAGAAGGGCTTCGACCCGCTGATGGGCGCGCGGCCGATGCAGCGCCTCATCCAGGACACGATCCGCCGTGCCTTGGCCGACGAGCTGCTGTTCGGTCAACTGGTTGATGGCGGTCGCCTGAGTGTCGACGTGGACGACAAGGGCGAGACGGTGCTCGACATCCAGCCCGCCGCCAAGCCGACCAAGGATGGCAAGCCGAAGGCGGAGCCGGCAACGGCTTGAGCCGCCGGCATCGGCTGCCAGGGACGCTGCGGCGTCCCTTTTTCGTTTCAACCCGCGGGGTTCTGCTGAAGGAATCCGGCCAGCAACTCGTACATCGCTGGCTCTTCGGAGCGCATCGCCGACGGTGCCACAAAAAAAGCCTCGACGGCCACGGCGAAGAACTCTTCGACGGCTTCGGCGCCATAGGGGTCGATCAGCGTGTCCTCGCCGGCATCGACACGCGCACAGAAGCTCTCCCACTCGGCATCGATGATGTCGATCCAGTGCTGGCGTTCCTTCGACCCGAGAGGAGGCACGCCGTCGGCGACACCATCCCGCATGTCGATGACATGGGCGAACTCGTGGATGACGACGTTGTAGACCTCGTCCCTGCCAAACTCGGCCGGGTCATTGCTGGCTGCGATCGCGTTCCAGGCCAGCATCAATGGGCCGCCCTCCATCGCTTCACCGGCGAGCTCCTCGTCGTACTCATGGACGATGCCGTGCTCATCCTCAAAGCGCCGCCGCGCGACCACCTCGCCGGCATGCATCACGATGCCCACGAAGCCGTCGTACCAGGACAGCCCGAGTCGCAGCACCGGCAGACAGGCCTGGGCCGCAACGGCCACGGCCACCTCATCGGTGACTTCAAATCCGTCGGCGCCGTGGAACTCCTTGGTGGCGAGAAAGAGGCTGCACAGGCGCCGCAGGTCTGCGAGCTCAGCCGCGCTGCGCTGGGCCAGGAAGGGGTAGCGCAGCAGCGTCAACTGCCACAGGGCGTCGGGGATGGCATGGCGCTCGACCGCGCGCTGCGCGCGCCAGTGCCTGATGGCCTTGAGGATCACAACGGCAGGCGCTGCAGGCCGCGGGCCGACAGCCGGATCAGATCGCCGCGCGGCGGCGTGGCGTCGAAATCCCAGTCGGACAGCACGACACGGCGCAGGCCATCGCCCAGGTCGTGCTCGGCCGGCCGGTGGGTGTGCCCATGGATCAAGGTCGTCGCACCGGCTTCGTGCAGCAGCGCGCGGCAGGCGTCGGCGTCGAGGTCGCTGGCCATCAGTTGCGCGGCCTGCGAGGCGCGGCTCTGGGCGCGCGCCTGCCGTCCGAAGGCCTGGCGGTCGGCCAGCGGCCTGGCCAGGAAGTCGGCCTGCCACGCGGGCGAATGGCTGGTGGCGCGCCAGGCCTGGTAGGCGGTGTCGGCCAGGCACTGGGCGTCGCCGTGGGCGAGCAGCCAGCGCTGGCCGAAGGCGTCGAGAACGCTGGGGTCGGGCAGGGCGGTCAGCCCGGCGTCTTGCAACAACGCGCTGCCGACCAAGAAGTCGCGGTTGCCGGGCATGAAGAAAATCTCGAGCCGGTGGCTGGCCTGGCGCAGCATCGCGACGGCGTCCGCTTCGAAGGGTTGGTGGCGGGCGTCATCGCCGACCCAGACCTCGAAAATGTCACCGAGCAACAGCACCGCCTGCGCGGGCGTCTCGGCCAGATGGCGTGCCAGCCGGGCCTGGGTGGCCGGCGTGTCGGGGCCCAGATGCAGGTCGGACAGCAGGTCGACCTGCGTCCAGCCTGCCGGGGCCGCGAGGCTGTGGATCAAACCTCGACGGCTTTTTCGATGACGACGTCCTCGACCGGCACGTCACCATGGCCGCCGCGGCCGGCGGTCTTGACCTTCTCGATCTTGTCGACCACGTCCTGGCCCTGGACGACCTTGCCGAACACCGCATAGCCCCAGCCCGACGGGCTCTCGGACTTGAAGTCCAGGAAGCCGTTGTTGGTCGTGTTGATGAAGAACTGCGCGGTGGCCGAGTGGGGCGCATTCGTGCGCGCCATGGCCAGCGTGTAGTGGGCGTTCTTCAGGCCGTTGTTGGCCTCGTTCTGGATGGGGGCCTCGGTGGGCTTTTGCTTCATGCCGGGCTCAAAGCCGCCACCCTGGATCATGAAGCCCTTGATGACGCGGTGGAACACCGTGCCGTCGTAGTGACCACTGCGGACGTAGCCGAGGAAGTTGGCGACCGACAGCGGGGCCTTCTCGGCGTCCAGCTCGATGAGGATGTCGCCGTGGTTGGTGGTGAATTTGACTTGGCTCATTTCTTGACGGGCTCGACGAGCGCCTTGTTGATGGTGATGGGTGTGACGGGCAGGTTCTGGTGCATGCCCGACGCCGTGGTAGGCGCGACGCGGATCTTGTCGACCACCTCCATGCCCTCGATGACGCGGCCAAACACGGCATAGCCATGGCCGTCCCGCGCGTTGGCGGCGTCGAGGAAGGCGTTGTCGACGGTGTTGATGAAGAACTGCGAGGTGGCCGAATTGGGGTCGGCCGTGCGCGCCATCGCGATCGAACCGCGCACGTTGTCCAGCCCGTTGCGCGACTCCAGAGGAATCGGGGCCTTGGTGGGACGCTGGTTCAGCTTGGCGTCGAAGCCGCCGCCCTGGATCATGAAGTTCTCGATGACGCGATGAAAGATGGTGCCGTTGTAGTGGCCCGCCTTCACGTACTGCAGAAAGTTGGCCACGGTCTTGGGCGCTTTCTCGGCGTCCAATTCGATGCGGATGTCACCCTCGCTGGTTTGCAGCTTGACGGTCTGGGCCGAAACGCTGGATGCCAGCAGCAGGGCGGCCAGGAACAGGGCGGTCTTGGTCATCATGAAGTTCATCGGGTCGAGACGGCGCTGTGGGTGAGCGCGAGCGTGCGGCTGATCTTTTCCGTCAGGGCCTCGCTGGGCGTGAGGCTGGCCTTCTGGGCCTGCTGGTAGGCGCGCAAGGCGAGGCGCACCAGCACGTCGCCCAGGTTTTCCTGGGCCTGGGCATGATCGGGCTGCAGGCGCAGGGCCTGCTCGAGTGCAGACTTGGCCTCATCCAGCTGACCGCCGGCGGCGTGCAGGACGGCGAGGTTGTTATACGGGTCGGCCAGGTCGGGGAAGTCCTGGGTCAGGCTCGTGAAGATGCCCTTGGCCTGCGCCCGCTGGCCGAGTTCCATCTGCATCACGCCGAGGGCGAAGCGAAGCTGCAGCTCGTCGGGCGTGCGCTTGAGCGCCTGCTCGATCTGCTCAACGGCCTGGGTTTTCTGGCCCGCCAGCCACAGGCGCTGCGCGTTGGCGAGGTCATCGGCGCGTGCCGCGTGGGTCGCCAGTGTGAAGAGCAGCAGGAGGGGGAGGCGCAGTCGCATGAGGGTTGTAGCGGGGGGCGGCTTCAGGGACGGCCGGTATACTGACCTCATTCTATGAGCCCCGCCTGGGCGGACCCGGTGCGGGGCTTCTTGTTGGTGCTTGCGCGCCGACGGTGCGCCTCTCTCTCGCTCATGCCCCTGCGCGTCTACAACTCCCTCAGCCGCACTCTCGAAGACTTCCAACCGCTCGTGCATGGCCAGGTGCGCATGTACGTCTGCGGCATCACGGTCTACGACCTGTGCCACATGGGGCATCTGCGCATGAACATGGCGTTTGACGTGATCTACCGCTGGCTCAAGGCCAGTGGCTATGGCGTCACCTATGTGCGCAACATCACCGACATCGACGACAAGATCATCAAGCGCGCCGTCGAGCGCGGTATCACGATCCGCCAGCTCACTGAAGAGATGACGGCCGCGATGCATCAAGACTTTGCGGCTGTCGGGCTGCTGCGGCCCGACCACGAGCCGCGGGCGACCGACTATGTGCCGCAGATGCTGTCGCTGATCGAGCGGCTGGAGCAACGCGGCCTGGCCTATCGGGTCGACGGCGGCGACGTGAACTACGCGGTGCGCAAGTTCGACGGCTACGGCAAGCTCAGTGGCAAGAGCCTCGATGACCTGCGCGCGGGCGAGCGCGTGGCGGTCGACGACGGCAAGCTGGACCCGCTGGACTTCGTGCTCTGGAAGGCAGCCAAGGCCGAGGAGCCGGCGGACGCCAAGTGGGCCGCGCCCTTCGGAGAAGGCCGGCCGGGCTGGCACATCGAGTGCTCGGCCATGAGCTGCGCACTGCTCGGCGAGGCCTTCGACATCCATGGCGGCGGTGCGGACCTGCAGTTTCCGCACCATGAGAACGAGATCGCCCAGAGCCGGGGTGCGGGCTACGACTTCGCCCGCTACTGGCTGCACAACGGCTTTCTGAACGTCGATGGCGAGAAGATGTCCAAGAGCCTGGGCAACTTCTTCACCATCCGCGATGTGCTGCGAAAGTTCGACGGCGAAACGCTGCGTTTCTTCATGCTCCGCACCCACTACCGCCGGCCGTTCAACTTCAGTGACTCGCACCTGGAAGACGCGCGGACGGCGCTGACACGGCTGTACACCGCCCTCGACGCCGTGGCGCCGGCCGATGTCAGCATTGATTGGAGCGAGCCCCATGCAGCCGCCTTCAAGGCCGCGATGGACGAGGACTTCGGTACTCCCGGCGCCGTTGCGGTGCTGTTCGATCTCGTCAACGAGGTCAACCGCGACCGTTCGCCGCAGCGTGCCGGTCTGCTGAAGGCGCTTGCGGGCGTGCTGGGCATCCTTCAGCAGGAGCCGCGCGGCTATTTGCAGGGCGGCTCGGCGACGGATGGCGTGGCCTGGATCGAGGAGCGCATCGCTGCGCGGTCCGCGGCCAAGGCGGCACGCGACTTCGCCGGTGCCGACGCGATTCGTGCCGAGCTGTCGGCCCAGGGCATCACCTTGAAGGATGGTGCCGACGGAACGACCTGGATCAAGAGCTGATGGCGTCCATGAACCCCGCCGCGGCGCCGCCGGAAGCGGTGGTGCCTCCCTACTGGGATGAGGCTTGCAAGCACCTGGTCAAGCGCGACCGCGTGATGAAGAAGCTGATCCCACAGTTCGGTGAAGCCCGCTTGCAGAGCCGTGGTGACGCGTTCGCCACGCTGGCTCGGTCCATCGTCGGCCAGCAGATCTCGGTCAAGGCCGCGCAATCGGTGTGGAGTCGCTGGGTCGAACTGATGCCCGAGTTCCATCCTGGCCATGTGCTCAGCCTCGGCGTGGACGAGCAGCGCGCGGCCGGCCTGTCGGCCCGCAAGGTCGAGTACCTGCACGACCTCGCCGTCCATTTCGACGCCGGCCGGGTGCATGTCGACCAATGGGCCCAGATGGACGACGAGGCCATCATCGAAGAGCTGGTCGCGATCCGCGGCATCGGCCGCTGGACGGCCGAGATGTTCCTGATCTTCCACCTGATGCGGCCCAATGTGATGCCGCTGGATGATGTCGGCCTGCTCAAGGGCATCAGCAGCAACTACTTCTCCGGCGAACCTGTTTCGCGTGCCGAGGCACGCGAGGTGGGCGATGCCTGGGCCCCCTACCGGTCTGTCGCCGTTTGGTACATTTGGCGCAGCCTCGATCCGCTACCCGTGGACTACTGATGAGCAAGAAACACTTTCTGGAATTCGAGCAGCCGATCGCCGAGCTCGAGACCAAGATCGAAGAGCTGCGCTACGTGCAGAGCGAGTCGGCCGTCGACATCTCCGAAGAGATCGACCGCCTCTCCAAGAAGAGCCAGCAGCTGACCAAGGAGGTCTATGCGAGCGTTGCGCCGTGGCAGGTCTACCAGGTGGCCCGCCATCCGCAGCGCCCGCAGACGCTGGACTACTGCGTCGAGGTGTTCACCGAATTCCAGGAGCTTCACGGTGACCGCCATTTCGCCGATGACGCGGCCATCGTCGGCGGTCTCGCGCGCTTCAACGGCCAGGCCTGCATGGTCATCGGCCATCAGCGCGGGGCGGACGCCAAGGAGCGCACGCTGCGCAATTTCGGCATGCCGCGCCCCGAGGGCTATCGCAAGGCCTTGCGCCTGATGAAGCTGGCCGAGAAGTTCGGCCTGCCCGTCTTCACCTTCATCGACACCATGGGCGCCTACCCCGGCATCGGGGCCGAGGAACGCGGCCAGAGCGAGGCCATCGGCCGCAACATCCTGGAGATGGCGCAGCTGGAAGTGCCCATCATCGCGACCGTCATCGGTGAGGGGGGCTCGGGGGGCGCGCTTGCCATCGGCGTGGCCGACCAGGTGCTGATGCTGCAGTTCGCTGCCTACTCAGTCATCTCGCCCGAGGGTTGTGCCTCGATCCTGTGGAAGAGCAGCGAGCGGGCGTCCGACGCCGCCGAGGCGCTCGGCATCACGGCGCACCGGCTCAAGGCCCTTGGCCTGATCGACAAGATCGTCAATGAACCCGTCGGCGGCGCACACCGCGACGGCAAGCAGATGGCCGCCAACCTCAAGCGGGCGCTCAGCGATGCGCTACGTCAGGTCAGCGACCTGAAGACCGCCGAATTGCTGGATCGTCGCTACGAGCGCCTGCAGGCCTATGGCCGTTTCGGCGACACCAAGAACCGGTGATGGCGTAGCGGTCGCCTTCAGCGGCGGCCTCGATTCGACGGTATTGCTGCATGCCGCCGTCCGCGCCGCAGCCGGGCGGCAGTGGATCATTGCGCTGCATGTCCACCATGGGCTGCATCCGTTGGCGGATGACTGGTTGGCCCACTGTGAGCGCACTGCCATGGCGTTTGGTGCCCGCTTCGCTTGCGCGCGCCTGCACGGAGCGCCCGCACGCGGTGACAGCGTCGAAGCCTGGGCGCGCGAAGGCCGCCATCGGGCGTTGCACGACATGGCCAGCGCGGCCGGGGTCGACCTGCTGATGCTCGCGCATCACCGTCAGGATCAGGCCGAGACCTTCCTGCTCCAGGCGCTGCGAGGCGCCGGCGTGGCTGGGCTTTCGGGCATGCCCAAGCTGCAGTGGCGCGACGGGCTGTGCTGGGCCCGACCCTGGCTGGACCTGCCGCGTGACGCGATCCGCGCTTACGCGGAGCAGCATGGGCTGGACTGGATCGAGGATCCGAGCAACGCAGATCCGCGCTTTTCACGCAATCGGCTGCGACAGGCGCTCTGGCCAGCCTTCCCGGGAGCGGAGGTGGGTCTGGCCCAAGCCGCGCGATGGGCTCAGCAGGCCGATGCGCTGGCGGCGGAGGTCGCGGCGGAGGACCTGGCGCGGCTGGGCAGCGCCGAGCGACTGGATTTGCAGGCCCTGATGCAGTTGTCACCGGCGCGCGCAAGCAACGCGCTGCGCGCATGGCTGGCGCATTACACGGTGGCCCCAGCGACGCTCGTGGATCGGCTGCTCACCGAGTGGCGTCCGGGTGCCACGGCATCGTGGCCTGCGCCTGGGGGCAGTTTGCAGGCATATCGGGGCGGGCTGTTCTGGGTCGACGAGTCCGCTGCTGTGCCGCTGCCAGTGCGGATCGACTTGAGCCGGCCCGGCAGATATCCGCAGCCCGGTTGGCGCGGCAGCTGGGTGGTCGAGGCCTCGGCACCGGGTGTTTCGTCATCCCGTCTGGTGCGCTTGACTCAGCGGGCGCGGAGTGGCGCCGAGCAGTTCCAGCGTGCGCCCGCCACTGTGGCGCGCAGCTTCAAAAAGGCCTGCCAGGAGGCTGGCCTGCCGCATTGGAGGCGTGACGGGCCGCTGCTGTTCGACGACGCCGGGCGGCTGATCGCCGCCGCGGGCCTGGGGATGGACGCCCGGGCTCTCGCCGCAGCCGATGAAGCCCAGCTCGCCCTGCGCTGGCAGGAGGACACAGTCTTGCCACAGAGCGAAGGGCAAGCCGAGGGCGGACACTAAAATCGTGGGCTTTTGAGCGCGCCGTCCCGGCGCCTCAGCTTTAGGCCTTCGCTCAAACACATGGCTCTGATCGTCCACAAGTACGGCGGCACCTCGATGGGGTCCACCGATCGCATTCGCAACGTCGCCAAACGCGTTGCCAAATGGGTGCGCGCCGGCCACCAACTGGTTGTCGTGCCGTCCGCGATGAGCGGCGAGACGAACCGGCTGCTGGGGCTGGCCAAGGAGCTCGCGCCCGCCAGCAGCACGCCCGAGGTCATGCGTGAGCTCGACATGATTGCGTCCACTGGCGAGCAGGTTTCGGTCGGTTTGCTGGCCATCGCGCTGCAGGCCGAGGGCGTTCCCTCGGTCAGCTACACCGGCTGGCAGGTCCCCGTCGCGACGGACTCGTCCTACACCAAGGCGCGCATCGAAAGCATCGACGACAAGCGTGTCCGTGCCGATCTTGCGGCGGGCAAGGTGGTTGTCATCGCCGGCTTCCAGGGCGTGGATGCCGAGCACAACATCACCACGCTCGGCCGGGGCGGTTCCGACACCTCGGCCGTGGCGATTGCGGCGGCAATGAAGGCCGACGAGTGCCTGATCTACACCGATGTCGACGGCGTCTACACGACCGATCCGCGCATCGTGCCCGAGGCTCGCCGCCTGCACACCATCAGCTTCGAAGAGATGCTGGAGATGGCCTCGCTGGGCTCGAAGATCCTGCAGATCCGTTCCGTGGAGTTTGCGGGCAAATACCGTGTGCCGCTGCGCGTGCTGTCCAGCTTCACGCCCTGGGACATTGACATCAACGAAGAAGCCAAGTCTGGCACCCTGATCAGTTTTGAAGAGGACGAAAAAATGGAACAAGCCGTCGTGTCCGGCATCGCCTTCAACCGCGACGAGGCCAAGGTGACGCTGCTGGGTGTGCCGGACAAACCCGGTATCGCCTTCCAGATCCTTGGCCCGGTGGCCGATGCCAACATCGACATCGACGTCATCATCCAGAACGTCTCACACGACGGCAAAACCGACTTCTCGTTCACGGTGCATCGCAACGACTACGTTCGCACGATGGAACTGCTGCAAAGCACGGTCGGACCGGCGACCAACGCGAGCCGGGTGATGGGCGACCCCAAGATCTGCAAGGTTTCGATCGTCGGCATCGGCATGCGCTCTCACGTCGGCGTGGCCAGCAAGATGTTCCGCGCCCTGAGCGAAGAGGGCATCAACATCCAGATGATCTCGACCAGCGAGATCAAGACCAGCGTCGTCATCGACGAGAAGTACATGGAACTCGCGGTGCGCGCGCTGCACAAAGCCTTCGACCTCGATCAGGAGCAGGCAGCCGCTTGATATTTACCGAAACCCTGGCTCGCCTGGTATAGAATACGCGGCTGTGCTGGAGACGTGACCGAGTGGCCGAAGGTGCTCCCCTGCTAAGGGAGTATGTGGGCAAAACCTGCATCGAGGGTTCGAATCCCTCCGTCTCCGCCAGCACTGCGAAACAAGCCGCTCGAAGCGGCTTTTTTCATGCCTGTTGCATGGCGTATGGTGGCGAGGGCCCTCGACGTCGCCTGCCGGCGACCTTCACGGAGTCTGCGCGATGTGATCGGTGCGCCGTGTGTAGGAATAAATCCGACAGCCTGTTGCGCGTCGTGCCGACTTCATCGGCCTGGGGCGGTTGCCTATAGTGACCTCATCGTCACCCAAGAGGCTTCCCATGCTGTCCACAAACACCCCACTGGTTGACCCGTTCGCGATGCTCATCGCGCCCGATCAGGTGATGAGCGCCATTGAGCGTTCTGACCGCCTCGCTCGACTGCAGCGGCGCGTCTACCGTCCGCTGGATCGCCCTTGGATCCCCATGAAGGCAAGCGCCGATTTCGACCGCGAGGTCGACGCCGAGTCCGATGTGCCAGACCTCTCGGATCTCGCCGAATAAAAAGCAAAACGCCCGCAGAAGCGGGCGTTTTGCTGCAGCGAAAGCCTTCGCGTCGAATCAGACGCGCTTGCGGTATTCGTGGGTGCGGGTGTCGATTTCGATCTTGTCGCCGTTCTCGACAAACAGCGGCACCGAGATTTCGAAGCCGGTGCCCTTCAGGCGGGCGGGCTTCATGACCTTGCCCGAGGTGTCGCCCTTGACGGCCGGCTCGGTTTCGATCTCGCGCACGACGCTGGTGGGCAACTCGACCGAGATGGCCTTGCCGTCGTAGAAGGTCACTTCCACGGGCATGCTGTCTTCCAGGTAGGAGATGGCGTCGCCCATGTTCTCGGCCTCGACCTCGTACTGGTTGTATTCGGTGTCCATGAACACATACATCGGGTCGGCGAAGTAGGTGTAGGTGCACTCCTTCTTGTCGAGGATGATCTGCTCCATCTTGTCGTCGGCCTTGAACACAAGTTCAGCGCCGGCGCCATTCAGCAGGTTCTTCATCTTCATGCGCACGGTGGCGGCACCACGGCCGCCGCGGCTGTATTCGGTCTTCAGCACGACCATCGGGTCCTTGCCCTGCATGATCACGTTGCCGGCGCGGATTTCTTGAGCGAGTTTCATCGTGGGTGTCTCGGGAAGAGGGCGGGAGGCTGCGCACCAGCCCCCAGAGGTTGTCGTCCCGGTGTGGCGCGGCAAAGCTCGTCATTCTAGCTGGAAACCCCTAATAAGCCCTGGAGCTGGTCGAGCAGATCGGGTTGGCTCGCCAGCTGCGTGCGCCAGCCGACAGCGTGCTCTGCCGCCTCGCGCAGGCCGGTCAAACGGTCCGGCAGGGCCGCCAAGCCGTTCCAGCCACGCCAGATCTGGCACCAGGCCTTGGGCAGTTGCGCGCGCGCCATGAAGGCCTCGAGCTTGGCGTGGTGGGCGTCGTCGTGCTGCGGGTAGATCTGCCAGATGAAGGGCTTGCCAGCCCACTGGGCGCGTACGAAGGAGTCCTCGCCGCGCACGAGGTTGATGTCGCAGGCCCACAGCAGGTGGTCGTAGTCCGGCTGCGGCAAATAGGGTAGGGCGATGCTGCGCAGGCCCGGCTTCGGGTGCAGCTGAGCCTGCGCGGGCCCGGGGCAGACAAGCAGCAGCGTGGGATGTTCCGCCAACGCGTCGAGCAGCGCTGGCAAGGCGGGGTTGGCATAGGCGAACAGGCTGACGACCCGTTCGCCCGGTCGTGGTGCCCAGCCCCGCTGGGCCAGCCACGCGGGTCCGTTGAAGGCGGCGATGCGCTGCAACAGGTCGCGTTCACGCAGCAGACCGCCGGTGCGTGGCGTGAACCCTGGGAAGTAGAAATGCTTGCTCAGGCCGGCGCCCGGCCCGCTGAACTGCGGCGACGCGAGGCCGTGGCTACGCTCCACATAGTCCTCGGCGCTGAGGTATTCCAGGTTGATCCACCGTGGCGGCGGCGTTCTCGCCGCCATCCGCGCAACGAAGGCAGTCGGCAGCTCGCAGCCGAAGGCTTCGATGACGACATCGCCGGGCTGCAGGTTCACGTCCACCGCATGCCCCTCGCGCCAGTCACGCAGCTCGATGGCCTGCGGCCGCCGTGTGGCCATCCAGCTCAGCGCCGACGCATCGTCCACCCAGAGCCGCACCGTGTGGCCGCGCTCGGCCAGGTCGCGCGCCAGCCGCCAGCACACGCCGAGGTCACCATGGTTGTCGATGACGCGGCAGAAGAGGTCCCAAAGCATGGTGCGATTCTCGGTGCGCCATCCCGGTCCAAAATCGCGCCCCATGTCGAGTACGCCCCCAACCGATTCCCGCCTTGGTGAGCAGCAACTGGCCGAGTGGGCGGCGGAGCGCGCCGCGATCGAGGCCGCCGAGCGCGAGCGCACCGCCGAGGTCGAGGCTGCCGCGCGCGTGGCCCGTGAGCGCCTGGTGGTGGAGGTCAATGCGCTGCCTGCGCTGCCGGGCGTGTATCGCTACTTCGATGCCAAGGACGAGGTGCTTTACGTCGGCAAGGCCAAGGACCTGAAGCGTCGCGTGTCCAGCTACTTCCAAAAGAACCATGGCGGCACGCGCATCGGCATGATGGTCGCGCGCATTGCCCGGCTGGAGACGACGGTGGTGCGCACCGAGGCCGAGGCGCTGCTGCTTGAGAACAACCTGATCAAGACGTTGAACCCGCGCTTCAACATCCTGTTCCGGGACGACAAGAGCTACCCGTATCTGAAGCTCAGCAACCACGCCTTCCCGAGGATGAGCTACTACCGCGGCGCGGTGGATCGGCGCCATCAGTACTTCGGCCCCTTTCCCAGCGCCTGGGCGGTGAAGGAATCCATCCAGCTGATGCAGAAGGTCTTCAAGCTGCGCACCTGCGAGGACAGCGTCTTCAACAACCGCAGCCGGCCCTGCCTGCTGCACCAGATCAAGCGCTGCTCCGGTCCCTGCGTGCCGGCCGGTCAGACGGGGGATTACGCCCGCAACGTGGCCAGCGCCGAGCGCTTTCTTCGCGGCGAGACCGACGAGGTCATGGCGGCGCTGCAGGAGCAGATGATGGCCTTCGCCGACGGCCAGCACTACGAGCTGGCGGCCGAGGTGCGCAACCAGATCCAGGCCTTGTCCAAGGTGCTGCAGCAGCAGGTCGTCGAGGAGAGCAGCGCGACCGGCCGCGACCGCGACGTCGACATCCTGGCCGTCAAGGTGCAGGGCGGCCGGGCCTGCGTGAACCTCGCGATGGTGCGCGGCGGCCGGCATCTGGGGGACCGGGCGTTTTTCCCGCGCCATGTCGATGACGCCACCGCCATACACAGCGACGTGATCGAAGAGCAGGAGGTGCTGTCGCCCGAACGGCAGGTGCTGGAGGCCTTCATGGCCCAGCACTATCTCGCGGCGCCCGTGCCCAGCCTCATCGTCGTCAGCGACACCGTCGATGCCGGCCTGGCCGCGGCCCTGGGCAACCAGGCGGGTAGCCGCGTCGCGGTGCAGGCCCAGCCTCGCGGCCAGCGCCGCATCTGGCTGGAGATGTGCGTCAAGGGGGCCGAGTTGGCGCTGGCGCGGCTGCTCGCCGAGGAGGGCTCGCAGCAGGCGCGCACGCGTGCCCTGGTGGAGGCGCTGGACCTGTCGCCGGCGGAGATCGACAAGTTCCGCGTCGAGTGCTTCGACATCAGCCACACGGCCGGCGAGGCCACGATGGCGAGCTGCGTCGTCTTCGAGGGCCACCAGATGCAGAGCAGCCAGTACCGCCGCTACACGATCGAAGGCATCACCGGCGGCGACGACTATGCCGCGATGCGGCAGGTACTGACGCGTCGCTACAGCAAGATGGCCGAAGCCGCCCAGCTCGGTACCGGACGTCTGCCGGACCTGGTGCTGGTGGACGGCGGCCGCGGCCAGGTCAGCATGGCGCGCGAGGTCTTTGAGGAGCTCGGCCTGGACCTGGGCCTGATCGCGGGCGTCGAGAAGGGCGAGGGACGCAAGGTTGGCCTCGAGGAATTGGTCTTTGCGGACGGCCGAGAGAAGGTGTACCTCGGCCGCGACTCAGCGGCGCTGATGCTGATCGCGCAGATCCGCGACGAGGCCCATCGCTTTGCGATCACCGGCATGCGGGCCAAACGCGCGGCGGCTCGCACCGGCGGCTCGCGGCTTGAAGACGTGCCGGGCGTCGGACCCAAAAAGCGCTCGCAGCTCCTACAGCGCTTCGGTGGCCTGCGCGGAGTGGCGGGCGCCAGCGTGGACGAACTGGCCGGGGTGAAGGGGATTTCGCGCGAGTTGGCCGAGGAGATCTACCGCGCGCTGCACTGAGGTGCAGAGCGCGCGAACTGGCCGGGGAGATCTACCGCGCACCGCACACCGCACACCGCACACCGCACACCGCGCGCAAGCTTGCAACTCGCAAGCGGGCTGAAGAAGCACGACTGACACTGGTCGACCTCGTGACCGGACGTTGCAAACAGACAGCCGCCGCTGCGCTCAAGCTGCTGCAAGATAGTGCCCAGGAAGCCAATGAACCCGATGAGGAGAGCCCCATGTCCGCGATCGAACGTTTCAAGCGCGCCGCGCGCTGGTTGATCGGCCCGGTGCTGGCTGGCTGCAGCGCGACGCCGCGGGCTCCGGCGCCAACACCTGCCCCGGCGCCGGCGCCTGTGCCGGTGGTCGCCGCCACGCCGGCACCGGCAGCAGCGGCGCCGGCTGCCGCCGCCAAACCAGCAGCCGGCATGCCGGCGCCCCGTCCGGTGCGCACCAACGATGAGCTGCGGCGCCAGGCCGCCGAGAGACTGGTGATGGCCAACCCCGAGGGCACCTACATGACGCCCGCGCCGTCCCACCTGCTGACCGTTGTCGTGCTGGACATCGAGGTCAAGGCCGACGGCAGCGTGCGCCGCATCAACGTCGTGAGGCCGCCCAAATACGGGCCCGAGACGCTGCAGATGGCCATCGATGCGGTGAACCGCGCAGCGCCCTTCGGGGATGTCCGTCGCATGCCTGAGCCGTGGCGCTTCACCGAGACCTTCCTGTTCGACGAGGACCGACGGTTCAAGCCGCGCAGCCTGGATTGACGGCTGGTCGCGACATTCGTGGCGCTCTGCGCCGGAGCATGGCGCCGGCTTGGGCACAATGACTTCATGTTCCTGACCCTGCCGACATTGCTGACCTGGGCCCGCATCGTGGCCATCCCGCTGATCGTCGGGGTGTTCTACCTGGACCTGCTCCCGGCCCACCAGAACCTGATCGCGACGATGCTGTTCATCGTCGTGGCATTGACCGACTGGCTGGACGGCTACCTCGCCCGCAAGCTCAACCAGACCTCCTCCTTCGGAGCTTTTCTGGACCCGGTGGCGGACAAGCTGATGGTTTGCTCGGCGTTGCTGGTGCTGCTCAAGCTGCAGCGCGTCGATGCCTTCGTTGCGTTGGTCATCATTGGCCGTGAGATCACGATCTCTGCGCTGCGTGAGTGGATGGCGCAGATCGGCGCATCGCGCAGCGTCGCGGTGCACATGGTGGGCAAGCTGAAGACCACGGTGCAGATGGTGGCGATTCCCTTCCTGCTGTTCGACGGCCAGCTGTTCGGGCTGGTGCCGACGCGGGTCTGGGGTACCTGGCTGATCTATGCGGCCGTGGTGCTCACGATCTGGTCGATGGCGTATTACCTGCAAAAGGCCTTGCCGGAAATCCGGGCCAAGGCCCGATAGCCTGGGCCGCAGGCCGTGCCGCGTGGGCGCTTGTATCGGGACTTTTCCCGCCCTGAGAAGAGCCCTGCGCACGTCTAGAATCCGTTTTCCCGCGAGCACCGGGAGCGCCATGTGGCGCTCCCGTCCAGCGAGCGCAGTGCGCGGGACCGACACCTTCATCAGCTCTGCACTGCGGTCACCGGTGCGGGGCGCCACAGTCCGCTGAATCGTCAAGAGGGGGCACGAGTGAACAAGTCCGAATTGATCGAGCACATCGCCAAGCAGGCCGACATCTCCAAGGCCGCTGCGGGCCGCGCGCTCGAAGCCGTGATCGGCGGCGTCAAGACGACGCTGAAGAAAAACGGCACCGTCTCGCTGGTGGGCTTTGGCACCTTCAGCATCACCAAGCGCGCGGCACGCACCGGCCGCAACCCGCGCACCAATGAGGCGATCAAGATCAAGTCGGCCAAGGTGCCAAAATTCAAACCCGGCAAGGCGCTCAAAGACGCCGTGAACTGACCTCCCCGGTCCAGCCCGAATTCCCGGGCGCTTAGCTCAGTTGGTAGAGCACCTCCCTTACACGGAGATTGTCGGCGGTTCGAGCCCGTCAGCGCCCACCAGTCATGCCGCAGACAGCGGTGACGCATCCGCATCTAGAATGCGGCTCCCTCGAAGGCGAACCTCGGTTCGCCTTCGTCGCATTTGATCTGTTGATCCGATCGTTTGATCCTCAAGGCTCTCCGAGATGTTCGATTTCGTCCGCCAGCACAACCGCCTGTTCCAGTTCATCCTGCTGCTGCTGATCCTGCCTTCGTTTGCCTTTGTCGGGATGCAGGGCTACACGAACATGATGGGTGGCGCCAATGCCGGTGTGGCCAGTGTCGATGGCCGCAAGATCACTCAGGCCGAATGGGACAACGCCCATCGCGAGCAGTCCCAGCGCATTCGCGCGCAGAACCCGGCCTTTGACGCCAAGCTGCTGGACACGCCGGAAATCAAGCGTCAGGCGCTGGAAAGCCTCGTGACCGAGCGCACGCTGCAGGCCGCAGCGTCGCACCTGCACTTCACGCCCAGTGCAGAGGCAGTGAATGCGCGGTTCTGGAACGACCCGCAGTTCGCGTTCCTGCGCAACCCCGATGGCACCGTCAACAAGGGCCTGCTCGCGGCCCAGGGCATGACGCCGTCGATGTTCCTGGAGCGTCTGCGCCAGGATTACGGCCTGCGCCAGGTCTCGGCGCCCATCGAGACGTCGGTGGTGGCGGGTGACGCCAACGCCCGGCTGGCCTTCGATTCGCTGCTGCAGCAGCGCGAGGTGCAACTGCAGCGTTTCGGCCTGAAGGACTTCGCTGCCAAGATCAGTCCGAGCGATGCCGACATCGAGGCCTTCTACAAGGAACCGGCCAACGCCGCCAAGTTCCAGCTGCCCGAGTCGGCCCAGATCCAGTACCTCGTGCTCGACATCGAGGCGCTCAAGCAGGACGTCAAGTTCAGCGAGGACGATCTGCAGACCTATTACAAGGAAAACGCCACGCGCTACGGTGTGCCCGAGGAGCGCCGCGCCAGCCACATCCTCATCAAGGTCGACCGCGGCGCACCTGCTGAACAGCGCGCCAAGGCCAAGGCCAAGGCCGAAGAGATCCTGGCCCAGGTCCGCAAGAACCCGGCTGATTTCGCCGCGGTGGCCAAGAAGAACTCGCAGGACGAGGGCTCAGCCGCCAATGGTGGCGACCTCGACTTCTTCGGCCGAGGCGCGATGGTCAAGGAGTTTGACGCTGCGGTCTACGCCATGAAGCAGGGCGAAATCAGCAACCTGGTCGAGACGGATTTCGGCTTCCACATCATCCAGTTGACCGGCACGCGCGGTGGCGACAAGAAGCCCTTCGAAGCGGTGCGGGCCGAGGTCGAGGCCGAGGTTCGCAAGCAACTGGCCCAGCGTCGCTATGCCGAGGCGGCCGAGCAGTTCGGCAACCTCGTCTATGAGCAGTCCGACAGCCTGCAACCTGCCGCCGACAAGCTGAAACTGAAGGTCCTGACGGCAACGGTCGCTCGCCAGCCGCAGCCTGGCGCCCAGGGGCCGCTGGCCTCGGCCAAACTTCTGGAGGCGGTTTTCGGCGTTGATGCGCTGCGCAACAAGCGCAACACCGAGGCCGTCGAAACCGGCCCGAGCCAGCTTGTCTCGGCCCGTGTTGCGCAGTACAACCCGGCGCGCGTGCCGGCCCTGGCCGACGTCAAGGAAAAGGTGCGCGAGCAACTCGTCCGCAAGCTCGCCGCTGAGCAGGCCAAAAAAGCTGGCGAGGCCCGTCTGGCTGCGTTGAAAGCGAATATGGCGGACACCTCGGGGCTGGATGCCGCCGTCACGCTGTCACGCGCCAACCCTCAGGGCCTGTCGCGCGCCCAGCTCGAGGCCGTGCTCGGCGCGGATGCATCCAAGCTGCCCGCAGCCGTGGGCGTCGCGGCCGATGATGGCGGCTATGTGGTGGTGCGCATCAATGAGTTGAAGCCACGCGACGCCGCCGTCATCGACGACAAGCGTGCCGGACAGCAGTACACCGGCGCCTGGGCGCGCGCCGAGGCGCAGGCCTATCTGGCGGCGCTCAAATCGCAGTACAAGGCGGTCATCAAGGTGGCGGCGCCGGCCTCGGCAGCAAGCGGCCCCTGATTTCTGCGCTATACTCTTCGGCTCTGCGGTGGTTGTAGCTCAGTTGGTAGAGTCCAGGATTGTGATTCCTGTTGTCGTGGGTTCGAGTCCCATCAGCCACCCCAAGTAACACGAAGTCCCCTATGAAGACTGGTTCTCATAGGGGATTTTTCTTTGGCGCTTTGTACTTGCCTTTGTACCTGAGAGGTTCGCTATGACGAAAGCGAGCCCTGAATTGAAGCCCATGCAAGGCGTCCACCGGCCGGACGGTTCGGTGAACTGGCACTACCAGAAGAAGTTCCCCAAGGACCTGCAAGGCCACCCGGAGGCGCCTCGTAATGGGTGGGCGCACCGAGGCACCCTCGGCACGTCCGACCTCCGCGAAGCGAACAGCAAGGCCGCGCAGTTGCTGGCCGGGCTGGAGAAGCAGTGGGGGCTGATGCGGCAAGCGCTGACCGTCACGCCGCCCGAGGCTGTAACGCCCGAGCTGCGCGACGCCATCGCACATCAGTTGAGGGCGCGCATGCTGGCCGCCGATGAGGCTCTGCGGGATGACCCTGCGGCGCTGGCGCAGTCCCTGGCGGGTTGGTGGGAGACGCAGGAGCGCGGGCGCAAGGTTGCCCACGAGGCCGCCGAGGACGGCCCATACAAGCCGCGGCAGATGCCTCGGGTGCTGACCGAAAGCGGTCGGCAAGACGTGCAGTTGCACGTTCGAGCCGGGCGCGGCGAGGTTGCTCTGTTCGAGTTGCTGCCGTTGCTCCATGAACGCCACGAGGCGGCCCACAAGGAGGCGCGTCTGCGCTTGGCCCGCGGGCAGTCGGGGCCGTTCCTGCTGCTGGCCGATGCCGCAGCGCAGTCCCTTGGTGTGAACCTTGGGGCGGACGGTTGGACCAGCCGCGAGGCGGCGGAACTGCGCAAGGCATGCCAGCGCGCGTACCTCGATGCGCTGGAGGCGCTGGCTGCCCGAGGGCAGGGCGAGTTGGTCGAGACGCCACCGCAGCTCCAGGCCGCCCCGAAGGCCGCTGCCGTGCTGACCTTGGGGCATGTGCTGGGCGAGGTGGTCTCCAGGCATCCCGACAACGGATTCAAGCGCAAGGTTCAGTCCGCCGCATGGCTGATGCAGCAGTGCATCGACCCGAAGATGCCCGCCGCCGGCCTGCTCCAGAAGCATGTGAGCGACTTCCTCGATTCCATCAGCCGCCTGCCGGTGGATTGGTACACACGCACGCAGCGCGGGGACAGCGTCCGACAACTCCTGGCCGAGAAGCATCCGAAGTGCATCAGCCCCTCCACGTTCGACAGCACCTACAGGATGGCGGTCGGGACTCTCCTTCGGCGCGCCGCGCACGAGTTCGGGGACCAGGGATTTCCACGCGGGCTGGGGACTGAGTTCGCTGTGTACCGTGGCGAGCGCGGTGAGGATGAGGAGAAGCAGCGCAACTTCAAGGCCGACGAACTGCGTCGGATGTTCGAGGGTGCCGAGTTCGCTGCGCTGGCTGCTGACCCGGCAGCGGAACACGAATACTGGTTGCCGTTGGTGCTGCTGTACACAGGGGCGCGAGCCCGCGAACTGTGCCAGGTCAACCCGCAAGTCGACCTTGGGGAGTTCGACGGCGTCTCGTTCTTCACTATCGACAAGGCAACCCCTGCCGACGATGGCGTGGTGAAGTCAGTAAAGACGGGTGAGACCCGTCAAGTGCCTGTGCATCCTGAGTTGATTCGCCTGGGCTTCCTCGACTACCTGAAGCGGATGAAAGAGGTCGGCGCTCGCCGCCTGTTCCCAGCCTTCGGAATCAACAAGGGGGACGCAGGCTATCGAGCAAAGGATTGGTTCGGTGAGTGGCTCGACCAGCTCGGGCTGCGCGACGAGACCCCCGGGGCGATGCTCACCGGCTGCCACGCCTTCCGCAAGACCTTCTGCACGCAGGCCGGCCACCTGAAGCTGCCCTTCGAGGCACTGACTGGGCACGCCGACCCGTCCCGGTCAGCCGTGGTTCGAAAGTCCTACCTGATGGAGCCCACGCGGGCGCCTGAGAAACTGGCGGTGTTGGAGCGCATCCGCTTCGAGGTAGCCCCTCCATTCCATTGCCGGTACCGACTGGCCAGCCAGTAGGAAGCAGCCCGCCTGTACGAATCGTTCCACGTAGGGGTGTACAGGCAGGGTGCTCCGGGGCACCCAGCCGGGGCTCAGAGGTCGGCTTCGTGCTCCTCTGGCTCCAGTGACCATTCACCCACGGCGCGCTCCCGGAGCCGGCGGTCCCATCGTTGCAACGCCCGCAGGAACAACTCCACCTTGGAGTCGTGGAGGGTGCCCCAGGTCTTGCCGAGCTGCCTGCACATCTCCTCGACCTCCCGCTCCTCCCACTGGATGCCGCCCGGCTCGCCCTCGGTGAGGCCCTTCTCCATCCGGCGCGCCTCCGGCCACGTCATGTCCTGTACCGCCTCGTGGGTGTACCCATGCTTCTCCGTCAAGGATGTGTACACGCGGCGCTGGTCCCCGACCGCTGATGTGCCAAGGCCCGTGGCCGCGGCTGTGTCCTTCTTGGATGGACGGACTGCCTCGGGTAAGCAGGTGAGCCGCCATGCCGCCTCGGCCCGCTCTGCGGTTCCCATGTGTAGCCGGTTCTTCTTGTTCTCGTTCGTGGCGAGCATCAGCATCGCCAGCGGCGTGCCGACCTCCACCCTGACCTTGACGTGGAACGCGCCTGCCTGCTCGTAGGCGGCCAGCCGGTGGTGACCGTCCACGCAGACCCACGCTGCGCCACTCCACCAGATGCTGATGGCGTCCACGCTCCCCTGGGCCTTGATGGCCGCTGCAAGGTCCGCGATGTGCCTGATGCTGTCGGCTTCGTTGGGGGCGCGTACCTGGAACACCTCCGTGATGGTGTGGATGCTGTGCAGCGGGAGCGTGTCCCCGATGCTCGGCTGGGGCTTGCCATCCGAGTACGTCTTCATCAGCTTGGCCCATGCCTTGCCCTTGCTCTTGGGCCTCTTCGTCGTTTGCTTCATGTCGTCCCGTCCTTCTTAGCGGGCTCCTCGGGGTTCTGTTGGCCGCGCCTCGGGCGGATGGCCTGGGCTGGCTGTGGGTGTGGATGCGGGGTGCCTATGCGAGGGCTTCAAGGGCTTCGGCGAGTCGGCGTTGCTGGTCCTGGGCCTTGGCTTCTTCAGCCCGTTCCTTCTCCGCCAGCATGAAGCCGGCCAGACCGAACGCCTCGCGCAACTGCCGCCCCAGCAACTCGGCCACCCGCGGGGGCAGGTCCCTGTAGACCTTCGTTGTCCGTTGCGCCTTGTGGTTCCAGTACGACCCGGCATTGACGGGTGCCAGGCCCCGTACCCGCCGCACGAGCTGGAAGTCGAAGGCCCTGTCCGAGGCGAAGCGGCGCGGCTCTGCGTCCCGCATCAGGAACATCGCCAGCGCGGTGTTCACGATGGTGGAGGGGGGCACCGAACCCGACAGGGCCTGGAGCTGCTGGGCTGCCTGCACCTGGGCACTGACCATCGCCTTGCCTGAGGCCCACTCGGCCAGGATGCCCTGCGCGTGCGCCTCTAGGGCGCTCCAGCGGGCCTCAAGGATGCTCCAGGCGTCGCTGTCCTTGTTCTTGGCGCGCCTCGCTTCTACGCGCTTCAGGTAGGGCCTGAGCCTGTGGACCGTGATGCCGCCTTGCTCGGGGTGTCCGTGGCGGCGCTGGATGTGCTTGTGGTTGTCGCAGAGGGTGGAGTAGCCCGTGGTGCCCTCGGTGCAGCCTCGCGCTGCGCATTGCTTCGTCATGGTCTCGGAGTGGTCAGATTCGTCCCCGTCCCCTCGCGGGGACAGGCACGGAAACATTCGCGGCCCTGGGCCGGGGCGGCAGTGGGGAGTGTCCCACGCGGTCTAACTGAGCTGAAGGCTGACTGTCGATGCTGCCAGCGACGGTGGGATCATTCGGCTGGCCTGATTCCCATTAGTGAGGTGCACCTTGAGCTGGTACGAAAGCCTTGTCGTCGGCGAACCCTACTTTCTGGTCGGGTTCGTGGACCGGAATCTGACGGTGCCATCGGTTGGAACGTTCGTCTATTTGGGGCTTGGTGCACTCGACGCGGGCTCGGAGGGGAGGCATTGCTTCCAGGATGCGCACTCATTTCTCAGTGAGCCCGATGAGCAAGGCGAGCCGAGCTATGTAGCGCTTGGTGAAGACTCGCTGGACATGGTTGCGGACAAGCCTGGGCTCATCAGGTGGCTGCAGTCCGAACATTCCGCCACGTTGAGGCCGACCTCGTGAGCATTGACCGTTTGACACGGCACGAAGCCCAAGCCGTTCAGGACTTCGCAGCCACTGCACGCAGCTTCTGTCTCTGGTGCGAGGGTGAAGACTTTGAGCGCACCGATGCGCATGCGGCGTCTTGGCTTGCCCGCCTGTATGGGTTGGGTGTTGTTCTTCCATCAGTCGATTCCGACAACGAGGATGGACTGCCCGACCTGCCAGCCGAGGTCCTCGTGCGTGCGCAGACCAATTTGGCGGTCTTCAATGGTCGGCACTACCGCGAAGTGTTTGATCCGGCCCCGGAGCTGGACGACCAGCCCGTCATCGGCGACATAGGAGATGACCTGCTGGACACCTACAAGGATGTACGGCGCGGCCTCATGCTGTTCGACGGCGGGGAAGTCGCTGAGGCACTATGGCAGTGGTCGTTCTTGCATCGCGTCCGTTGGGGGCGTCACTGCGCAGGGGCGCTACTCGCGCTCCACGGCCTGACCTTGTCGAATCTCGATTAGCTCTCGGTGGCGGCTCTGGTGGCCCGCTCAAGCACGCGGCGTACTGCAGTTGCCGTCCATTGACCCCCGCGCGCCGTGGCAATGCCCTCGGAATCCAATTGGTGGGCGAGGGCGTTCAGGCTGGTGATGCCGCGGGCCTGGAGGACCTTGATGTGGCCGGCCAAGTCGGCCGCTCGGGCGTCCGCAACCGCTTTGACTGCAGCAGTAGCTGCGCGTTGGCCAATGCCCGGGCGTAGGTGGTGGGCGGCCTTCCTGTCCCATTGACCATCGCGGGCGACCTTGGCGCGCAGGGCGGCCTTGGTGCGTTCGCTGATGAGCCCGGCTTCCAGTTCGGCGACCGACGCCATCTGCTGAAGCATGAACCGGCCCGTGGCGCCCATCGGAATCTGGGGCAGGTCGCAGAACTGCACGTCTACCCCGCTGTCCACCAACTCCATCAGGAACCGCTGGTTGCGGGATAGCCGGTCCAGCTTCGCAATGATGAGGGTGGCCCGGTGGACTCGGCAGGCGGCGAGGGCTGCGGCCAGGGCAGGGCGCTTGTCGTTGCGTCCGCTCTCCTCCTCGACGAACTCGACGATGGGCGGGAAGCCGGCCGAGCCGGCCAGGAACTGACGCACCAGTTCGCGCTGCGCATCCAGGCCCAGGCCGCTACGGCCCTGCTTGGCGGTGCTGACGCGGTAGTAGCCGACGAACTTGCGGGACAGGGGCGTGGTCTTCATTGGGCCGAATCCTGCCCACGTCAGCGGATTGTGTCAAATCATGGTTACGTTCATTGCGATGGTGTGACACGGCATTCTTTCGGTTTGCCTGCCGCCTGAATCGGCTTGCCGTGGTGGCTGTCGTTGGGTTCTGCTTGTTGGAAAACCGTTGGGGGCAGGGGGGAAGGGCGGTCTGGGGCCACGTCCGATGACCTCTCGAAAAATCTCGCCAAAACATCGCCCCCCGTCGCTGTTTGGCGAGGTTGCTGCCGTGCCATCATCTCGCCCACAGGAGGACGAGGAATGAAAGCAGTCGAGGTCTTCACGCCAGGCAAGGAGCCTGGAATCACGTACATCGACGACCACCTTAAGGAGAGGGCTGGGAGGTTGGCCGATGCCCTGTCATCCGGCGCAACGGTCATTTCGCTGTCCGGTCCCTCGAAATCAGGCAAGACCGTTTTCATCGAGAAGAACATTGGCAAAGACCGGCTGATCCAGGTGACCGGAGCTGGCGTGACAGACACCGCCAAGCTCTGGGACCGTGTTTTCGATTTGATTGGCACGCCGACAGGCAAGAGCGTCACGACGACCACCTCAAACGAGTCATCGCTTGGCGGGAAGCTCGGCGGCGAAGCGGGCGTGCCGTTTCTTGCGAAGGGGAGCGGCGAGGTTTCCGCGGGCTACAAATCCGGCGGCAGTTCAGCCGAGAAGGTCGATACCTCCATTGACTACCTGCAACTGCTGATCAGAGAGTTGGGCGGCACGGGGTTTGTCGTCTTCATCGACGATTTCCACTACATCCCGAGTGAGGTTCAGGTCGAGCTGTCCAACCAGATCAAAGAGGCCATCCGCAACGATGTCATCTTCGTCGTTGCTTCCGTGCCCTACCACTCGGACGATGCCATCCGCGCCAACCCTGACCTGCGCGGACGCATGATCAAGTTGGACTTCGACTATTGGAGGCCGGACGAGCTGGCGAAAATCGCTCAGAAGGGTTTCGAGGCGCTGAACGCCAGTGCATCCCCGGCCTATGTCACAGCACTGGCCAGCGAGGCAGCGGGGTCGCCTCAGCTCATGCAGTCGCTGTGCCTCAACACGTGCTTCGAGAACGATGTGCGTGAGCGTTCGGATGGGGCTGTCCGCCAGCTCGCATCTGACCGTGCGGCCATCGAGAAGGTGTGCAGTCGTGCAGTTGCGATTGCAGACTACTCATCCACGGTTGCAAAGATGAAGCAGGGGCCGAAGACGCGCGGCACGGAGCGGAACTCCTACCTGACCAGCAGCCAAGACGTAGTTGACGTCTATCCGCTGATCCTGCGGGCTATCGCACAGGACCCTCCAGAGTTGACTTTGAGGTATCCCAACCTCCAAGGCCGGATTCAGTCGCTTTGCGTCAAGGATCATCCAAGCGGGTCGAGCGTCACGGGAGCCTGCTCGCACATGGCGGGGATTGCCAACGATTCCGAGAATCGCAATGTGATCGAGTGGGACGGCGGCAGTGACGTGTTTGACATCCGCGACCCCTACTTGCTGTTCTACCTGCGCTGGAGCGACTACTGACGTGCAACGACTGCCGCGGTAGACTGAGCCTTGAACTTCTCTTTGTACTTGGCCTGAACTGGTGGTGCCTAAGTGCTTGATTCGTAAGGGGTGTGCTGCGGGATTTCAGCTTCCCATCAGCCACCCCAAAAATTCAACGGCTTAGCGCTCAATGCGCTGAGCCGTTTTTCTTTTGTGCTTCAGGGCTGCTCCCTCAGGACGGCGCGCCGGTGGGTTCTCGAGCGGGGTCCGCGCCGCCAGCGACAATCGCGGTTTGAACACGAGGGACACCTGATGAACACCACACCCAGCGGCCTGCAGTACCAAGACACGCTCGTCGGCGGCGGCAAGCAGGCCAGTGCCGGCCATGACGTCACCGTGCATTACACCGGCTGGCTTTGGGTCGACGGCGCGAAAGCCGCCAAATTCGACTCCAGCCTGGACCGCGGCGAGCCCTTCGAGTTCGAGCTCGGGGCAGGCATGGTCATCCGTGGCTGGGACGAGGGCGTGCAGGGCATGCAGGTTGGCGGCAAGCGCACGCTCATCATTCCGGCCGAGCTGGGTTACGGCGCTCGCGGTGCGGGTGGCGTGATTCCGCCCCATGCGGTGCTGTGCTTCGAGGTCGAGCTGCTCGGCTTGGCCGGAGGCCCCGAGGCCATCGACCTGGCGTTGACCCGTTCCGCCAGCGGCCTGCAGTTCGAAGATCGCATCGTTGGCGAGGGTGCCGAGGCGACGAAGGGGCAGCGCGTGTCGGTGCACTACACCGGCTGGCTCTACAAGGACGGCATGCGCGGCAAGAAGTTCGACTCCAGCAAGGACCGCGGCCAGCCGTTCAAGTTCCGTCTCGGTGGCGGCGAAGTCATCCAGGGCTGGGACGAGGGTGTCCAGGGCATGAAGGTGGGCGGCACCCGCATGCTGGTGCTGCCGCCTGAGCTGGGCTACGGCGCCCGTGGTGCCGGCGGCGTGATCCCGCCGCACGCGACACTGCTGTTCGAGGTCGACCTGTTGGCGGTCTGACCGACGCTGAGCGCCGGCGCCGGGGGGGGCTGACAAGCGCCTGTTGCATATTTCGGTCCCATCTGAGCACCCAATCCAGTGAGTCTTGTGCACCCAGCCCGATGCTTGCTGAGCACCTGATCCGGCGGCGGCTCGAGC
>RXJV01000128.1 GCA_003963075.1 Burkholderiales bacterium
GGCCGCCATGAGCCATTTCATCGCCGCCTTCGACCTGGCGCTGCGCACCGGCCAGTTGCGCCGCGCGATCACCTTGGCCACCAATGTCGGCTATGCCTACACCCGGGCCCACGACTTCGAGAGCGCGATCGACTGGCAACGCCGCGCCCTGGACCTGGCCCGCAGCACGCGCTGGCCGCGCCCGATCTGCCTGTGCCTGGCACAGACCGGCGAGGCCCTGCGGCTGATGGGCGAGCTCGACGAGGCCCGCGACATGCTCAACGACTGCCTGCAGCAGCATGCCGGCGAGCCGGGCGCGCGCACGGTGGCGCTGGCCCAGTCCTATCTGGCCCAGCTCGAGATGGACAGCGGCAACCCGGCCGCCGGCCTCGCCGCCTACGAGGCACTGGTCGCCAACCCCGCGGTCCGCTCCTCTGTGGAGCTGCAGACCGACGCGTTGCAGGGGCGTGCCCGCGCGCTGCTCGGCCTGCAGCGCCTCGACGAGGCCGCGAGCGCCTGCGCCGAGGCGCTGCGCATGGCCGGCGAGCAGGACGAACGCGGCCGTGTGGTGGAGATCCTCGCGCTGCAGGCCGAGATCGTGCACGCCCAGGGTGATCCGGCCGGCGCGCTGAACTTGTACAACCAGGCACTTGACGAGGCCGAGGCGCTGCCCGGCTACCGCCCGCCGCTGACGCTGCTGGATGGCGCCGCCCGCGCCCATGCGGCGCTTGGCCAGTTCCAGCAGGCCTTCGACCTTGCCCGGCGCGCGATCACCTTGCGCGAGATCAGCCAGAGCGAAGAGGCGCGCAAACGCACCCGCGCGATCCAGGTGCAGCACCAGATCGATCGCGCCCGCCGTGAGAGCGAGCATCTGCGCCGGCTGGCTGCTTCGGAAGCCGCGCGCTCGGCGGCGCTGGAGGACGCGCATGCGGTGCTGCAGCAGCTCAGCGCGATGGGCCAGGAGCTGACCGCCGAGCTCGACATCGGCCGCGTGCTGAGCCTGCTGCGCGAGCGCATCGACGCGCTGGTGGACGCCTGGCGGTTTCGCGTCTACCTGGTGCAGGAGGGCGAGCAGGTGCTGGCCTGCGAGGACGCGGCGGAGGAGGGCCAGCCGAGCCATGCGCTGTCGGTGCGGGCCGACGACGCCGACTCCGAGGTGGCGCGCTGCGCCCGCGAGCGCCGCGAGCGGCTGCTGAACGATGGACCGGGCGAGGTCCGCAGCCAGGTGCTGATGCCGCTGAGCAGCGGCAGCCAGCTCGTCGGCGTGCTGTGCCTGCAATCGCGCGAGGCCGGCGCCTACGGCGAGCGCGAGCTGCTGATCCTGCGCAACCTCGCAGCCTACGCCGCCATCGCACTCGAAAACGCCCACGCCTACCAGCGCGTGTCGGCCCTGCAGCGCCAGGTGATGGCGCAGGAGAAGCTCGCCGCGCTGGGCGCGATGGTGGCCGGTGTGGCCCATGAGCTGAACACACCGATAGGCAACAGCCTGCTGGCGGCCACCACGCTGCTCGCCGCCAACCGCGACCTCGAGCGGCGCCTGAACTCGGTGGGCGCTCTGCGCAAGTCCGAGCTGGTGCAGCAGACGCGCGTCACGCTGGATGGCCTGGAGCTGATCGAGCGCAGCATGCTGACCGCGGCCAACCTGGTCAGCAACTTCAAGCAAATCGCCCAGGGCAAGGAGCGCCATGAGCGCCAGTCCTTCGACCTGGCCACCTGGTGCGCCCTGCGGCTCAAGCCGCTGAGCCAATTGGCCGAACAGGCCGGCCATGTGCTGGACATCGCGGTGCCGCCGGACATCCGCCTCGACAGCTACCCCGAGCCGCTCGGCCAGGCCTTGGAGATCCTGGTCGGCAATGCGCTGCTGCACGGGCTGGCGACACCGCCACCGGGTCGGCCCGGCCGCATCGAGATCAGCGCCCGGCCGCTGGATGCCGGCGGCTGTCGCATCGAGGTCGCCGACAACGGCCGTGGCATGAGCGAACAGGTGCTGCGACGCGTGTTCGAGCCTTTTTTCTCGACCCGTTTCGGCCAGGGCGGCAACGGCCTGGGCCTGGCGATCTGCCACAGCCTCGTCGAGCAGGTGCTGGGCGGCCGCATCCAGGCCTACAGCGTCGCCGGCCAGGGCAGCCGCTTCGTCATCGATTTGCCGAGCTGAGGCGGCAGCGGGTCATCAGGCCCGCGCCGCGCGCGCTTCGACGGGCGACCGCGCCGGGTCGGCCACGATGGCCCTGCCCGGCGCTTGCCGCTTGCAGATATCTGCAGCCGCATGCCAAGATCTGCGCCACGGCAGGCCGGGCGCGCCAGAAGGCGCATCGAAGGCGGCAGAAATGACAGCAGCGCCGGCAAGGCCGGACAAGGACTCGCGTTTCGGTTTCGCTTCGGGAGATTGCCTTGAACAACGCCTTTTCTCCGACCCGCCGGCACATGCTGTGCGCCCTGCCGCTCGCGGTAATCGCCACGCCAGGGCGCGCCGATGTAGGCGCCCTGGCCGCCGTGGTCGCCAAGGACAGCAAGGCACCGCCCAAGCTCAGCGCCGATGAGTTGAGCGCCATTTTCTTGGGCACGGCCAAGAGTTTCCCGAACGGCGAAAAGGCGGTACCCATCGACCAAAAGGCCGGCACCGAGGCCTACGCGGGCTTCTACCAACGCATCGCCGGCAAAACCGATTCACAGATGAGGGCCTACTGGTCCCGCATCATGTTCACCGGCAAGGGACAGCCCCCGCAGGAGGTCGGTGACGGCGCGACCGTCAAGAAGCTGGTCGCGGCCAATCCCAACATGGTGGGCTATATCGAAGCGGCGCTGGTCGACACCAGCGTGCGCGTGATCGCCGAAGTCAAATAACCCAGGAGCTGACCATGCGATCACCCCTCGTCTCAAGCCTTGTGGCCCTCGGCGCGGCCCTCGCGCTGGCTCCGGCTACCGCACAGGACGGCTCAGGCCTGCGCTACCAGCTCAGCGGCTTTGCCAACTTCACCGTGGCCAAGGTGCTGTCAGGCTCCAACCAGAGCTATATGCAGTGGACCTGCCCCTGTGCGATCCAGAACTGGGAGTACGTGGGCGTCTATGAAAAGTCCAAGGGCTGGCAGGCAGACCAGGAGTCCCTGGTCGGCGTCCAGGGCACGGTGCACCTCAGCGACAGCGTTTCCGCGACGGCCCAGGTCCTGTCCCGTCCCAACAACTTCAACTACCGGCCCACCATCGACTGGGCCTATGCGTCCTGGTCCGTCAGCGACCACTGGACGCTCCAAGCCGGCCGCAAACGCATTCCGCTGTACTACTACAGCGACTTCCTCTACATCGGCACCGCCTACCCCTGGGTGCGCCCGCCGGCCGATGTCTATGGCTGGCCGATCTATGCCTACGACGGCGTGAACGCGGCCTACACCGGCCAGTGGGGCGGCATCACGGTGGACGCCAACCTCTGGGCCGGACGTTTCGACCGCCGCGATGCGCCTTACGACACCAAGATCTACTACGGCACGCCGACCAACGAGAAATGGGAGTCCATCGCCGGCGGCTATCTCACACTGACCCAAGGGGAGTGGAGCACGCGGCTGATGCTGATGCGCTTCAAGGACACGATCTGGCAAACCCAGGCAGGCGCGCCGGACAAGATCATCACTCCCGGCTACAGCACCGTGATTGGCGGACTCTCCGCCAACTACGACGGCAGCCACTGGCTGCTGCGCACCGAGCTGAACCGCTTCAAGCAGAGCGTCTCCAAGTTCCAGTACGACTACTACCTCGCCGGCCTGGGCTACAAATGGGGGGAACTGACCGGCATCGGCACCGTGTCCCGCTACGTCACCCGCGACCTCGGTGCCGGGTTCGAGGGGCGGCTGAGCTACAGCCTGGCCGTCCGTTACGACCTGAACAAGAACTGGGCGCTGAAGGCGCAATACGACTGGTCCAAGGACAAGACCACCGCCTACACCTTCTTCGGTGACCACCGCATGCTGAGCTTCTCGGCCCAGACGTCTTTCTGACGCCCGAGGGTGGGGGTGCTGACCCTGCCGCAGCACCGCCCTGCCCTTCGATCCGCGCCGGCAGTCACCGACAAAGAATCCGCGCGCCTGCGCGCTCTGGCCGAGTTCGTGCAGGCGCGACCTGCAAAAGCCGGTATTCCTGCTGGATCGCAAGGCCTGATTCGTTCAGGGGTCAGCGTTTGCAACGACACTCTCGGCGATTCCAAAGGGCCGGGTTGGAGCCGGCCGGTGCATCACGTCCAGACAATGGGGTTCAATGGCCTTCCGGCACGCCGTTTCATGCCTGATCTTGCTCGCCTCGGCCGCCCTTGCGCACGCGCAGCGGCTGGCGGTGTGTGCCGACCGTGCGGGCATGCCGCCATTTGGCTACAGCTCGGCGGCGCCGGGCTCTGCCGTCGAAGTCGCCGCCGGCGTCACGGTGGACCTGCTGAAACTGATTGCCGCGAACCAGCAATGGACGCTCAAGGTCGACCTGCTGCCCTGGGCGCGTTGCCTGCTCGACGCCCAGGGGGGCCGCTACTCGCTGGTGCTCAACGTCGTGCGCGGCGAGGCCAAGGCCGGTCGGCTGCTGCTGTCCAAGCCCTTCTACAACCTGCATGGCGTCTACGTCTACTCGGGGCGCAACCATCCGCAGGGCCTGGCGGTGGCGTCGCGGCAGCAGCTGCTGAACCTGAAGATTTGCGGCATGGGTGGGCACCGCTTCGAGGCCTTCGGCCTTCCCACGGACAGCATCGACCGCGGCACCTCCCGCGGATTCGAACAGCTGGTCGCGAAGCTGCACCTGGGCCGCTGCGATGTCGTGATCGGCACGCGCGAAGAGATCGCCGGCACCTATCTGAAGGACGAGCAGCTCAGCGCGCAGATCGCCGACGGCTCGCTGCGCATGCTGCCCTTGCCCAACGCCCCCGAGCCCAGCCTCCATTTCGGCGTGCCGGAATCCCTGCCGGGTGCCGAAGCCCTCGTGACCACGCTGAATGAGAACCTGGACCGGCTGGCCCGACAGGGTGCGATCGCCCGGCTGATCGACCAGCACCTCAACGAACTCAACCTGAGCCGCAGATAGCCGCGGGCGGACTCACCGCGGGCCGCAGCCGCGCTCAGCCGGCATCGCCCCCCGGTAAGGCGCGCTGACCCGGCGGGTCATCGACCTCGCCGCCCAGGGGTGCCAGCAGCGCATGCAATTCCGGCACGCTGAACTTGCCCAGGCTGCTGCCGTCGTCATGGCCCAGCAGGCCATCGGCCAGGGCCCGCTTGCGCGCCTGCAGCTCCAGCATGCGTTCCTCGATGCTGCCCTCGGCCACAAGCTGGTAGACGAACACCGGCTGCTGCTGGCCGATGCGGTGGGCCCGCGCGCTGGCCTGGGCCTGCACGGCCGGGTTCCACCAGGGGTCGAGATGGATGACCGTGTCGGCCGCGGTCAGGTTCAGGCCCACACCACCCGCCTTCAGGCTGGCCAGCAGCAGCGGCACCTGCTGCGCCTGAAACCGGGCCACGATGTCGCCACGCTGGCCGGCCGGCGTCGCGCCGGTGAGCCGCAGATGGGGCAGCCCGAGCTCGGTCAGCTCGTCGGCGACCAGGTCCAGCATCGCGGTGAACTGCGAGAACACCAGCAGCCGCCGGCCCTGGGCGACCAGGTCGGGCAGATGCTCGCGCAGCCACTCCAGCTTGGCGCGCTCGGTGTGCGGCGCCATCTCCACGCCCTTGAGCAGGCGCGGGTCGCAGCAGACCTGGCGCAGCTTGAGCATCGCATCGAGCACGCTGATCAGGCTGGTCGGCGTGAAGCCGTCGCGCTGCAGGATGCGCCTCACCATGTGGTCGGCCGCGACGCGCACGCTCTCATAGAGCTGCTTCTGCAAGCCGGCCAGCGGCACACGCTTGACCATCTCGGTCAGCGGCGGCAATTCGGTGGCCACCTCGACCTTCAGCCGGCGCAGGATGAAGGGCCGCACGCGCGCCGCCAGCAGCCGGGCGCGCGGCCCGTCGCGGTTGACCTCGATGGGCTTGCGCCAGTGCCGCGCGAAGTTGCGCGAGTCGCCCAGGTAGCCGGGCATCAGCAGGTCGAACAGCGACCACAGCTCGCCGAGGTGGTTCTCCAGCGGCGTGCCGGTCAGCGCCAGCCGGTGGCGCACCTCCAGGCGCCGCAACGCACGGGCCGCGCGGGCCTGCGCGTTCTTGACGGCCTGGGCCTCGTCCAGCACCAGCAGATGCCAGGGCCGGGCGGACAAGGCGCGCAGGTCGCGCCAGGCCAGCTGGTAGGTCGTCAGCACCAGGTCGGCATCGGCCATCGCCTGGGCGGCGCGGTCGGCGCCGTGCCAGGTCACGAGCTTCAGCTCCGGTGCGATCCGTCCGGCCTCCTGCTGCCAGTTGAAGAGCAGCGAGGTCGGCACGATGACCAGGGCCGGACGGTCCAGCCGCCCCGCCTGCCTCTCGACCCAGACATGGGCCAGGGCCTGGGCCGTCTTGCCCAGGCCCATGTCGTCGGCCAGGATGCCGGCCAGCCCCTGCTCGCGCAGATGCTGCAGCCAGGCCAGGCCGTGCAGCTGGTAGGGCCGCAGGGCCAGGCCCAGGCCAGCGGGTTGGGCCAGGGGCTGGGGCGCCCCCGCCGCGAGCAGGCGCTGCCCGAGGGCGCGCAGGCCGGTGTCGCCGTGGATCTGCCAGCGGCCGAGCGACTCGTCCTCGAGGGCGCGCAGCCGGTCGGCGTCCCAGGCGTTCAGCCGCAGCGGCTCGCCCTTGTCGAGTTGGGCGGGCTTGAGCAGATCCAGCAGGGCCAACATCATGGCCTTCAAGGGCGCGGCCAGCGCGTGATAGCGCCGGCCCCCCGGGGCTCGCAGCGAGATGAGGGCGTCGTCCTCGATCGCGCCGATGGCGACCGCATCGAGCCAGCGCTTGTCGCGGCGCAGCAGATTGGCCAGCAGGGGCGCCAGGTCCAGGCGCTGGCCGTCCACCTCCATGCCCAGGCTCGCGAGCCAGGCGCCGCTGCGCCGCTCCAGGCCCAGGCCGGGCACACGGCGGTTGGGCGGGCGCGGGTCAGCCTCGGCCTCGCGCAGATCGAGGGCCCAGCCGCTGACGAACTGGCTGTGGTGGGCGAAGCCCGGCTCGGTCGTGACCCGCCAGCCCTGGGCCTGCAGCTCGGGCACGCGCTCGGCATGGAAATCGCCGAAGAAGTCCTCCTGCACCAGGGTCCACAGGGACTCGCCCAGGCGCTGGGCGCTGCCGCGCCATTGCAGCAGCCCGGGGTCCAGCGGCACCAGGCCCAGGCTTGCCAGGGTCTGCTCGGCGCGGGCATCGCCACCCGACAGCAGGGCCACCGTCACCTTCTCGCCGCGTGGGCCCAGCGGCCCGCGGGGCCGCAGGCCGAGCAGGCCGTCGCCGCGGGTCAGGGTGCGCAGGGTGAGGTGGGGGGCCAGGGACATCACGACAGTCTCGCAGCCCGCGAGACCGCCGCGGTCACCTCAGTCGCCCTCGCCGCCCAGGGGCTTGAGCTGGCGGCCGGCGGGTAGGGCCCGTAGGTATTTGAAGGTGCCGGTCGCGTGGGCGCAGAGCTTGTCACCCGCGCCGAAGACGCTGCCTTCGCAGAAGGCCATGGTCGTGGAACGATGCAGCAGACGCCCCACGGCGCGCAGCTCGCCCTCGCCGGGGCGCATGAAGCTGGTCTTCATCTCCACCGTCACGACGCCGGGGCCGAGGTCCGGGAGATGCCGGTTCACGCTGCGCGCGGCGTGGGCCATGGCCACGTCGAGCAGGGTCATCACGACACCGCCGTGGGCCACGCGCCAGGAGTTCAGGTGCTGCTCGGCAATCGTCAGCCGCAGCTCGGCCTCGCCATCGCCGATGGCGTGCAGCTCAAAGCCGAGCTGCTGGACGAAGGGGATGTGGACCGGGAACTCCATCGCCGCCGCGTCAATTGCCGTGCACAGCGCTGACGCCGCCGTCCACCGCCAGGATCTGCCCGGTGATGTGCTTGCCGGCGCGGGACGCGAACAGCAGGGCCGCACCCTTCAGGTCGTCGTCGTCGCCCAGGCGGTTCAGCGGCGCGTGGGATGCCATCTTGTCGGCCCCCAGCGTGGCCAGCAGGCCCTGGGTCATCTTGCTCGGGAAGAACCCTGGCGCCAGCGCATTGACGGTGATGCCATACGCGCCCCACTCGCCGGCCAGGGCCCGCGTGAAGTTCACCGCCGCGCCCTTGCTGGTGTTGTAGGCAATGGTCTTCATCGCGCCCAGGTTGCCGGACAGGCCAGCGATGGAGGCCACATTGATGATGCGGCCCGCACGGCGCGGGATCATGCTGGCCTTGGCCACGGCCTGCGCGAACAGGAAGAGGCTGCGGATATTGAGGTTCATGACCTTGTCCCAGGCCTCGAGCGGATGCTCCTCGGCCGGGGCGCCCCAGGTGGCGCCGGCGTTGTTGACGAGGATGTCGATGCGGCCCAGGCGTTCCATGGTCTCGGCCACCACGCGCTGCACATCCTCGGGCCGGGCCGCATCGGCGGCGATCCAGCGCGCATCAATGCCCTTGGCCTGCAGCTCGGCGGCAGCCTCTTCCAGGTCGGCCGCCTTGCGCGAGGTCAGCATGATCTTGGCGCCCGCCTCGCCCAGGGCTTCGGCGATCTGCAGGCCCAGGCCGCGCGAGCCGCCGGTGACGAGAGCCACCTGGCCGCTGAGGTCGAAGAGGTTTTGCACTGGGGTGCTCATCGCAGGGGTCTCCGGGTTCAGAAGTATTCGGGCTTGATCTCGCGGCACAGCGGCTCGCGGCGGGCGACGACGTCCAGCCAGGCGCCGATCTTGGGCAGCTCATAGGCGAAGAAGTAGCGGGCCGCGGCGCGCTTGCCCTGCGCGAAATCGGCATCGCCATGCACCGCCAGCGCAACGTCCAGCCACAGCCAGGCCAGCACCGTGTGGCCGAAGGCCTGCAGATAGGGCGTCGCGTTGGCCAGGGCCTCCTCGGGCTCGCCGGTGCTCCAGGCCTTCTTGGTGGCGCCGCCCACCTGGGCGAGCGCCGCGGCGAGCTGGTTGGCCTGCGGCGCCCAGTCGGTCTGCATGGCGCGCTCGATGGTGGCCTGCACGCGCTGCGCCAGGGCGGCGAGCGCAGCCCCGCCCTGCTGCACGACCTTGCGGCCCAGCAGGTCCAGGGCCTGTATGCCGTGGGTGCCCTCGTGGATCATGTTCAGGCGCTGGTCCCGCCAGTACTGCTCGACGGGGAAGTCGCGCGTGTAGCCGTAGCCGCCCAGCACCTGGATGGCCAGTGAGTTGGCCTCCAGGCACCACTCGCTGGGCCAGCTCTTGGCAATCGGGATCAGCACCTCCAACAGGGCCTGGGCTTCGGTCTTGGCGTCGCCCGTGTGCAGCTCGTCGACGAGCCGCGCGCAGTACAGCTCCAGCGCCAGGCCGCCCTCGACATAGCTCTTCTGCGCCAGCAGCATGCGGCGCACATCGGCGTGCTCGATGATGGGCCGCTGCGGGCTGGCGGCGTCCTTTCCCGCCGCGGTCATCGGTCGCCCCTGCGGGCGTTGCTTGGCATAGGCCAGGCTGGCCTCGTAGCCGGCATAGCCCAACATCGCCGCGCCCAGGCCGACGCCGATGCGCATCTCGTTCATCATGTGGAACATGCAGCGCAGGCCCTCGCCGGGCTGGCCGACCAGGTAGCCAACCGCCCCGGCCCGACCGCCCGGCGTCCAGCGGCCCTCGCCGAAGTTCAGCAGGCAGTTCGTCGTGCCCCGGTGGCCAAGCTTGTGGTTGAGGCCGGCCAGCGCGATGTCGTTGCGCTCGCCGCTCAGTGCGCCGTCTGGCGACACCATCCGCTTGGGGACGATGAACAGCGAAATGCCCCGCGTGCCGGGGATGAGCTTGCCGTCCGGGCCGGGGATCTTGGCCAGCACCAGGTGGACGATGTTCTCGCGCAGCTCGTGCTCGCCGCCCGAGATCCACATCTTGTTGCCGCGCAGCCGGTAGCGCGGTCCCAGCGGGTCAGCCGCGTCTTCCAGCTCCGCGCGGGTGGCCACGTCGGACAGCGAGGAGCCGGCCTGCGGCTCGGACAGGCACATGGTGCCAAACCACTCGCCCGCGAACAGCCGGCGCGCGAAGACTTCGCGCTGGCGCTCGCTGCCATGGGCCTGCAGCAGGTTGGCATTGCAGGTCGTCAGCACCGCGTAGGAGCCGACATGGATGTTGGCCGCGCTGATGAAGGCATTGGCCGCCGTCTCGACCACGCAGGGCAGCTGCATGCCGCCGAGTTCGTAGTCCTGGGCCGCCGCCAGCATGCCGGACTCGACATGGGCATTCACCGCCTCCAGCGTCGCCGCCGGCAGGTGCACGCGCTCGCCATCGAACCGCGGCTCCTCGGTGTCGAGCTGCCGGTAGCAGGGCGCGAACTTCTCGCGCGCGATGCGCTCGCAGGTGTCGAGAACGGCGGTGAAGGTCTCGCGCGAGTGGTCGGCAAAGCGCTCGCGCGCCGTGAGATCGGTCGCTCGCAGCCAGTCGTACAGCAGGAATTCCAGGGTGTCGCGCATGGCGCTACTCGGCTTTCGTGATGGCCATGGTGCCGCTGGCCTTGGCCACGAGCCTGCGCTCGCCACCCGCCACCGCGTACACCTCGGCTTCGGTGAAGGAGACTTGTCGGCCGGGCTTGACGACCCAGGCCTCGCATTCGAGCCGCTCGCCGCTCGCGCCGCGCAGCAGGCTGGTCTTGAACTCGGCGGTGAGCACCCAGTGGCCGTCTGCGGCCAGGGTCTGAGCGGCTGAGCCCATGCAGTGGTCGGCAAGGGCGGCGATCACGCCGGCGTGCACCACGCCGGTGTGCTGGCAATGGCGCGTGGCGATGTCGACCCGGGCGCGCACGCGTCCAGCCTCAACCGAGGTGGGCTCGGCGCCCAGGTCGGCCATGAAGGGCGCGGCCTGGAAGAAGCCGCGCAGCGTGTCGAGGTCCAGCCGCATCGGCGTTGTCCGAGCGGCGGCTCAGAGCACTTCGAAGACGCCGGCCGCGCCCATGCCGCCGCCGATGCACATCGTCACGCAGACACGCTTGGCGCCACGGCGCTTGCCTTCGATGAGGGCGTGGCCGGTCAGGCGCTGGCCCGACACACCGTAGGGGTGACCGACCGCGATCGCGCCACCATTGACGTTGAGCTTGTCCATCGGGATGCCCAAGGTGTCGGCGCAGTACAGCACCTGCACGGCGAAGGCTTCGTTGAGTTCCCACAGGTCGATGTCGGCGACCGTGAGGCCCAGCTTCTTGAGCACCTTGGGCACCGCGAACACCGGGCCGATGCCCATTTCATCGGGCTCGCAGCCGGCGACGGCAAAGCCCAGGAAGCGGCCGAGGGGCTTCAGGTTGTGCGCCGAGGCGTACTGCTCGCTGACCAGCGCGCAGGCACCGGCGCCGTCGCTGAACTGGCTGGCATTGCCGGCGCTGATGACGCCGCCGGGCAGCGCGGTGCGCAGGTCCTTGATGCCCTCAAAGGTCGTGCCCTCGCGCAGGCCTTCGTCGGCGCTGACGGTGACCTCTTTGCTCATCAGGCCCATGACCTTGTCCGCGACACCCATCGTCGTGGTCACCGTGATCATCTCGTCAGCAAACTTGCCGGCAGCCTGGGCCGCACAGGCCTTTTGCTGGCTGGCAGCGCCGTAGTGGTCCATGCGCTCGCGCGAGATCTGGTAGCGCTTGGCCACGTTCTCGGCGGTCTGCAGCATGGTCCAGTAGATCTCGGGCTTGAGCTTGACGAGGGACGGGTCCGAGAGCATGTGCTTGTTCATTTCCTGCTGCACGCAGGAGATGCTCTCGACGCCGCCGGCCACATACACATCGCCCTCGCCCGCGATGATGCGCTGCGCGGCCATCGCGATGGTCTGCAGGCCGCTGGAGCAGAAGCGGTTGATGGTGACGCCGCTCACCGTGACCGGCAGGCCGGCCTTCAGCGCGATCTGGCGCGCGATGTTGGCGCCGGTGGCGCCCTCGGGGTTGGCGCAGCCCATCAGCACGTCTTCGACGGCGCCGGCCTCGATGCCGGCGCGCTCGACGGCGGCCGCAACGGCCCAGCCACCCAGCGTGGCGCCGTGGGTCATGTTGAAGGCGCCCTTCCAGCTCTTGGTCAGCGGGGTGCGGGCGGTGGAGACGATCAGTGCGTTGCTCATGTCTTGATCCTTGGCGCGATTAGGTGAACGACTTGCCTTCGGCCACCAGGCGAGCAAGCAGGGGCGCGGGCGTCCAGAACGCGCCGTCGTCCATCGGGTTCTTCGCAAAGCGCTTCATCGCCTGCACGACGTTGAAGAGGCCTAGCGTGTCGGCATAGCACATCGGGCCGCCGCGCCAGATCGGGAAGCCATAGCCGGTCAGGTAGACCATGTCCACGTCCGAGGCGCGCTGGGCAATGCCCTCCTCCAGCAGATGCGCCGCTTCGTTGACCAGGGCGAACACCAGGCGGTGCACGATCTCCTCGTCGCTGATGTCGCGCGTCTTGGCGCCGATGGCCTCGCGGTGCTTGGCGAGCAGCTCGTCGACGACCGGCGACGGGATCGCATCGCGCTTGCCGGCCTGGTAGTCATACCAGCCGGCGCCGGTCTTCTGGCCGAAGCGGCCGAGTTCGCACAGGCGGTCGGCGCTGGCCGAATACTTCATGCCCGGCTTCTCCACGTAGCGGCGCTTGCGGATGGCCCAGCCGATGTCGTTGCCGGCGAGGTCGCCCATCCGGAAGGGGCCCATCGCGAAGCCGAACTTCTCGACGGCACGGTCCACCTGCTGCGGCGAGCAGCCTTCATCCAGCAGGAAGCCGGCCTGGCGGCTGTACTGCTCGATCATGCGGTTGCCGATGAAGCCGTCGCACACGCCCGACACCACGGCCGTCTTCTTGATCTTCTTGCCAACCGCCATGACCGTGGCCAGCACGTCCTTGGCCGTGGCCTTGCCGCGCACCACTTCCAGCAGCTTCATCACATTGGCCGGGCTGAAGAAGTGCATGCCCACCACGTCCTGCGGGCGGCCGGTGAACGAGGCAATCTTGTCGACGTCCAGCGTCGAGGTGTTGGAGGCCAGGATCGCACCGGGCTTGGCGACGGCGTCGAGCTGCTTGAACACCGCCTCCTTGACGCCGATCTCCTCGAACACGGCCTCGATGATCAGGTCGCAGTCCTTGAGGTCGTCGTAGCTCAGCGTGGTGCTCAGCAAGGCCATGCGCTGGGCGTACTTGTCTTCCTTGAGCTTGCCCTTCTTGACCTGGGCTTCGTAGTTCTTCTTGATCGTGGCCACGCCACGGTCCAGCGCCTCCTGCTTGGTCTCCAGGATGGTGACCGGCAGGCCGGCGTTCAGGAAGTTCATCGAGATGCCGCCGCCCATCGTGCCGGCGCCGATGACACCGACCTTGGCAATCGTGCGCAGCGGTGTGTCCTCGGGCACGTCGGCGATCTTGCTGGCCACGCGCTCGGCAAAGAACAGGTGGCGCAGGGCCTTGGACTCGGGCGTCAGCATCAGCGCGGCGAAGCCTTCGCGCTCGGCCCGCATGCCGTCGTCGAACTTCAGGTTCACCGCACCGGCCACCGCCTCCAGGCAGCGCAGCGGCGCCGGGTAGTTCTTGCTCATCCCGCCGACCATGTTGCGGGCGAACTGGAAGTAGGCCTCGGCGTTGGGGTGGCGGGCCTTCAGCTCGCGCACCTTGGGCAGCGGGCGCTTCTCGGAGATTTCTTCGGCGAACTTGACGGCAGCGTCCACCACATCGGCGTCGACGATCTTGTCGAACAGCTTCTGGCCCGGAACCATCGCCAGCATCTGCGCCTCGACCGGCTCGCCGCTGACGATCATGTTCAGCGCAGGCTCCACGCCCAGCGCGCGCGGCAGGCGCTGCGTGCCGCCGGCACCGGGCAGCAGGCCCAGCTTCACTTCCGGCAGGGCGACCTTGGTGCCCGTCTGCGCCACGCGGTAATGGCAGCCCAGGCTCAGCTCGAGGCCACCGCCCATGCAGACGCTGTGAATGGCCGCGACCACCGGCTTGCTGCAGTTCTCGACGACGCCGATCAGGCTCAGCAGATTGGGCTCGGCCAGCGCCTTGGGGCTGCCGAACTCTTTGATGTCGGCACCGCCCGAGAAGGCCTTGCCGGCCCCAGTGATGACGAGGGCCGTGACGGCCGGATCGGCTTCAGCGCGCTCCACGCCGGCCGCCACGGCCGCGCGGGTCGCAAACCCCAGGCCGTTGACCGGCGGGTTGTCGAGCGTGATCACGGCGATGGGGCCGCGAACTTCGTAATGGGCTGTCATGGGCACGACCTCGGTTGGCGGGCCGCGCCACGTCTCCAGCAGCCGGCCCAAAAATAGAACGATCGTTCGATTCTAGGCAGCGGGCTCGCCGGGGTCTTGTCCCGGCAGTGACAACGCCGGTTCAGCCCTTCATTCGGGGCCGCGCTTGAGCACCACGGTGTCCTTGAAGGCCTGTGGGCGTTCGGTGGCGGCCTGCGGATTGAGCTTGGACTCGGCATACAGCCGGGCGGCCTCGGCCGGGTCCTGGATGGGCTGAGGCGCTGGCGTTGGTCGGGGCGCGGGCCGCACGGCCAGGCGGAGTTCGTGGCACTCGCGCTGCAACTGCTCCACCTGCTTGCGCGCCTGCGTGACCTGCTGGGACATCTGCTGCCGCGCATGCTCCACATGCAGCAGCCGCTCGTGTTCCAGCTTCATCCGGCGCGACAGCCAGATGAACACCGCGCCCGCGCCCAGCAGCAGCCCGAGGAGCAGGCTGCCCACCATCTGCATCGTCTGACTGTTGTCCATCGTGTCTCCCCTGGGCTCGACTGCCGACACAAATGTATCGGCACCACGGCGGGTTGCGATCACTTCGTCGGACCGGCCCAGGGTTTGCCAGGAGCGGCAAGGGCGCGCTGCAGGCGGTGCCTGCCTTGGAGGCCAAGCCACCCGCGGCTAGAGTGCGGGCCATGTTGATCCCGGTCGTCTACCCGCCCCCCGAGTCCGGCCCGCCTCGCCAGTTCCTGCAACCGCCGCCGCCGCCCGCGCCGCAGCGCCAGCCCGAGCCGCAACCCGAGCGGCCCGGGCCCCCGCCCGGCGATGTGCCGCGGTCGCTCTACCTGCTCCGTGTGCTGTGGCTGTGCGCCTTCCCGGTCGGCATCGTCATCGCCGGCGTGGCCTTCCTGCTCGGCGTCGACCAGGCGCAGGAGACCCTGCTGGCCCTCGAAGTGGCCAGCGCCCAGACCGCCGCCCTCGTCTTCGCCTTCGGCCTGTGGCTGCTGCTGGCCTGGTACACCGCCCGCCTGCTGCTGGACCGCCGGTTCTCGCCCGACACGCTGGGCGAATGCATGCACCGGCGCTTTGCGGTCGAACTGCGCCGCTGGCTGCCCCGTGCCCTGGTGCTGGGTGGTGGCCTGCCGATCGCGGGCTTCTTCCTGGTGCAGGCGCGGGAGCGGCTGATCGGCGTGGCGCTGCTGCTGGTCACGCTCGGCCTGGGACTGTTCGTCTGGCGGCGCCGCGCCTGGCTGCTCAGTCTCGGCGAGGGTTCCCGGCTGGCACGCTGGCTGGCCCTCGATGGCCGCCGCGCCACCCTGGCGGCGCTGGAGCGCGAGGACCGCATGCACGGGCCGTCACGCCTGCTGATCGGCGCCGTGCTGCTGCTGCAGTGGGCGCTGTTTGCGGCCCTGCTGGCGTGGCCGGAGAGCACCGCACGCAGCCTGGGATCGCCGGCCCTGGTGCTGTTTGCGATGGGCAGCTGGATTGTCTTTGGCGGCATCCTGCTGACCTACCTGCCCAAGGCGCTGATCCGCGTGCCGCTGACGCCGCTGCCCTTGGCCATGTGCCTGCTGTTCGCGCCGCTGAACGACAACCACCGCGTGGCCAACCCCGAGCGCAGCGCGCACAGCGCCGTCGGCCCGCGCCAAACCGCCGACGCCTGGGTGCAGCAGTGGCTGCGCACCGTCGGCGCCGACGGCAAGCGCCCGCTGGTGCTGGTCGCCGTGGCCGGCGGTGCCTCGCGAGCCGCCTACTGGGGCAGCGCGTCGCTCGCGCGGCTGCAGCAGCTCGGCGAGGAACAGGGCGTCAACTTTGCCGATTCGGTGTTCACGATCAGCGGCACCTCGGGCGGCGCGCTGGCGGCGGCCAGCTTCGTCGCCGCCGTCGACGCACGCCGCCAGGCCCAGGACGCCGCGGCCTGCACGCCCTGGAAGCTGGTGCGTGACTTCACCGGCCAGGACCATCTGGCCACGCCGGTGGGCTATCTGCTGTACCCCGACCTGATGCAGCGCCTGCTGCCCATCGCCTTCCCGGGGGCGGACCGCTCCCTCGGCCTCGAACAGGTCTGGGCCCGCGACTGGCCGCGCAGCCTGGCGCGGCAGTGCCCGCTGCGCCCGGCCGCCCATCCCAACCCCTGGACCGAGCCGCTGACCGCGCTGCACGCCCGCGCCACCGAGGCCGAATGGCTGCCGTTGCTGGCCTTGAACACGTCGGCGCTGGTGCGTGGCCAGCGCGTCTACCAGGCCGACTACCTGCTGCCCAGTGGCGAGGGTCTGGACCTGCTCGACCCCTCGCTGGGGCTGGACGTCGACCGCCTCACGCTCGCCCAGGCCGTGCACAACAGCGCCCGCTTCCCCTACATCAGCCCGTCCGGCGCCGTCGTGTTCAAGCAGGCCCACAAGGATGACGAGGCCGGCGAATCCGGCCGCGTCTGGGACCGCCTGGGCGATGGCGGCTATGTGGAGGCCAGCGCGACGCTGATGCTGTCCGACCTGCTGCGCGACCTCGAAGCCGGCGGCCATCTGCGCCCATGCAAGCCCGAGGAGGACTGCGCGCGGCAGGGCATCCTGGACCGCTCGCGGCTGCGCCTGCTGCTGCTGGTGAACAGCCCGTCGCAGGTGGACGACTGGCTGTGCCGCGACGCCCCGACCGCAGCCGACGCGCTGCCCATCGACGGCCGGCGCTACCGCGCCACACGGCTGGGTCTGGACGAGATCGCTGCGCCGCCGGTCGGCATCCTGGCCAGCAACGCCGCCCGCGGCCGTGACTCGACCGTCGAGCTGATCCGCCGCGTCGGCGGCTGCGGCCAGGTGGCCGAGCTGCGGCTGCCGGCGGTCAAGGGCGAGCGTCCACCGTCGATGAACTGGATGCTCAACGACCGTTCGCGGGCCCAGATCGACGCGATGCTGCAGGAGCAGTTGTCCATCACCGACCCGGCGGTGGGCGCGGCCCAGGCCCAGCTCGTCGCGCACCTGCGCCAGGCCCGCAGCTGGATGCAGCAGATGAAGTGACCGCGGGCCGACATGCACGGCGGCCACAATCCGGCCCACCATGCTCGCCCCGCTCATCCACCTCTGCGTCGCCCCCGAACGCCGCGTCCTCTGGCGCACCCTGCTCGCGGCCCTGCTGGTCGTCATCACCTGGCTGGCGCTGACCCCGGCACCGCCCGCGACGATCACCACCGGCTGGGACAAGTCCAACCACGCCCTCGCCTTCGGCACGCTGGCCTTTTGCAGCGCCTGGGCGGTCTGGCCGCGGCCGCATCAATGGGGCTGGCTGGTGCTGGCCCTGCTCGCCTACGGCATCGGCATCGAGGTCGCGCAAAGCTTTCTGCCACCACGCGAGGCCGATGCGATGGACGTGCTGGCGGACGGCGTCGGCATCGCCCTCGGCCTGGCAGCGGCCTGGCCGGTCGCGGCGCTGGCGCGACAGCGGCCCTGACGGCTGGCGCGCCCGGGGCGACGGCGCGGCCTCGTCGCCTGGAGCTGACACACCGTTGGCAGCAGTTTGGGTTACGGTTGCCCCCATGCTGACCGAACTGCTCGGCGCCACGCGCGCCCGCACCCTGGCGCTGGCGGCGCCACTGACGGACGAGGACGCGCAACTGCAGTCCATGCCGGACGCCAGCCCCGCCAAATGGCATCTGGCCCACACCACCTGGTTCTTCGAGACCCTGGTGCTGGCGCCGCATCTGCCGGGCTACCGCGTCTTCGACGCGCGCTGGCCGCAGCTCTTCAATTCCTACTATGAAAGCCTGGGGCCGCGCCACGCCCGCCCGCAGCGCGGCCTGCTGAGCCGGCCAAGCCTGGCCGAGGTCAAGGCCTATCGCGCCCATGTCGATGCCGCGCTGGCCGACCTGCTGCCGTCTGCACCGCCGCCGGCTCTGTCCCGGGTCGAACTGGGCTGCCACCACGAGCAACAGCACCAGGAGCTGCTGCTGACCGACATCCTGCATGCCTTCTCGTGCAACCCGCTGCTGCCGGCCTACCAACCCACCCGGCCGACCACGGTGGCGGCGCCCGAGCAGGCCTGGCTGCGGCACGTGGGCGGCATCGTCGAGGTCGGCCATGCCGGCCCCGGCTTTGCGTTCGACAACGAAGGCCCGCGCCACGCGGTGCTGCTGACGCCCTTCGAGGTCAGCAATCGCCTCGTCACCTGCGGCGAGTACGCGGACTTCATCGCCTCGGGCGGCTACCGCGAGCCGCTGCTGTGGCTGTCCGACGGCTGGGCCACGGTGCAGGCCCAGGGCTGGCAGCGTCCGCTCTACTGGCAGCCGGACGGCAGCGTCTTCGGCCTGCACGGCGTGCAGCCGCTGGACCCGAACGCCCCGGTCATGCAGCTCAGCTTCTACGAGGCCTGCGCCTTTGCCGAGTGGGCCGGTGCGCGGCTGCCGACCGAATTCGAATGGGAGGCCGCCGCGAGCCTGCAAGGTTTCGAGCAGGCCAGCGACCAAGCCTGGCAATGGACCCGCTCCGGCTACGCGCCCTACCCCGGCTACAGACCCGCCGCCGGCGCGGTCGGCGAGTACAACGGCAAGTTCATGGTCGGCCAGCAGGTGCTGCGCGGCGGCAGCCTCGCCACGCCGCCCGGGCACAGCCGGCCCAGTTATCGCAACTTCTTCCCGCCGGCCGCGCGCTGGCAGTTCAGCGGACTGAGGCTCGCACGATGAAACCAGCCATCGAATGGCGCGGACCCCACGCCCCGGCCGCGCAGGCCCCGTTCGCCGCCGACCTGCACGCCGCCCTGGCCCGCACGCCCAAGTCGATCTCGCCCAAGTATTTCTACGACGCCGCCGGCTCGCGGCTGTTCGAGCAGATCTGCGAACTGCCCGAGTACTACCCGACGCGCACCGAACTCGCGCTGCTGCAGGCCCATGCCCGCGACATGACCGCCCAGTTCGGCCCGCAGGTGCAGCTCGTCGAATACGGCGCCGGCGCGCTGCTCAAGGTGCGGCTGCTGCTGGACGCGCTGCCGCGCGACGCGGTCCAGTTCGTGCCGGTGGACATCTCCGGCCCTCATCTGCTGGCTGCCTGCGACACGCTGGCGGCCGACCACCCCGGCCTCGCGATCCAACCGGTGGTGGCCGACTTCAGCCGCCCGCACGACCTGCCGCCCTGCCCGGCGGGCGCCCGTCGCGTGGGCTTTTTTCCGGGCTCCAGCATCGGCAACTTCACACCGGACGAGGCCGACGCCTTCCTCCGCCTGGCCGCCGAGGAGCTGGCCGGCGGCGGCCTGCTGCTCGGCATCGACCTGGTCAAGGACGCCGCCGTGCTGCATGCCGCCTACAACGATGCCGCCGGCGTCACGGCCGCCTTCAACCTCAACCTGCTGGCGCGGGCGCGCCGCGAACTGGCCGCGGAGTTCCCGGCCGACGGCTTCGAGCACCTGGCCTTCTGGAACCCGGCCTACCGGCGCATCGAGATGCATTTGCGTGCGACCCGGGCGCTGCAGCTGAGGCTGGGCAGCGAGTGCTACCCCTTCCAGGAGGGCGAGACGCTGCACACCGAGCACTCGCACAAGTACACGGTGACCGGCTTCCAGGCGCTGGCGGCCCGGGCCGGGTTCCGGCCGGGCCAGGTCTGGGTCGACGCGCGCTGCTGGTTTGCGGTGCTGTGGCTGGAAGCGCCGGACCGCTGATGCGGCTGCGGCCGCCGGCCGAACCGCGCTGGACCCGGCACCACGCGGGCCCGGCTCAAAGTTCGAGGGGCTCGAACTCGGCAAATATCTGCTGCGCTTCGGCCAGCGCAGACAACAACCGGTACTCGCAGACGGCCTCGAACTCTGCCCAGAGCGCGAGCACGGCCGGGTTGTGGTGGGCCTGGTCGATCGCCTGCTTGGAGCGCCACTCGAAGACCTCGACGACGCTTCCGTCGGCTGCCTTCATCGCATAGGGCGCGCGCTCGGTGACGAGTCCCTGTGCCTGGAGGGCCCGCCAATGCCTGGCCACCAGACCCAGCAGCTGCTCGTCTTTGCCGAGCTTTGGCTTGTAAACGACGATGACGAATCGGCCCATGGCGCCCCCAGGAAAGACGAAAACCGCCACGGCTTTTGCGGCGGGCCGCAGGCAAATGCCCAGCGGACGGAGCCCGGGCGGCGTTGTCTATCCTAATGGGCCTCCCGCGCCGCCGGCCACCGCTGGCCCGGCGCCTTCACCTCGGCGCAGGCGTGCCGGCCGGTGGCCGCTTGGGCGCGGACTCGATGAGGGGCAGGATCGCTGCCGCAGGGATCGCGTAGCTGATGCCGCTCGGGCTGCTCAGTGCCGATTCCTTGCCCGCCTTGGTCAGCACCATATTGATCACGCCGACCACCTCGCCGGTCTCCTGGTCCAGCACCGGCCCGCCGCTGTTGCCCGGGTAGGCGGTGGCATCGAGCTGCAGAATGTCGAAGCTGCCGGCCCGCAGTTGGCGCACGGCTCTCGGGTCCAGCGAGCGGGCGTTCATGGCCGGCAGCGAGATCGGCGTGATCGCCGAAATGATGCCGCGATGGCTCACCGTGGAGAAGCCCAGCGCGCCGCCGATCGGGAAGCCCATGAACAGCACACCGCGGCCCTCCTGGGCCAGGGCGGGCGGTGCGATGCGCAGGGCCGGCAGGGCCGCGCCATCGAAGCTCAGCGCGACCAGGTCGTGGGCACGGTCCAGCGCCGCGATGCGGGCGAGACGCATCTCCCATTCGCCATTGGCCGCGCGCACCTGGATGCTGATGCGCTGTTCCGCCTCGGTGACATCCGGTGCCGGCAGCACATGGGCGTTGGAGATCACGAGGCTGCCATCGGCGACCGCGAAGCCGGTGCCGCGAAAGCCAAAACGCGGGTTGTCGGTGGGCGAATAGGTGCCGACCAGCACCACCGAGGGCTTGCTGCGCTCGATCAGCGCCGGCAGGTCGGCCGCAGCCGCGAGCAGCGGCGCCAGTGCGAGCAGGGGGAAGATGACACGACGTTGGATTGCATTCATTGCACAAGGTCCCGAGCGGTGAAGTTGACATCCAGCGCCGCGACACAGCGGCGCCAGACCTCGTCCGGCTCATCGATCCTGAAGCCGAAGAAATGGCTGCCCCCGGCGGGCTTGGCGCGCACCACGCGCACCGTGCAGCAGGACCAGTCCTCGCGGCCCAGCTGCACGCGCACCTGTCCGCTGGCATTGAGCGGCAGGTCGAGCCGGGACTCGGCCTGAAAGCCCGACAGCGAGACCTCGATCACATCGAACACGAAGACCCGCGCGGTGCCGTCGATGACGAGCCGGAGTTCCGCCGGCGCACGCAGCGAATGGCGCTGGTGGCGCCGCAGGGGATGGCCGGTCGGTGCGGCAGCATCCAGCAGCGGCAGCACGCGCCGAAACTCGGGCTGGTCGTAGATCGACCAGAGCAGCGCCTTGCGGCGACTGTCCAGCTGGTCGAAGACCTGGGTGCGCCGGTTGAAGAAATGGTCCAGCAGGTCGGGGGTCATGACCGGATCGTTGGTCGTGAAGTAGCGGCGCGGCGGCAGCTTGAGCTGGGGCAAGGCCAGTTCAAAGAAATAGCGGTGGAGGTTTCTGCGGGGCGCACGGCCGCGGTAGGCGCGCCTGAACCGCGCGCCGGCCGACTGCAGGTCCAGCCGGGCAGCGACGGCCGGCGCGCCATTGGCGACGTCGTAGGCGGCCACCGGTGCGCCGCCGAGTCGCTCGAAACACAGCAGCGATTCATACAGATCGATCTGGCGCGGATGCACCGCGATGACCAGATGCCGCGTGTCGAACATCTTCACGCAGTACTCGCGCGTGAACTTCATCAGCGGAAACAGCAGGCGACCGCCGGCAGCGCGAAACTCGGGATGCACGGCCAGCGCCGAGATTTGTGCGATCTGCCCCGGCTCGCGGCGCACCGGATCGAGATCGAAGGCGCTCTGCATCGGGAAGCCGAACACGCCCTCGCGGATGATGGAGACGGTGCCGACGAGCCGGCCCTCCCAGGTGGCGCACAGCGTCGTTGTCGTCGGCAATGCATGGAAGGGCGTGACGCGCAGGCCCGACGGATGGGGCGCCATATAGCCACTGGCGACATAGGCATCGTGCAGCAGCCTGAAGCAGGCTTCCAGCTCCTCGCGCGTCTCGGCCAGCTTGAGCTGCAGGCGCAGGTCCGGGTCGGGATCGCAGGCCACCAGCGCCCGGTGCACCGCGGCGCGCGCCCGTGCCGGCAGGCGAGCCAACACGCCGCCCAGCGCCCGAAGAAGCCAGTGCTTCCCGGACGGTGGTGCGGTCATGCGCGTGGCGAGGTCCACGGTGATGGGTTCCCGGTGGTTGCTGGGTGTCCGCGCCCGCCTCGGCGCGGCAGTGGCCGCTAGAGCGTGGCCAGCATGCGCTGCACCTCGGCCTGAAGATCAAAGCGATCACCCAGCCGGGCCAGGCGTGTCAGCTCGGCCTTGGCCTCAGCCTTCTTGCCGGCCTGCAGCAGGTACTTGGCCAGGTGCAGGCGGTGCAGATGATTTTCGGGCGCCAGCACCAGCGCCTGCTGCTGAGCTTGGACCGCCGCATCGTACTGCATCAGGCTGGCACGGACTTCGGCCAAGGTGTCCAGGAAATCGGGCTGGCGCGGCGCCAGCTTGACCGCGCGCTCGGCGAAGTCCAGCGCGACCGCGGACTTGCCCTGCCTGACCATGAGCCAGGCCAGGTTGTTCAGCGGCACCGGGTTCTGCGGCTGCAGCGCCAGCGCCTGCCGGAAGCGGGCCTCGGCCGCATCGAAGCGGCCGGCCCGCAGCGCCGTGTCGGCGAGATGGCTGACGAAGCCGAAGTCCCTGGGCTGCTCGGCCAGGCGCTTGCGCTCGAAGGCGCTCGCGTCTTCCGCCTTGCCGGCCCGCAGCATGGTCTGATGCACACGCACGGCCAGCAAGGTGGATGGGTTCGTCGCCAGGGCCGCGGTGTAGGCGCGCAGGGCATCGCCGTCACGCCGTTGCTGGGCCAACAGATCGCCCTCGAGCAACAGGCCCTGCCAGCCGGTCTTGTCGCGGGCTTTCAATTGCTGCGCCACTTCCAGCGCCTGGTCCGGCTGGCCCTGGCCGCTCAACAGCAGGGCCTCGGCGCGGTACAGCGCGGGCTCGTCGGGCAGACGCTGCAGCCCCGCTTTGAGCGCCTGCAGCGCGCGGGCCCCATCGCCGGCCTCGCGGTAGGCGTCGGCCAGCCACAGATGCACCTGCGGCAGGCCGGGCTTCAAGGCCTGAAGGCGGGCAAAGCTCTTGCTCGCGAGGTTGGCCTCACCGGCTAGCAGCTGGGCCTGACCCTGGGCCGCGAGCAACTCGGGATCCTCGCCCAGCAGACTGACGCTCTCTTGCGCGACCTGGGCCGCTCCACGGGCATCTGACTTGGCCAACAGCATCCGGATCAGGTCTAGTCGCAATTCCCGCGAGGTCGGCGCCAGCTTGACGGCCTGGCGTGCCATCGCGATGAGCTCGTCGCCGGATGCGCCGCGATCGATCTCCAGGCTCAGCAGGGCCGAGCGCGCGCTGCTGTTGGCCGGGTCTTGGTCAAGCAGCCGCTGCAGGCGCGCTCGGGCCGCCTCCGGGCGCTGGTCGGCAAGGTCCAGGCTGGCCAGCGCGGTGGCAGCCTGCGTGTTGGTGGCATCGGCCTTGAGCACGGCGTCGAAGGCCTCGCGCGCCTGGGCCCGGTTGTTGCGCGCCAGCTCCAGGCGCCCGCGCAGCAACTCGCCGACCAGCTTGCCATCGGGCTTGGCCTCCAGGGCCTGGATGGCCTGCAAGGCGGCGTCAAAACGGCGCTGGCGGAGCAGCTGGTCGATCAGTGTGGCATCGGGCGCCAGCTGGGGCGTGGTGCGCGCGAGTTCGCGCAGCTGCTTCAGGCCGTCGTCGACCTGCCCCTTGGCGATGCGGGCAACCGCCAAGGCGATGCGCGCCGGCAGGTGCTGCGGGTCGGCGGCCACCGCGCGCATCAACAACTGCTCGGCCTTGGCGGCATCACCGCCGCGTGAGGCCGCCGCGGCGGCCAGCACCAGGGCCTCGGCCGGCGCCGGTTCGCGGTTGAGCAGGGGCTGCAGGGTCCGCAGGCTTTTGTCGGCATCGCCGAGGCGCAGCTGCGTCTGGGCCAGCAGCATGCGCGGCCGCAGCGCATCCGGCGCGGCGGCCACGGCCTTGCCCAGCAGGTCGGCGGCCCGATCCAGTGCGCCCTTGCGCGACTCGATCGCACCGACGAGCAAGAGCAGATCGGCATTCTCGGGCGAGCGCTTCAGCAAGCCCTCGCCGAGCTCCTGGGCCTGGGCCAACTGCCCGCGTTCAAGCTTCAGCCAGGCCTTGTAGTAGCTGGTCAATGGGGCCTTGGCATCCGCCTTTTCCAAAGCCGCCAGCGTCGTCTCGGCAGCGGCCAGGTCGCCCGCCGCGAGCTGCAGGGGCAGCAGGCTCAAATAGGCTTGCGTGCCCGCCGGATTGAGCTGGATGGCCGACGCGTAGCTTTGGCGTGCCGCCTGCGTCTGACCGGCGGCGAGCTGCAGATCGGCGAGCGTCAGCCAGGTGGAGTCGGCCTGTGGATGCTGGGCGATCAAGGCCTGCAAGCGTTCGATCGCAGGCGCCAGATCGCCCCGGCTCGCCATCAGACGGGCCTGCAGCTGCAGCGCCTCCAGGTTGCCGGGTGCGGCGCTGAGCGCCTGCTCGATGGCCGCCGCAGCCGGCTCGGTCTGCCGAGTCGCGAGGTAGGCGCGCCCCAGGCTGACCTGCAGTGCGGCCATGGCCAAGGGGTCGCGCAGCGTCGTCGTCGCGAAGCGGGTGAGCAGCATGTCGTAGCGGCCTTGCTGGCTCAGGGCGCGGGCCATCAGGGGCACGAGCTGGTCGGCGTCATAGCCCTGGCGGTCGGCGCGATCGAGCTCGGCGAAGGCCGCTGCCGCATCGCCCTGCCGCAGCAGGGTTGACCCGAGCAGGAAGCGCGCTTCCGCGAGGGACGCGTCCTTCTGCAACGCATTCCTGAACTCGATCGCTGCGGCCGGCAGGTCGCCGGCGGCCAGCCTGGCCTGGCCGGAGGCGACGAACTGGCTGGCGCTCGGGCCAAAGCAGCCCACCAGCAGCGACACGGCCACCAGCACCGCGGCAAGCCCTGGCCGGCACCGGCGCCCCATGCCCCGTGTCGACATCACTTGATCTGCAGCCGGTTCATCAGGTCGTACAGCGTCGGGCGGCTGATGCCGAGCAACTCGGCCGCGCGCACGATGTTGCCGTCGGTGCGCGACAGTGCGGTGATGACGGCCTGGCGCTCGGCGTTTTCGCGCACGGCGCGCAGGTCCAGCACGGCATCTTCGCTGGCCGCCTCGGGCGCGGCACGCAGGCCAAGATCGGCCGCCGTGATGCGGTCGTCGTCGGCCATGATGACCGCCCGCTTGAGCATGTTCTGCAGCTCGCGGACATTGCCCGGCCAGCGATGCGACTCGAGCGCGCGGACGGCGTCGTCGGCAAGGGTCGGCACGGGCCGGCGCATCTCGGTGGCGAAGCGGCGCGCGAAGGCGTGCGACAGCAGCACGGGGTCGCCCAAGCGCTCGCGCAGCGGCGGAATCTCGACAACGATCTCGGCGAGGCGGTAGTACAGGTCTTCGCGGAAGCGGCCATCGGCGATCCGCGCCTTCAGGTCTTGGTGGGTGGCCCCAACGACGCGCACGTCGATCGGGATTTCCTGACGCCCACCGACGCGCTCGATGACCCGCTCCTGCAGGAAGCGCAGCAGCTTGGCCTGCAGCGGCATCGGCAGATCGCCGATCTCGTCAAGCATCAGCGTGCCGCCGTTCGCGGTCTCGATCTTGCCCAGCGTCGACTTGTTGGCCCCCGTGAAGGCGCCCTTTTCGTAGCCGAACAGCTCGCTTTCCAGCAGGGTCTCGGGGATGGCGGCGCAGTTGATCGCGACAAACCGCCCCTTGCGCTTGGACGCATCATGCAGGGCCTGGGCGAGCACCTCCTTGCCCGTGCCGCTCTCGCCGAGCAACAGCACGGTCGCGTCGCTGGGCGCCACCTTTTCGATCATCCGGCAGACGCGCTGCATGCCGGGGTCGCGCGTGACCAGCCCCGAGAACACGTCGCTGCTCTGCTGCATCTGCAGGCGCCGGTTCTCCTGTTGCAGCTCGTAGAGCCGGTAGGCGCGCTCGACGGTCAGCGCCAGCACGTCGGGATCGACGGGCTTGGCGAGAAAGTCGTAGGCGCCCATGCGGATCGCGCGCAGGGCATTGCTCTGGTCGTTCTGGCCGGTCAGCACGATGACCTTCACGGCCGGGTCCAGCTCCAGCAGCTTCTCCAGGCATTTGAAACCTTCGGAGACCGAGTCGCGATCGGGCGGTAGCCCGAGGTCCATCGTGACCACCGTCGGGCTGTTGCGGCGGAACTGCAGCACCGCGCTGGCGACATCATCGGCCGTGACAGACTCGAAGCGGTCCAGCGACCACTTGAGCTGCTTCTGCAGCGCCAGATCGTCCTCGACGATCAGCAGGGGCGCGTGACGGGGCGTGCTCATCGCGACTCCAGCGCGGCCAGCCCAGCCTCGGCCTGCGCATGAAACAGAGGCAGCAACAGGGTCACGGTGGTGCCCCGGTTCAATTCACTGTGCACGCTGATCTTGCCTCCCAGTTCCTGGACGTATTGATAGCTCTCGTGCGCCCCGATCCCCATGCCGCTGGCCTTGGTGGTCTGGAAGGGCTTGAATAGACGATTCTGGATGAAATCCTCGCTCATGCCGCAGCCGCTGTCCTCCACGCGAACACGGGCCTGGCTGCCCTCGGCATCGAGGATCAGCCGCACCTGGCCGTCCATGGGCGTGGCATCGAAGGCGTTCTGCACGACATGACCGAGCACCCGCTCGACACGCTCCACATGGCCGCGCGTGCTGACGCCCGGCTGCAGGTCCAGGGTCAGCGCCCGGCCCTTGCTGGCGGCTGCCGCGGCCAGACGCCGGGCGATCTGCTCCAGGTCGACGCCGCTGGTCACGCCGTGCGGCTTGTCGCCCTCGCGCAGCTGCAGCATCAGCTGGCGCATCTTTTCGAGCGAGTTTTCGACCGTGTCGAGCATGTCCTGCTGGAACTCCGGGTTGTCGCGCAGGCGCTTGGCGTTCTTCATCATCAAAGACAGCTGCGTGACGATGTTCTTGAGGTCATGCACGACGAAGGCCGACATGCGGTTGAAGGCATCGAACTTGCGCGCCTCCAGCAGCGCCTCGGTGGCCTGGGCCTGGGCCAGATAGCCGGACGCCTGGCTGGCGGCGGTGCGCAGCAGGTCGCGCACCTCCCAGTTCAGTTCGACCACTGCACGGGGGCGGCCAAGCACGACAAAACCGATCAGCGCCTCGCCGACGAGCAAGGGGATGAGCAGCCAGCAACGCGGCTCCTGCGCCAGCCAGGCCGGCAGCTCCAGCCCGGGGTAGGCCTCGGGGCGCCGGCGCCATTCGTCGAGGTCGATGATCCAGGCCCGGTCGCGCCAGAACGCCGCCAAGCCGGTCTGGCGCGGCTCGCTGCCCGCCTGTTGGGGCAGATTCCAGCGCGCCGCCTGCACGAACTCGGTGTCCGGCCCTCGCTGCAGCCACAGCATGCCACTCGGACTCTCCACCAGATTGGCCAGCGCGCGCACGACCGTCTCGGCGGTGTGCTGGGGTTCGGCACTGCTGGACAACAAGGCGGTGAAGCGCAGCCACTCCTCACGGTAGTCGTAGCGGTAGCTGAAGAAGTTTTTGCTGATGTAGACCCGCAGGCGCGAGCGCATCGAACCCGACGCCACCAGCAGGGCGAGCGCCACCAGAGCGACAAAGACCAGGGCCACCGACAAGGCCCGCCCCCAGTCGCCGCCGGTGTAGCGCACGTAGTAGCCCAGGGCCGCCACCAGCAGCAGATAGCTGCCCACCAGCAGCAGCGTCGCCGAATGGAATACCGCGGCCCGCGAGACATGCAGCTTGACCAGCCAATCGGCGTGCCGACGCGAGGCGACGTAGAGCAAGGGGACGGCCGCCGCATGCACCAGCGGACGCACGCTCATCGCATCACTGTCGAAACTGCCGAACAGCGCCGCCTGCGAGGCGATGAAGAGGTCGAAGACGAAGATCGCGCCGAGCCCGAGGCAGACGGGTTTGGCATTCCAGCGGGCGTCGGCCGACGCATTGCGCAGAACCTGCTCGACCAGCACCAGGCCCAGCACGGCCTGGGCGAGCGAAGCAAACGCCTGCGGCCGGGACAGCGCATCCGCCACGGTGTGCTCGCCGAGCAGGATGAGGCCGAGCTGAAGGGCAAACAGCAGCGCGATCGCGCCGCGCATCAGGCTGAGGCCGCCGGCACGCAGCGTCTTGGGCAGCAGCATCAGCAGGAAGACAAACCACAGCACGAAGCGCAACTGGTCCGCGCCCCGCACCAGCCACGCCGGCAGCTTGTCGGACCAATGCCGCAGACCATCGTCCAGGCTGACACCGGCCCACAAGGTGCTGGCGAGCAAGGCGAGCAGGAACACGATCGCCAGGGATGTGATGGCGAACCGACCGCGCTGCAGCCGCAGCGCAAAGTAGGTGGCAAACACCCCGTAGGCCGCGAGGCAGACCAGGTTGCCGATCGTGCCCAACAGCGCCGTCTCGGCGAGCGCATTGAGCAGCGCGTCTGCGGAAGGGGCCGTCAGAGGCAGGGACATGCTCGATTCAAACATGCGGCAGAGGCCGCGACCATCGGCGCTGCCACCGAGGCAGCGCGTCGACGCCCCCTGCAGAGGAGAAGATCAGCGGGCGCCCTTGCCCGTCAGGACCACGGCCACCGTTTCCAGCATGATCAACAGGTCAAGGAAGAGCGAGTGGTTCTTGACGTAGTAGAGGTCGTACTGCAGTTTCTCGACCGAGTCCTCGATGGTCGATCCATATTCGTAGCGCACCTGGGCCCAGCCGGTCACGCCGGGCTTCACGCTGTGACGCACCGCGTAGTAGGGAATCTTTTCGACCAGCTCGTCGACGAAGAACTGCCGTTCCGGCCGCGGACCGACCATGCTCATCTCACCCCAGAGCACATTGAACAGCTGGGGCAACTCGTCGATTCTCACCTTGCGGATGAAGCGGCCGACGCGGGTCACACGGTCGTCGTTCTTGGTGGCCCAGCGCGGCTTGCCGTCCTTCTCGGCGTCCGTGCGCATGCTGCGGAACTTGATGACCTTGAAGGGCACGCCGTTCAAGCCGACACGCTCCTGCCGGTACAGCACCGGGCCACGCGATTCGATGCAGATGACCAGGGCGGTCACCAGCATGATGGGCCAAGCCACCGCCAGGATCAGGGTCGCGAAGACGACGTCACAAAGCCGCTTGATCGCTGCGCGCAGCATGCCTTGGCTGAATCCATCGCCGAACACCAACCAGCCGGCGTTGACATGCTTGATGTTGATCTGCGCAAGCGTCTTCTCGAAGTGCGTCGCGATGTCGACAACACGCACACCCGACAGCTTGCAGTCGAGCAATTGCCGCAGTGGCATGCTGCCGCCGCGGCGCTCGGTCAGTGCCACGACGATCTCGTCGACGTTGTGCTTGAGGGCCGCCTCAGTCAGGTTCGCGCCCTCGTTGATGATCTCGCCGACAGGCACCTCGGGTCGGTCTTCATTCGGCCCGGCGTAGTACCCAACGACCTGGGCATGCGGATCGGAGGCCCGAAGCGTGTTGCCGACCGTGCGGGCCGCCGCCCCGGTGCCGAAGATCAGGATGCGGCTGCGCATCCGCGCCTGCGTGCCGGAGTGGGCCGCGTAAACACGATGCACCATCACCGCAGCCACGGCCGCCATGGCCACCAGGGTCAACAGATCGCGATGGCTGGTGTTGGACGGAACCAGGCTGAAGATGCCATAGGCCAGCGGCAGACCGAACAGCAGGCCGAACAAGGCCCGCGCGCAGGACTCGGTGACCGACCGGTTGTGAACATGCTGGTAGAAGCCCGTGGCGGAATTGATCACGAACATGCAACCCGCCAGCGACAGGCCGTGCGACGCCGCAAACGGCAGCACGGTCTGGGCCGACTCGCCTTGGCTGAGCACCACGGCAATGACGGCAAAAACGATCAGTCCCAGATCAAAGAAGACCTGGAGCAAGGTCTGCTTATGCAAATAATGGCTGAATATTCGAATCATTGATATTCCCGATCAGTACTGCTCAGCGCCACGCTTGCTCAGCAATCCAATCAACAAAATTCGATTCAATATCGATATTCCGTCTACCAGATTGCTGAATTTGCTGACCGCTTGGGCCAGCGCTTGCGGACGCCTCCGGGACCACTCCTGGGACATGCGCGTCACAGACCCACCCTCACGACGAGCAGCACCCACCATCCTTGATCGCGCCGGCATGATGCCTCCAGCACCCAGGGTTGAAAGCCCCCCGTTTGGAGGGTGTCAAACACCCGAATCCTGGCCCGCAGCCAAGCAGGCACCGCAAGCGGTCGCCACTTACCACGCGACCGGGCGGCAGTAGAACTCAAGCGCTGCGGCAGCAACATGACATGGCCGGTTGAACCCGCGGCAAAGCGTGCGTAAAGCACAGCCACACCTTTGAAAAACCACGAGTCAAGGTATTTCAAGGCATGGGCATGGTCTGC
>RXJV01000009.1 GCA_003963075.1 Burkholderiales bacterium
TCGCGGAGAGATCGGTGCCGGACACCTTCACGCCGATGGGGCTCTTGATGCCGGTGGCCAGCATGTCGATGCGATTGCGGATCGGCGGGATCCAGATGTTGGTCAGGCCCGGCACTTTCACCGTGCGATCAAGCTCCTCGACGAGTTTTTCCGGGGTCATGCCAGGGCGCCACTGATCGCGTGGCTTGAGCTGCACGGTGGTTTCGAACATCTCCAGCGGCGCGGGGTCGGTAGCGGTCTCCGCCCGGCCGGCCTTGCCAAACACCCGTTGCACCTCTGGCACCGTCTTGATCATGCGATCGGTGATCTGCAGCAGCTCGGCGGCCTTCTGGGCGGACAAACCTGGCAGTGCGGAAGGCATGTACAGCAGGTCACCCTCATCCAGCGGCGGCAGGAACTCGCCACCCAGGCGCATCACGGGCCAGGCGGTGGTGGCGAAGACCGCGACGGCCACGACGAGCGTGGCCTTGGGCCAGCGCAGGACCGCGTCCAGCGCGGGGCGGTATAGCGCGATCAGTGCGCGCGTGATGGGGTTGCGCTGTTCGTCGGGAATGCGCCCGCGGATCCAGTAACCCATCAGCACGGGAATGAGGGTGATGGACAGGCCGGCGGCCGCTGCCATGGCATAGGTTTTGGTATAGGCCAGTGGCCCGAACAGCCGTCCTTCCTGCGCCTGCAACGTAAAGACCGGCACGAAGGACAGCGTGATGATCAGCAGCGAGAAGAACAGCGCCGGGCCGACCTCGACTGCGGCGTCGGTGATGACTGCCCAGCGCGCTTCGCCCTTCAGTTCCTCGCCGGGGTGGGCGTGCTGCCAAGCCTCCAGCTTCTTATGCGCGTTCTCGATCATGACGACTGCGGCATCGACCATGGCGCCGATGGCGATGGCGATACCCCCGAGCGACATGATGTTGGCGTTCAACCCCTGCTGCTGCATCACCAGGAAGGCCGCCATCACGCCCAGCGGCAGCGAGATGATTGCCACCAACGCCGAGCGCAGGTGCCACAGGAAAACCACGCAGACCAGGGCGACCACCGCAAACTCTTCGAGCAGCTTCATCGACAGGTTGTCGATGGCGCGCTGGATCAAGGAGCTGCGGTCATAGGTCGTGACGATCTCGACACCCTGAGGCAGGCTGGACTGCAGCTGCTTGAGCTTGTCCTTGATCGCGGCAATCGTCGCCTGGGCGTTCTTGCCGTTGCGCAGGATCACCACGCCGCCGACCGCCTCGCCTTCGCCGTCCAGTTCGGTGATGCCACGGCGCATCTCCGGTCCGACCTGCACGGTCGCGACCTGGCTCAGCAACACCGGCACGCCGTTGCGGCTGGCCAGCACGATGCTGCGGAATTCATCCAGCGACTTCAGGAAGCCGCTGGCGCGCACCATGTACTCGGCCTCGGCCAGCTCCAGCACGGCGCCGCCAGCCTCCTGGTTGCCGTTCATCAGCGCCTCGCGTACCTGGTTATGCGTGATCCCGTAGGCGATGAGCTTGGCCGGGTCGACCACCACCTGGTACTGCTTGACCATGCCGCCCACCGTGGCCACCTCGGCCACGTTGGCGACGGCCTTCAGCTCGAACTTGAGGAACCAATCCTGCAGCGCCCGCAGCTGTGACAGGTCATGGCGACCTGTGCGGTCCACGAGGGCGTACTGGAAGACCCAGCCCACGCCGGTCGCGTCGGGGCCGAGCGAGGGCTTGGCCGTCGCTGGCAGCCGGCCCTGCACCTGGCTGAGGTACTCCAGCACGCGGGAACGAGCCCAGTACAGGTCCGTGCCGTCATCGAACAGCACATAGACGAAGGAGTCGCCGAAGAAGGAGAACGCCCGCACGGCCTTGGCGCCGGGCACCGACAGCATGGTGGTCGCCAGTGGATAGGTGACCTGGTTCTCGACGATCTGTGGCGCCTGGCCGGGGTAGCTGGTGCGGATGATGACCTGTACGTCGGACAGGTCGGGCAGGGCGTCGATCGGTGTCGAGCGCAGCGACAGCACGCCGGCGACGGCGAGGAAGAGCGTGGACAGCAGCACCAGGAAGCGATTGCCGACCGACCAGCGGATCAGCGCGCCGATCATCGTGCGCCTCCCGGTGTCTCGCGCTGCATGGCGACGACTTCATAGCCGTCCTGGCTTTCCCGGAAGGTGAAGCGGACGGTGTCGCCCACCTTCACGCCCTTGGCCAGCTCCGGCCGCGCGAGCCGGAAGCCCATCTGCATGGCTGGCCATTTGAGGGCCGGCACGGCGCTGTGATCCAGCGTGACGCTCTGCCCCGAAAGCTCCACGATCCTGCCGACCGCCTGAAGTGCCGAAACGGCAGAAGCTGTCGATGAGGCCGCCGGCACGGCAGCCGCGCTGGCAGCAGGCGCTGCCGGAGTGGCCTGGCGCTGCAGCACACCCTGCATGCTCGCTTCCGAGTCGATCAGGAATTGGCCGGACGCCACAACCTGTTGGCCGGGCTGCAATCCCTCCAGCACCTCCAGCTTGTCACCCAGCTCGCGACCCAGACGCACCTGGACCGGCGTAAAGCGCCCAAGCTGCTCAGCCACATAGACGACAGCACGCTGGCCTGTGCGGATCACGGCCTCGGCAGGCACGACGAGCACCTCTTCGGCCGTCCCGCCCAGGCGCATCTGAGCAAACATCCCCGCCCGCAGCCGGCCTTGCGGATTTGGGAGCTCGGCCCGGACGCGCAGGGTGCGTGTCTCAGCATTCGCCTCAGGCAGGATCGCTGTGATCTTGCCGCGCAGTGTCTCGCCGGGAAACGCCGCCAACAACACCTCGACGGGCTGTCCGACGCGGGCGACGCTGGCCTGGGTTTCGGGGAGGGCGGCTTCTAGCCAGACGGTCGACAAACCGGTGATGCGGGCGAGGCTCATGCCTTGGGACACTGTCATGCCGGGTCGCACCATCAACTCCTGTACCAGCCCGCCGGTGGGGGCGTGCACGTTGGAGAGCGCCTGTACCTGTCCGCTGTGTTCCACCTGCTGGATCAGGGACGTCGGCATGCCGAGCAGCACCAAGCGCTGGCGGGCCGCGGCGGTCAGGGCCGCATCGCCCGTTTGGCGCACCGCCAGGAATTCCTGCTGGGCGCCTGCCCACTCGGGAACCAGCAGTTCGGCGATGAAGGCACCGTTAGCGACGACATCGCCCGGTGCCAGGCGGGCCACCCGTTGGACGAAGCCAGCGGTGCGCGCCTGCAGGATGGCCACGTCGCGTTCGTTGAGCTGCACGACGGCCGGCACCTGGAACGAGGCGCCGAGCCGCTGCTTCTCCACGGTTGCGGTGCGTACCCCCAGGGTCTGGGCGACGCGCGGGTCGACGGCAACGCCACCTGAGGGCGCCTCATCGGCGTACTTGGGCACCAGCTGCATGTCCATGAACGGCGACTTACCTGGCTTGTCGAACTTCTGCTGCGGCACCATGGGGTCGTACCAATACAGGGCCTTGCGCTCACCGGCCGGACTCTTGGTCGTCTCTTTGGTTCCGGACACCGTGGCGGATGGGTCCGACATCGAGGCCGTACGCCAATGGGCGACGCCGTAGCCCAGGCCTGCGCCCGCAGCGACGAGCAGCATGGCGACGGCGGACAGTTTCTTGTTGGAGGTCATGGGGTCACTCCGCAATGAGATAGGCCAGGCGGGCCTGCTGGGCCAGCACCTGGGCTTGAAGATCGAGACCGCGCAACTGCGCTTCGGCAGCGCTCTTGCGGGCGGTGAGCACGGCACCGAGGTCGGCGCGGCCGGACTGGTAGCTGGCCAGGGTCACCTGGGCGCGCTCCCGGGCAAGCGGTTGCGTGGCGGTTAGCTGGCGCTGCAGCACACGCTCCAGTCGCTGCAACTCCGCAACCTGGGTATCCACCTCGGCGCGGATGCGGCGCAGCGCATCCTCCCGCTCGGCCTCAAGCCGCTCGACGTCCTTACGGCGGGAAGCGACAACGGGTTCCTGGCGCGTGGCCCGTGAGACGGGCAGCTCGAAGGTGAGCTGGAACGAGACCATGTCACCGAAGGACCGTGCGCGGTTGCCGTAGGCGACCTCCCAGCCCCAATCACCCTGGCGCATCGCTTCTGCCTCGCTGAGGTCGGCGCGAGCCATTGCGAGCATCGGGTTGAAGGCCAGCAGTTCGGCATGCCGATCAAGCCCGCCCAGCAATCGCGCCAGGTCCGGCCGCAGCGGGGGCGGTTCAGCCTCAGCGGACAGTTCCGGCTGGTCGCCGGTCCAGCGCCGCAGTTGGACCCGTGCCTGCTCGACGCCGGCCTGCAGTTCGTCCCTTCGGTCGGCCAGCTCCAAGGCCTCCTGGCGCACCATCAGCGCATCGCCGGGCGTGGCGGCTCCGGATGCGACGCGGGCAGACAACGTGTCCTGCAAGAGGCGGTTCTCTTGCTCGAGCGTTGCGAAGACGTTCAGCTTTTGCTCGGCGAAGTGCAGGGCGAGCCAGGCCAGCGCCGCCTCGCGGCGTACCGCCAGGCGTTCGGCTTCCAGCATCGCGTGCTCGCGCTCGGCCTTGGCGTCGGCAGCGTCGCGCTGGGCGGCCCGCTTGGCAGCGTTGGGCACGTCCTGCATGACGCCGACACGTCGCATGGTCATGGACTCGCGGTTCCAGCTGAAACGCTCGCGACCTGAGATCGGGAAGTTCTCGATGCCGACAGCCAGCTTGGGGTCGGGCAGGCGCCCTGCGGCCGTGCGCGCCTGTTGCGCGCCTTCTGCCGCGGCCTGGCGCGCCGTCAGTGCGGCGGAGCGCTGTTCAGCGAGCAACAAGGCCTGTTCGAAGGTGACGGGGGCCGCATGCACGGCGGCGCCTGCAAGTAAGCCTGCCGCGATGACAGCCTTGCGGATGCGGCGGCAGGTAGCTCCTGTGCCGCCGGAGCGGGACCAAGATCCCGCCCAAAAGAAGATGGCCATGATGGCGCTCCACAAAAAGCCTGGAAGCAGTCGGCAAGCGACGCGAGACGTGGGCACGCCGCCGCGCGTGCGGCAGCGCGGACGTCAGGGCTTAATTGCGGAGGACCTGGAGGGTGAGATACACCGGCAGCGTGCCGTCTGGCGGGCCGGTGTGGGCGGTAATGACCGCAGGGAGTGCCTCTGCGGTCTCGGGCGGGAGCCAGAGGGCCAGGCGGGTGAAGAGCTGATCGAGGAGAACCGCGGGCGCAAGGTCAGGCGCCGGCGCGTTGTTGACCGTCTGCTTGTCGCGGTCGCAATGCGCCTTGCACAGCTGCGGCTGTTCGGTGTCCATCCCGGACATCTGGTCGCAGTCGGCCATGCCGGCCATGCTGACCATCGGCATCGACTCCGAGCCGGTCGGGACGGGGCAGGCGTAGGCTGCCGTAGAGAGCTGCAGACACACCAGCACCGCCGCGAGCAAGCTCGCGATCCAGCGCCGGTAGGTCTTGTTCAACATCATGGGCAAAGTCTATCCGCGTGTGGCCGGGGGCGTTAGATCCAGATCAAAGTCTGCGCGTTTCCGTCCAGAGCCAACGCGTAAGCGGTATGCGTCGGCGACGGGTTCCGTCGCCTTACACCACGGCAGGTTTGACACGGAGGGGCCCTTGATCGACCTGGTTATCGCCTCAGATCTGCATGTTCATGACTTCGCTGTAGGCCTGAACCAGCCGGTTGCGCACCTGCAAAGTCGCCTGAAAAGCGATGTTCGACTTTTGTCCGGCGATCATCGTTTCCTCGAGACTGACCGTGGGGTTGTCCAGCGAGAACTCCTTGCTCAACCTGCCCGACTCCTTTTGCAGGTCGCTGGTGGTTTGAAGCGCACTTGCCAAGGCATCCTGAAACCCTCGCCCTTGTACCGAAGCCGGCTTGGTCAGTGCCTCGGCCGAGCGAGCGATCGACTGGATCGAGTCCATCGGCGTCAATCTCATTTGCACAATGCACCTCCCACGGTTCGGTGATCGGAATCGACAGCTGTGATACCGCCAGCCTCGCGGCTGCAACAGGATGCGCTCGTCATAGATGGGAAAACGCCGGAACTGGGTCCGCTAAGGGGCACAGTTCGTGGCCAACGATTCCTTGCCTACCTGCGTAGGCAGCGCTTGAGGGGCTTGCTGCTTTGCCGAGCGACGCCTGCCCATCCAGACATGGAACGGGACCACGGCGCAACTGAGCAGGCCAACTGCAATATGCAGCCAACGGGTAATTTCCCGCCACTCCTCGTCACCGTAGTAGAGGAACCAACCGCTCAAGCCGAGCAGTCCCATGATGATGAGGGTGAACGCACCGGACCAAAGGTTGCGGCGGATGCGCCAGGCCAGCCGGATATGCAGCGGCAGCAAACCTCCGACAACGGTAAGTGCAAGGGCGGCGGCAACGCCGTGTGTCACGAGCAGCCTGTGCTCAGCGGCAAACCAGTTCAACCGCAGCCAGTCATGAACGACGAGCCAGGCAGTTCCGCTTGCTGCGACCACTGCCAACGTGCCATAGGTCGCCCACCGCTGAAAAGCTGGCAGGCGAATGCTGAACGGTTGAGGTCTTGTCGTCGTCATAGTCGGATGACCGTTGCTCGCGCTCGCCTCTGGATGCTGGCGGGAAGGGAGCCTCGCAACGCAACTATTTTCGTGAGCGCATCGGCCTGCAGGCAGCTTTTCGCGACCACAGAAACGCTCCCTGGCAGGCCAACACGCCTCTGGTGCCTCGGATTCACGATGGCACTTGCCGCCTTGCCGTCGTTGCCCAGGTTGGAGGCGAAATAGCTGGCGGACGTCGCGACGGCACCGTTTTGCAGCCGTCCGATCAACTTCATGTCAGTCGGCGACTTCGGGCATCGAACCCAGATTTCTTGTGGCGCCGAGCCGAAGGCGTAGAGGTCGCCCCCGGCGTTGACAAGCCCACTTTGCATGCCCCGACTGCGCAGGACACGCACCGCCTGGTCGACAGCAAATCCTTTTGCGATGCCTCCGAGATCAAGCGAAACCCGTTGGGCGACGTTGACGCGGCCACCCTCTGCCAACCTGATGGCACGGGACATGGACGTTTTGGATCGGCCGACAACGGCGGGGCGTGAGCGAGGTAGCAAGCCGCCTCGCACGAGAACCCGACCGACGTTGCAATCGAAAGCACCGGCGCTCGCCATGTGCAGCTGCAACGCCTCGCTGAGCACAGCGCTCGTCCAGCGATGCACGCGCAGGTGACAGCCAGGGCGAGCCCGGTTGAGCCGGCCCACGTCGCTGTCATGGCGATGAAAGCTCATCAGCCGCTGCACCCGGGCTATGGCCGAGAACGCAGCGCTGACCGCGCCCGTCACCTCGGATTCAGGCACGCCTTCCTGGCCTTGTGCCCGTATGGTGACAAACGTGCCCAGCAATGGCTGCATGCGTTCAACGCTTGCCACTGTGAAGCCCCTTCAACGCCAAGTCATAGACAGCCAGAACCCGCCGCACCCCGTCTGTGATGTGCTTGGAGGACAGCGTGGCGCCCGTGATGTTGGCGATGTCCTTGTTGAGCCTGACTGGCGACGCGGCAGTCTTGCCGACAAACTGCTGCCGCCACGCGGCCCCTCGCACCTCTGAGCCGTAGGTCTCGCGGTATTCGAGGATCTCAATCTGCTTCACGCTGCCATCGAGGTTGAGCCCCACGGCATAGGTGATCAGCTCGTGCTTGCCGACGACTTGATCGACGATGAAGAACCCTTGGCCTTCCACCGACCAGACGCCGTCTTCCCGAAACGGCTCGTGGACGCCCGATCGGGCGAACAGTCCATCACGCTGCTCTGGCGTCATGGCCAGCGCGACCTTGGTGAACTTCCCCGCGGGGAACATGACCTGCTGAGCCTGTTCGGTCGAGAAGAAGACGCTGGCCGAAGCGGCGGTCGAGGCGACAGCCAGGGGAACGGCGAAGAAGGGTTCCCAGCGCATCAGAACGGCACTCCCAGCTTCAGCACGAACTGGTTGCGTGTGTGCTCGTCGCCGTAGATACGGCCGCCGCTGATCACCTCCTTCTGATCATCCTGGAAGCCACTCGCCCAGGGCATCTGGCTGCGCCAGGCCGCCGTCAGCCACCAGCCCTTGGTGGCGTAGTGGACGTTCGGCCCAAGGAACCACGCCGAGTGGTTGGCCACCCCGTACCCGTAGCCCGTGAACTCGCGATGGTTGCGGACTTCGATACCTGCAGACCAGTTGTTCATGAAGCGGTAGGAGACCCCTGTCAGCAGATCGAGCTCCGTCGCCTTTTCGACGTCGCTGCCCCGCTTGTTGTTCTCCAGGGCGGTGCTCAGATTGGTGGCCCAGATGACGCGGTCGTCCAAGAAGTTCTTCTGCAGGATGAGCTTGAATTCCAGCTCCTTGTTGCGACGCCCCCAGGAGGGCTCGACATAGACGGCCAGCCCGACAGGGTCCACCAATGGATTGGATAGCTGATAGATGTTTTCCCATGACACCGACTCCACGCGACTCATCTTGTAGCGGGATGTGGGATCGAAGGTGTCGGGGATGTCGGTGTTGGGGCCAGCGGTCGTGCCGTCCATCTGGTTGCGATAGGCGCGGATGAAGCGGGAGTTCAGGTAGATGGCCGTTTGATATTTAGACGTGATGCCGAACTCCAGCTCGGAGCGCAAGCGGACGTTGGTGTAGTCGCCCCGTGTCTGCTTGGTCTGAACGTCGACCCATTGCTCGAATTCTCTGGTCCCTGGAGGCGCGACTTCAGCGGTGTAGATCCAGCCCATAGGGGATTCGCCAGCGACGGCGGAGCGAGAAAGAAGGGCCAGGCCAATGACCGTGGCGGTCGCCACGCGCTGAGAAGACAGGAGCATGCTTATCCAATGCAAATGAGAATCGTTATTATTCTCATTGTGTGCGCATGGTGTCAACGTGCAGCTGTCAGCCAGCTTTCTGCAGAAGGAGCGAGAGCGCGGAGCGTCAGTCGGCCAGCTCGTCCAGGATCGGGCAGTCCGGCCGATGGTCCCCGTGGCAGCACTCGGCCAGGCGCTCCAGGGTTCGCTTCATGGCGTCCATCTCCTTCATCCGGACTTCCAGGTCGGCGACGTGCGCCAGCGCGATGCGCTTGACGTTGGCGCTGGCCCGGCGCCGGTCCTGCCAAAGCTTCAGGAGTTCGGCGATCTCCGCCATGCTGAAGCCCAGGTCCCGAGCTCGCCGGATGAAACGCAGGGTGTGCACTTCCTTGTCGGTGTACTGGCGATAGCCGGAGTCGGTCCGCCCGATCTTGGGCAGCAGCCCCAGCGATTCGTAGTGCCGGACCATCTTGGCGGACACCCCCGACTGGCTGGCCGCCTCACCGATGTTGAAGGGGCCGGTCATGCTCATGCTGCTCATTGAATACTTCCTTTCCAGCGGCGCAGCATCAGCGCGTTGGTGACGACGCTCACGCTGCTGAAGGCCATGGCCGCTCCTGCGACCACCGGGCTGAGCAGCCCGAAGGTGGCCAGCGGTATGCCGACGACGTTGTAGGCAAAAGCCCAGAACAAGTTCTGGCGGATCTTGGCGTAGGTGCGCCGCGAGATGTCGATGGCGTCAGCGACCAGCGCCGGGTTGCCCCGCATCAGAGTGATCCCAGCGGCGTGCATGGCCACGTCAGTACCTGTCGACATCGCGATGCCCACGTCGGCAGCCGCCAGGGCAGGGGCGTCGTTGATGCCGTCGCCGACCATCGCCACGCGCCTGTTTCCGCTCTTGAGCTCGGCAACGATATCGGCCTTGTCCTGGGGGAGGAGCTCGGCCCGGAATTCGTCGATCCCGAGCTGGCGGCTGATGGCGGTGGCGCTGCCGCGGTTGTCGCCGGTGAGCATCACCGTGCTGACGTCCATCTCATGCAGGCGCCGAATGGCGTCCACCGCAGACGCCTTGGCCGCGTCACCGAACGCCAGCAGTCCAAGCAGGTGAGGGCGCTCACCAGCTTCGGCGAGCCAGGACACCGTGCGTCCCTGAGCTTCCAGCGCGGCGGCGATCTTGGCCATCGCCGACAGGTCGACGTTGAGTTCCTGCATGAACCGCGTGCTGCCCAGCCTGAGGTTTCGGCCGCGCACGACGGCCGCCATCCCACGTCCGGCAATTGCTCGGACCTCGCTGGCCGGCGGCACACCGACCCGCTCCCGCTTGGCAGCCTCGATGACAGCACGCGCCAGCGGATGCTCGCTGTTGTTCTGGATGGCTGCAGCCGCTCCGAGCATGCTGCTGGTGTTGCCATCGACCGCCTCAAACGCCACGAGTTCCGGCTTGCCCTCGGTCAGCGTCCCGGTCTTGTCGAAGGCGACGACCTTGACGCTGTGCGCGACCTCGAGTGCTTCGGCGTCCTTGATCAGAATGCCGTGGCGCGCGGCGACCCCGGTGCCCGCCATGATGGCGGTGGGCGTGGCCAATCCAAGGGCACAGGGGCAGGCGATCACCAGCACAGCGACTGCATTGAGGATCGCAGCCTCCCAGTTGCCCGTGCCCAGCCCCCAGCCCAGCAGTGTCAGGGCAGCGATGCCGATGACCACCGGGACGAACACGGCGCTCACCTGGTCGACAAGTCGCTGGATAGGCGCCTTTTTCGCCTGCGCCGACTCGACAAGCCGAACGATGCGTGCGAGGGTGGATTCGGCACCGACCGCCGTGGTCCGGATGAGCAGCAGACCCTCAGCGTTGACGGAGCCGCCGGTCACGCGGTCACCGACATGCTTGGCCACGGGCAGGCTTTCACCGGTGATCAGCGATTCGTCGATCTCGCTGGCACCCTCAACCACCTCGCCGTCGACAGGAATCCGCTCGCCCGGGCGCACGACAACCTGGTCGTCAACACGAACCTCGGCGATCGCCACATCCAGATCGGCACCGTTGCGGCGAACCCGGGCTCGTTCGGGGCGGAGGGCGTTGAGCGCGCGAATCGCCTCCGTGGTCTGCCGCTTGGCACGCGTCTCCAGCCACTTGCCGAGCAGGACCAGCGTGATAACGACCGCCGAGGCTTCGAAGTACAAGTGGTTCATGCCCCGGTCGCCATGGACCCACAGCTGATAGGCGCTCAAGCCGTAGCCCGCACTTGTGCCCAGGGCGACGAGCAAGTCCATATTCCCGGCGCCGGCGCGCAACGCTTTCCATCCAGCCCGGTAGAAGCGCGCGCCAAGCCAGAACTGGACCGGCGTGGCCAACGCGAGTTGCAGCCAGCCCGGGAGCATCCAGTGGGCACCGAACAGCGTGGCGAACATCGGAAGCACGAGCGGGGCGGAGAGCGCCATGGCCACCGCGATGGGCCACCATTCGGGCAAAGCCGGTTTTGCCGACGGAGCATCCCGGCCGCTTAAATCATTGGCACTGGCTGCAGCTGAACCAGGGGCGGGTACGACGCGCGAGGCGTAGCCGGCCTTGTCGACGGCCGACAGTAACGCGGCGACGTCGGCTTCCCGTGTTGTGACCTTGACGTGGGCTTGCTCGGTGGCGAGGTTGACCTCTGCCGCGGTCACCCCGGGCACCTTTTTCAAGGCCTTCTCGACGCGCGCGACGCAGGATGCGCAGGTCATGCCCTCGACCTGGAGCGTCACGGCCTGCTCGGGAACGTCGTAGCCGGCTTTCTGGACCGCGGCGCGCAGGCTGTCGAGGCTGACCTCGGGCTCGGCGTCGACCGTCGCGGCCTCGGTGGCGAGGTTGACGGTGGCCTCACGCACGCCAGGCAGCTTGGACAGCGCCTTCTCGACACGGCTCACGCAAGATGCGCAGGTCATGCCCGCCACGGGAAGCTGCCACTGCCGGGTGGCGGCGCTGGGTGTGATGGAGGCCGTCGTGTTCATGGTTTTCCTTTTCCGGCGCGTCGTGTGTCGGCCATGAACGGAAGTCTCAAGCTTGCCATGATGGGAAGGTCAAGCGGTTTTTGCGTAGAACTTTCGGCGACCCGCCGCGACCGGCGTGTCTCAGCCCAGCAGCCGGACCCGCTCCTCGATGAAGCCGGCAATCTGGGCCGGCGTGAAGCGCCGGGCGTCGACGTAGCCGTCGGTCTTGAAGACCCCTTCCACGGGCCCGTCGTCGGTGCGGACGAACATGATCCGGCCGTGATCGCGCTCCATGAGGATCTCCTTGATCGCCCGGAACTCGATGCCGCACCATTCCTTGCGCTGGTAGTCGCCGCCGATGAAGACGACGATCAGCTTGGAGCGATTGCGGTAGAGGTCCTGCAGCAGGTTGTCCAGTGAAGGACGGGCCAGCTGCGACACGTAGTTGTTGTCGTAGAAGTAGGAGTTGGGGCCAAGCCGCCGCTCCAGCTCGGCAGCCACCGCTTCCACCGTCGCCCGGGCTTCCCCGGGGAAAGACAGGCCGACGTCGAACACATGGGTGGTGATGTCGACTGCTCGCGAGATATCGCGCACCCAGGGCGGCAGCGTGATGCCGGTGGCCCGCAGCTCCTTGGCCAGGTTGACCTCCTTGACCGCCCAATGGGTGCGGTTCAATTCCCACTTGCCGATGTCCAGCTCGAAGGAGTACGTGACGAGGTCCTTGGCCGACAGGAAGGGTTGCACCGGCTGCAGCTCGTATTCCAGGCGCACCTGGCCCTGGCGCTTCGTGATGTCGGTCAGCACGCCAAACTGGGGCGGTGTGTTGCTCGGGGTCTCGTACGCGAAGATGCAGGGGAGCTTCTTCAGCTCGTTGATCGCCCCAGCGTCCAACGCTTCGAACTTGCGGCTGATTTCCTTGTCGGTGTACTCGCACACGCAGCGCGACGCCTCGATGGTCCAGGGGCTGCCGTCCCAGGTTCCGTCTCTGCCCGATACCAGCAGGTTGTACATGCGCTTCCCATGTCGTTGACTTGATGGCGGCTATTTTCCCGCGCGAAGGCGAAGCGAGTTGAAGACGACGCTGACCGACGACAGGCTCATGGCCAGGGCGGCGATCATGGGCGACAAGACCCAGCCCGTGAACGGGTAGAGCACGCCGGCGGCCAGCGGCACACCCAGCGAGTTGTAGATAAAGGCGAACATCAGGTTCTGCCGCATGTTGGCGACCGTCGCCTCGGAGATGGCCCGGGCCCGGGCGATGCCGCGCAAGTCACCCTTGACCAAGGTGACCTGGGCGCTGTTCATCGCCACGTCGGTGCCGGTGCCCATGGCCACGCCCACGTCGGCCTTGGCCAGGGCAGGGGCATCGTTGATGCCGTCTCCGGCCATGCCGACCACGCGACCCTCCCTTTGCAGGCGGTCGACAAGGGCCAGCTTGTCGGCGGGCTTGACCTCGCCGTGGAATTCGTCGATGCCCAGCTGACCGGCGACGGATTGGGCTGTAGTCAGGCCGTCGCCAGTGGCCATGACCACCCGCATTCCAGCGCTACGAAGACTCTGCACCGCCTCTGGTGTGCTCTGCTTGATCGGGTCCGATACGGCCAGGATGCCGAGCAGCCGGCCGTCCTCCGCCAAGAACATGACGCTGCTGCCTTTTTGCCGCAGTTCCTCTGCCGGGGCGCGGAGCGGTGACACATCGACCCCGTCCTGTTCCATCAGCGCCGTGTTGCCCAGCGCCAATCGGCGCCCGAAAACCTGACCGCGGACACCGATGCCGGTGGACGACTCGAAATCAACGGCCTGTTCCAGCGGCAGCTTGCGCGCGCGGCCGGCGTGCACGATGGCATGGGCCAGCGGATGCTCACTGCCTTGGTCCAGGCTGGCCGCCAGATGGAGGATTTCGTCCTCAGACCGTCCTGGGACAGCGATGGCGCGCTCGAACGTCGGTTTGCCCTCCGTCAGCGTGCCTGTCTTGTCCACGATCATGGTGTCGACACGGCGGAAGTTCTCGATCGCGGAGGCGTCACGGAACAAGATTCCCTGCGTAGCCGCCTTGCCCGTCGCAACCATGATGGACATCGGGGTCGCCAGGCCAAGAGCGCAAGGGCAGGCGATGATCAGCACGGAGACGGCGTTGATCAGGCCGTATTGCCAGCCCTGGGGACCACCGAGCAGCCCCCACGCGAAGAAAGCGGTTAGCGCGATACCGATCACGACGAGCACGAACCAGCCGGCGACCTGGTCGGCCATGCGTTGCATGGGCGCCTTGGAACGCTGGGCCTGCGCGACCATCTGCACGATCTGGGACAGCATGGTCTGGGAACCGACGCGCTCGGATTGCATCACCAGGGCCCCGGTGGTGTTGATCGTCGCGCCGATGACCTTGTCACCGGGACGCTTCATCACGGGAATGGGCTCGCCGGTCAGCATGGCCTCGTCGATCGCACTCGAACCTTCGAGGACCACGCCGTCAACGGGGACCTTTTCGCCTGGCCTCACGCGCAGTCGATCACCGACGTGCACGTGGGTGAGTGGCACATCCGCCTCTGAGCCGTCCGGCTCGATGCGGCGGGCGGTCTTGGGCGCCAGCCCGAGCAACGACTTGATGGCCGCAGAGGTCTGCGAACGAGCCCGCAGTTCCAGCATCTGACCCAACAGTGTGAGCGAGATGATGACGGCCGCAGCTTCAAAGTAGACACCGATGCGGCCATGAGCCGCGAAGCTCTGCGGGAAGAGTTGCGGCGCCGCGGTCGCCACGACGCTGTAGAGGAACGCGGCGCCGGTGCCGATGCCAATCAACGTCCACATGTTGGGACTGCGGTGCAGCAGAGACTGCCAGCAGCGCTCGAAGAAGGGCCAGCCCGCCCAGAAAACGATGGGCAGCGAAAGCACCAGTTCGAGCCAGCTTTGCGCAGCGGGCGCCATCAGGCCCAGGCGGTGTCCGCCCATTGCCAGGACCGTGACCACGACCGTCAGCGGCAACGTCCACCAGAAGCGGCGGGAGAAGTCGCGCAGCTCCGGGTTGTCGTCGTCTGCCGTCGCCTCCGGGATCAGCGGCTCCAGCGTCATCCCGCACTTGGGGCAGTTGCCCGGCCGATCCTGTCGAATCTCCGGGTGCATGGGACAGGTGTAGATCGTCGCGCTCGCCGCAGCCGCTTCTCCCACGTTGGAGATCGCGGCCGCGGCAGGCCGCAACGCGGCGGCGGGGCCCGCCGACGCCGGCGGCTCGTCGGGCACCGCCCCGTGGTCATGGTGTTTGTGTGCGGCCGACATGCCGTGGACGGCATGATGTCCATGGTGGTCGCTGCCCTTGGCTTTGGCCGAGGCGCCTTGCAGGACGAGGTTCATGCCGCATTTCGGACAACGCCCGGGTGCCGGCTGCTGGACCTCAGGGTGCATCGGGCAGCTGTACTGTGGCGTCACGTCTGGCGCGGACGGGTGCTGGCCGTGGTCGTCATGGGAATGGTGATCCAACTTGTTCTCCACATTGAACCTGCAGCGGTCGCCGGGCCGGCCGCCAGAACTCAATCGTCGTCTTTTGGACGCTCAATGTGCTCTTTCTGATGTGCGCCGTGACCGTGGCGGTGTCCGAAGAGATGCATCAGTGGGCATGCCAGCAGAAGCAGGAAGGGCACCGCCTGCAGGACGTGGTCGAAATGGCGTGTCAACAGGAAGTAGGCGCCAATGGCACCAAGCACCCAGGCGACGACGGCAACGAAGCGGCGAGCCGGGCGATTCGAGGAGGAGGTGGGCGTGTTCATGAGCCCATGCTCGGTGAACTGGCGGCCCCACCCCTTGACCTCGATCAAGCGCCCGCCTCAGTGGCACCCACCGCAACAGCTTGCACCGGCCTGGGAGGACGGCGTTGCTGCTGCCGAGGCCGGGATCGGTGTGTAGCCGGCTTCTTGGATCGCTTCCTTGAAGTCGGCCTCATCGCCTGATTTGGATTCGATCTGGACGCGCTTGGTGGCAAGGTCGACGGAGACGTCGGCGTCCTTGTCCGCTTGTTTCACCGCCTTGGTGATCATGCTCACGCAGTGGCCGCAGGTCATGTCGTTGACTTCAAAAGTGATCATCTACAACTCCAGGTTGGTTACTCGGTGCATGCACTTTGAAGCTTCCCACCGTGGCAAGGTCAAGCGGTTTTGCGCAAATTGTTTTTATGTGCCGCGGACCGTTCAATCACCGTGATTGCCACCGCTGTGCTGGCCCTTCGGCCCTCCACGGCTGCCCGCAAGCGGCTCACGCCCCTTGAAGGGCTGGTAGTCAGCGACGCCAAAGTGCCGCTTGAGCTCGTTTCGCATCATCTCGATGTCAGCCGTTTGGCTCATCCACATGGTCCGGCATTCCCTGCGCAATTCTTCGTGGCTCAGGTCGCTGCCGGTGACGCACGCGTTGACGGGTTCCATCAGGGTGTAGTGGTGGCGGCTGAAGACTTCATAGAACAGGTGATTGAAGTCGGCACCTGGCCGTGCCTGGTCCAGCACGGCGATCATGCGGCGGCTTTCGTCGCGAAGCTTGGGCTGGTAGTCGATGCCGTACCAGTCGCGCAGGAAGCCTTTGAGCGTAAGAATCTCTTCGCGCTGCATGCGGTTGTTGCGCCGTGCCATCGACTTCAGGTCGTCCAGCGTGGCCTTGGCTGGCGTCACGGCGAAGCCGGGCGTCGGTGAGGTGCCCTCGGACGGTGAAATCTCACCGTTGCGCTGTACGTCCGTTCCGGCAGCCAGCTCGGTGATCCGCAGCGCTGCGTAGTGGTGATCGATGCTCATCTGCAGGAACTCGATCTCGAATGCGGCAGTCAGTCCAACGCCCGGGGCGTCGGCCTTGGCCGTGAAGGGCACCACGAGGGATGTGCAGGTCACCGCAATGGCAGCCCAGCGGGTAAGAAGTCGTGTAGTCATGTCATGTCTCGGCAAGGGGAGGGGGACGCCGCGCCGTTTGATGGCCTCGCAGAGGCTCCACAGCCAGAGCGTCGGCTGCATCGCTCGCGCCTCAGGGGCGGATTGCGGCAGCGCTTGGAACGGCGCTGATCAATGCGAGTGATCGGTGCCGGACTGACCTGTTGTGGAAGTCGATGCCTGAGCCATGCGACGGCACTCGTCGGCGCAACGACGGCACGCCTCGGCGCACGCTTGGCAGTGGTCCATCTGGTGCTTGGCGCACTCCTCGGCACATGCCTCGCAGATGTCAGAGCAAAGCGTGCAAATCGCCGGTGCGTTCTCGCTGCCCCGAGCCATGGCGGCCGAGGCAAGTTGGCAGATGGCTGCGCAATCCATGTCCAGCGCGATGCAGCGCGCCATCATCTTCACGTCCTGCTCTTGCAGGCATGCCGTCGAGCAGTGATTGCACGCGGCGGCGCATTGATCGCAGGCCTCGATGCACGAGGCGTGTTGTTGGTGGGCCATGTTCTTGCTCCTTCGATGAAACCGGAAATTCGGCTCCCTCAAAAGGCAAGACGCGCGCCCACTGCTACCCCAGCCAAAGACCCAAACACAAGCGCACCGACCCCTGCCTGCGCTGTCCGCGAGACGTCGGTCGATGCTTCAGGAAGATGTTGCAGTCGTTCAGGTCAAAACTACATCTGGCTGGGGTCGGAGGCAAAGAGGCTGGGTACACGCTTGCGATGAAAGCCACGACGGGCGGTGGCTCTTGCAGCGCGCATAGGCCACCTTAGAAGCTCCTACCGAACGCCAAACGCACACGGAGATGACATTTCCGTAATGTTCGGCGCCCTCGATGGGCGAGCGGATTTAATGCCGCCGGCAGGCCGCCGTGACAGCGGATGACGGCGCAGCCGGCTTCACTTCAAACGCGGGGGTAGCGAGCGTTCGTGCTTGACCTTCCCATCGGGGCAACCTTCATGATCTGCGGCTCGCGTCCTGCGCAGGGCGCCGACGAGCGACATACCTCATGACCTCACCGCAAGAGCTGGGACATTTCGAGCATCGGTTTGAGGCCAGATCCGAAGCGCGCCGCCGCCTCCCGATGCTGTTGCAGCTGGCTGTACGGAAGGTAGCGGATGCCGAGCTCCGACACGCGGGAGAACGCCGGTCGCCTCAGCTGCAGTTGAACATCGTCGCGCCGGCTGTCGGGCGCCACAAGGAACAGCGTGCTGCCCGCGCCGACTGTGGTCCCCAGCGCCAGGTCCAGCATGCGCACGATGCCCGAATAGATCGATGTCGAGTGCTCGACCTCGAACGCGGCGCACACCTTGCCGCTTCCTGCCTCGAGCCAGACCACGTCGATGAGCCGGACCGACTCTGCGCCGGCCGTGCTGGCGCGGGTGAGCTCAGCGGTGCAACCGTCTCCGAGTTGGCCGTCGCCATAGGCCCGGCCTCGATCATTGGTGGCGATCCACACCTCGAACCCCAGCGCCTTGCCGAGGTCCCTCAGCCAGCCTTGAATCTGCGTGTGCGTGGTGTCGCTCTCCCGTTCAGCCGCCCACTGCTTCTGCAGGGCCGCAGACTCGGCGCGCACCTGCGCCAGGTCGGCTTCCCAGGCCTGAAGGCGTGCACTGTCAGTGGCCAACGGAGGCGCCTGGTAGCGACCCGAGCCGATTTCGAACAGCAAACCAGCCAGCGCGCCAAGGTCGTTGGACAGGCGCGTGCGGTGTTGAGTATTCAGCCGGATCGCCCCCTCGCGCATGGACAGGTAGTGGTCCCAGCGACCAAGCTTCACATTGCTGCCCGTCACCGCGTTGTAGCCCTTGACGATGGCGGTGTTGAACGGCAGGACCAGCGTGGGGTGGATGAAGTACAGCAGGTTTGCGACCGCTGGGCCCAGCCCCTTGATCTGCTGCGCGTCGATGCGCTGGATCGCGTCGATGACCGCCTCCGCGGTATCGCAGCAGTCACACGCGTGCAGCAGCCGCGCAAACGCCCGTTGGTTGTCGGCGTTTTCGTAGATGTCGGGGATGCGGAGCTTGGGCTTCCACAAGAAGGCGTGGTCCGCACCCTTGAAGATCTGCCGCTGCTCGGCAACCGAGCCCACCACCGTCTCCAACGTCGAACCACGGTACGCGTTGCCGAAGGTTCCGGCCTCGATGTCCTTCACCACCTCGCCGATGCCTCGGCGGATCGACCGGAAATTCTTCAGCCGCTCTTCCCACAGGAACCAGCTGTTGTAGGTGCTGTGCGGATCGGCCTTCCAGTGGTCAATCAGCAAGGCAAGGCTGTCGTGCATTCAATCCTCCCAGATCAAGGTGGATTGTGGCGGTGGCCATGCCCAGTGGACATGCAGAGGAACGCGTATTGCCACCGCGCGACCTTCAGCGTGCCGGCGGCCAGCCCCCTGTCGCCGTGTTCCGCTGCGCCCGCACCGCCTATGTCTCAGCTCTCGGAGAACCCATGATCGTCCAGCCCATCGACTATTTCCTGATCGTCTGGTTCGCGCTCGCCGGCCTGAGTGCGGCCTACGTGGCATGGGACCAGTTTCGCCACAACCCCGAGCCCGTGGTGATGAAGTGGGGGTTCGTGCTGGTGACCCTCTACATGGGGCCGATCGGGCTGCTGCTGTACGTGATGGCGGACAAGGAGCCTGCGCCGGGCGAGCACGAGGTCTTCATCAAGCCGCTTTGGAAGCAGGGCGTGGGCTCGACGATCCACTGTGTCGCAGGCGACGCGACCGGGATCATCCTGGCCGCGGTCGTGACGGCATCGCTCGGGCTGCCGATGTGGGTCGACTTGATCGTGGAGTACGTGGCGGGCTTCGCTTTCGGCCTGTTCATCTTCCAGTCGCTGTTCATGAAAAACATGATGGGCGGCAGCTACTGGGAGAACGTGCGCAAGTCGTTCATGCCCGAGTTCATCAGCATGAACGCCATGATGGCTGGGATGGCGCCGGTGATGACCTTGCTGATGATGGGTCGGGACATGCGCGCCATGGAGCCGACCGAGATGCTCTTTTGGGGTGTGATGTCGGTGGGCGTCATCGCCGGCTTTGCGATCGCCTACCCCGTCAACGTCTGGATGGTGTCCCGGCAGATGAAGCACGGCCTGATGACGCAGCGCGACAAGGCTCATGACGAAAAGGCGCCGAACGCGCCCACGAAGCAAAGCGCCGAGAACACGCCGGCCTCGATGGCACACCAGGACCACGCGGGCCACGGGAAGCATGTGGCCGAAAGCGCTGGACACGAGAAGGCCATGGCCCCGGCCAGTCGTTCTTCTAACCATGGAGAACACGCGAAGTCGGAGGGTTCCGAAACCGGTCAAAGCGGTGCATCACAAGGCGCCTCGCATGGCGGACAACATGGCGCTCATGCCATGCAGCCTCAGGTGACGCGGCCGCAACTGGTGACGGTCAGTCTGTTCACTACGTTGATGCTGGCCGGCGGCATGACCTTCCCGGCGATCTTCGTGAACATGCGACTCTCAGCGCGTGACGTCCAGGCGTCGATCATGCCGCCGGGGATGAAGTCCTTCTGGGACACGCCAGGCGAGGCCATGCGCGACATGGCGGCAGTCCATCCGCGTCTGGTCCAGCACGAGCCGCCTGCCGACGCGCGTGGAGACCGCCCCCTGTTCGAACGCAATGAAGACGGCGTCAAAGTGTTTGAGCTCGAGACCGGGGTCGTGCGCTGGAACGTGCTGCCCGACGTCAAGGTCGAGGGCTACGCCTTCAACCAGCAAATCCCCGGCCCACGCATCCGCGTCACCGAGGGCGACCGGGTGCGCATCAAGGTGACCAACCGGCTGCCCGAGTCGACAACGGTGCACTGGCATGGGCTCATCTTGCCCAACGGCATGGATGGACCCGCCAACATCACTCAGCAACCGATCCCCCCAGGTGGCAGCTTCACCTACGAGTTCACGACGGAGCAGGCGGGCACATTTTTCTATCACACGCACGATCACGCAGACCGTCAACAGGCGCTGGGACTCTATGGCGCGCTGATCATCGATCCCAAGCCGGGATCACCGGCTGCAACCGAGCTGCGCGCCGACAAGGAATACGTCATCCAGCTGCAGGAGTGGCTGCAGCGGGAAGGCCTGACGTACCCGGCCATGCTGATGGAGGGCGGGTTGCCGAACTACTTCACCATCAACGGCAAGGCCTTCCCGTCGACGGATACCGTCACGATGAAGGTAGGGCAGACGATCAAGTTGCGCTTCATCGGCACCAACAACAATTTCGTTCACCCCATGCACGTGCACGGCGGGCCGTTCACCGTCGTCGCCCGCGATGGCTACGACCTCAAACCAAGCGCGCGATTCGAGGCGGACACTGTCAATGTGGGCCCTGGCCAGCGCTACGACGTGCTCTGGACGGCGCGCCGCCCCGGGGCGTGGCTGGTGCATTGCCACATCCCCCATCACACGACCAACAACAACGTCGAGCACCACGGAGGCGGCGGGCTGATGATGGTGTTGAATGTCCGAGACTGATCGGAGACAGCAGGTGCAGGACATCCCCACCCAGGCTTTGCCCAACGCTCAAGCCAGACCTCGCGTCACCGATATCGTCGACTGCGTCGTCATCGGGGCTGGGCCGGCGGGACTCACCGCCGCCATCTACCTCCGACGATTTCACCGGGACGTTCGGGTGATCGATGCGGGCGAGCCGCGCGCCGGGAAGATTTCCCGGTCTCACAACGTTCCAGGGTTTCCCGATGGGATCGCGGGCCACGAACTGCTGCTCCGGATGGCGGTTCACCTCGAACGCATGGGCGGCGTCGTCACCCGAGGCGAGGTGCAATCCGTGATTCGGGTCGAAGAGGGTTTGTTCGAAGTGGGGCTGGAAGAGTCGACTCTGCGATGTCGCTTTGTGCTTCTCTGCACCGGCGTCGTCGACCGGCCGGCTTCCATACCGGGCGCTGACTTGGTTGAGCATGCCGACCTGATGCGCTACTGCCCCGTTTGTGACGGCTATGAGCACACGGGCAAGCGCATCGGCGTGCTGGCCAACTCTGCCCACAGCCTGGCCGAGGCCAAGTTCCTGAAGAACTTCAGTGATTCGGTGAAGGTCATCCCAGTGGAGGGTTGTGTGGAATCCATCGGGGCCCAGGCAGCCGAGTTGGGGCTGGAATGTCTTGCCGGCCTTGCCACTGAACTGTCTGTGGATCCGTCAGGCAGCGTGATCGTCCAGGTGGGGCGAAGCCATCAGCAAAGCGTCGACGTCCTGTACTCGGCGCTTGGAGTAGATCCCCGCGCGTCACTGGCCTTGTCGCTGGGCGTCAAGCTCGATGATCGGCAATGCATCGTCGTCGACCACCATTGCCGAACGAACGTGCCCAATGTGTATGCCGCGGGAGACGTGGTGAGCGCGCTGGACCAGATCAGCGTTGCCGTGGGCCATGCCGCCATCGCCGCCGCGTCGATCCACAACGCCTTGGGCTCAGCGGACGCATCTGGGAAGTAGGGCAGGGCGCGCGTGCAGCGTCAGGCTGCGCATGGGCAGGTAGGTCTCTGTGGGTGGTGCCACGGCGGTGTCACCGTCCGGCGTCACCATCCGGCCATGCTTGACAACCTCGCCTCGCGCTTTTTCGCATGTGCGGCACCGGTGCTGCTCACCGCTCTGATGGCTCCGGTTGCCGGCGCGGCGGAGTCTCGTGCCGCGTCTGAGTGTCGGAGCACCGTTTTGAACGACGAGGAAGCGGAGGCGGTATGCGCGCTGCCGACGTTTCAGACCGACAGGGCAGTCCGCTTTCAGGCGCGTTTCCTTGGCAGCCACGACGACAGCGTGGTGTCGCTTCGTGTGGTCACGCTCAGTGGCGCCCCTGTCACCTGCAAGGAGGGGAGCAAGACAGAGTCGCGCTTTGAGGATGGCGAAGTGACGCTGGAATGCGCCGTCACCTCACCGGTGCCGCGATCCGGCGGCGAGCTGAAGGTCAAGATTTCCATGCATCACCTGCAGCTTGACAGGACGGAGCTGCTGATCGACTGAAGACCGCGATTCACGGCGGTAAGACTCCACAGCGTTCAGCCGCCCAGGGTGCGGTCCTGCTTCTGGAACCAGGCGAGAGCGCTGTCGAGATGCGATGGGTCAAAGTCTGGCCAGAGTTCGTCCACGACATAGATGTCGGCATAGACCGATTGCACGGGCAAAAAACCGCTGAGGCGACGACCGCCGCCCCAACGCACGATCAGCTCCATGCGCGACACCTGCTCGGAATGCAGCTGACCGGTGCGCAGGCCATCCAGGTCCCACTCCCAGCCGTAGTTAACGAGGAAATTGACCTTGATGCCGCCTGCGCACCGCTGCCGGTAGCCGGCCAGTTCGGCGGGGAACTGGGATGACCGCTCATCGCCGACAACGAGAAGGGCAGCACCACGGCGGACGATCTCTTGCGCAAAGGCCACGCAGGCCGACCGAAAGTGTTCCGTCTGTGCGGTGGGCCGGCGGGTGTTGTCCTGGGTAAATCCGTAGACCGACACCTCTTCGATGCCGAGGCGTTGGCATTGCTCGAAAAGCGATAGACCGGGCTCGATGCCATGCGCGTAGCCAGCCTCCTTCGGCAGTTCGTTTCCAACGGCCCAGCGGCGGTTGCCGTCGGGGATGAAGCCAATGTGGCGGGGAAGAACCATGCGGGTCAGCGTCGAGAGGTGAAAGGAGGAATGCGGAGCGTCGTCGCGCCGTGTGTGGCGCTGGATCGCGTCCGCGCTGGCGCAGGTCAAGAGTGGCGCATTGCCGGCTCCGTGTAGGTCAGCATCAGCAAGCCGAAGATCAACAACGGTAGCAGCCAGGCGTCCCTCAGCCTGGCCGGAGAGTCCTGAGAAGCTGTTGCGCCGGGGGCGTGGCGAGACGCGGCGGATCTCGTCATGAGGACCTCCGCACCGCGTGCCGCCGCGGCCGTGAACAGGGCGATAGCAAAACCGCGGTGTTGGACTTGCATTAGCGCCATCGCGGCAGCATCAGCTGATCCACCGTGTTGCGCATGGGCAGCAAAGACAGTTGCCGTCACCGCGAGGGCCATCGGAACTGCGAGCCGCCAGATGGGGGTCGACAGCCGGCCACTCAGCACCAACGCCTCCACTACGCCGGCGACGAACAGGCTGCCGCCCTGCAGAAGGTGTTGCCGCGTCTCTGCTGCGTAGTTCACGGGTACGGCATCGCCATGGATCCAAACATCGGCCACGGATTCCAGGCCGTAGCCGACGAACAGTGCTGGTAGCAGCCACGGGATCCACTGCCAGCGCCAAAGGCCGCTCGCTCGGACAAGCATCAGCAGCGAGACCACTACGAAGGCAGCACCTCCGATCCAGTGAACTTGTTCCGAAGTGAGATCCATGCTGGCTCCTGGGCTTGAGGTTCAGGCCTGCGTCCAGACCTGATGCGCTGCAGCTGCAATTCGCACGCCTGCTCGAGGCTCCGTCCCGTGGTTTGTGCAGCCCGAAAACGCGCCGATTCAGCGGCGCGTCTCCTCCTGCCATCGGTCAGGACCGAGACACGTATGGCGTGCTGGATCTGATGCGGCGAGTTTTCCCGGTTCTTGGAAGTTCTCCTCTGAGTTCACAGCGCCGGGACATCGTCACGACGGCCAGCTGTGTGCTCGTCTCAGGGCTGCTTGAGCAGCTCGAGCTTCAACCGCACGTCGGCTTGGCCCTTGTTGCTCCAGGTCCAGCAGTAAACCTGCTCGCTCGTCACGTTCAAGGTGCCTTTGGACGAGGTGCTTCCATCCTCCTTGGCGGGGAAGCGCACGGCCTTGTCCTCGTGGTAGTGGATGTTGAAGTTCATCGGTGCGCTGCCCTCAAAGGTCCATTGCACCTGCGCGCCCGGTTTGAGCCGGTCGCACACCTCAGCGAACTTGGCAGGCGCTACGGTCAACTGGTGCTCGTAGCGCCCGTTCGAGTCCCAGGTGACCTGGATGAGTTCGGCTTTCGCCCTCGGTGCGGCAACGATCAACGCTGCGGTGGCGAGGAAGTAGAACGGACGGCGCTTGGAGTTCATGGAGGTGGCCTGGGAGTGGTTGGAGGTGAGGGCGGCGTGGTTGGGGGCGCTTCGTCATGCATGTGGTGGCCGTGGCGGTGCCGCCATTCGAGCCAGCCGGCGAAAGAGCACACGGCCACCGCGCCGACAAGAGCCAGAAGCAGCACGACGGCTTCCAGTTCGTAGGTCATGTCGTCTACCGGATGCACGGCTGCGACTGATGGTTTGCTATTGACCAGGGTCGATGGCGGGAGCCCGTACACGATCTCCCTTGCCTATCGCTGTATCGCTGCCTGGGGCGTTGATGCTGGATTTCATCGAGGGTCCTTTCTGGCTCAAAAGGTCATCGATAGGAGTTGAAGACACGGGTGCCGCCGTCCTTCGCCACGAGCAGCACGTCGTAGGCCGCCTTGACTCCACCGCTTTCCATGCCGGGTGAACCCAGAGGCATCTCAGGGACGCTCAGACCCAGCGCGGCGGGGCGCTCGCGAGTGAGGCGCAGGATGTCCGCGGCAGGCACATGCCCTTCGACGACGTAGCCGTCGATCCTTGCGGTGTGGCAGGAGCTCAGCGATTCCGGCATGCCGAAGGTCTTCCGGAAGGGCGCGACGTCCGCCACGACGCGCGCCTGCACAGCGAAGCCGTGATCCTGCAGATGCTTGATCCACTTGCCGCAGCAGGAGCAATCGCGGGTGCGCCACACCTCGATGCTGGGTTGGGGAGTGACCGCAAAGGATCGAGACGACACGCCGCCAAAGATCGCCACGCCCAGCGCCGCCTGCATGCTCAGTTGCAGGAACGCGCGGCGCGATGCCTCTGTACCCTGATGCATCTGCGAGGACATGCCGGCCTCAGTGCTTGTGGTCGGCGTGGCCATCCGACTTGGCGGCGGTGGGCTTGGTCGAACCCTTTGCAGCGGCGACGGTGACGGCACCCTTCATCCCGGCGTCGTAGTGCCCGGGCTGCAGGCAGGCGAAGTCGACCTTGCCGGCCTTGGTGAATTGCCAGATGACCTCACCGGTCTTGCCCGGTGCGACGGTGACCTGGTTGGGGTCCGAGTGCTCCATCTCCGGGAACTTCTTCATGAGCTCGTAGTGCTCCTTCAGCTCGGCTTGAGTGCCCAGCACGAACTCGTGCTTGACCCCACCGGAGTTCTTGACCACGAAGCGGACCGTTTCGCCCTGCTTGACGTCCAGGCTGGACGGCGTGAAGCGCATGTTGTCGGTCATGTCAACGTTGACCGTGCGCGTGACCTTGGCGGCTTTGCCGGCCACGCCGATGGCGTCGCTGTCGCCGTGGCTGTGAGCGTGGCCGTCGGCAGCTTTGGCGGCGGGCGCGGAAGCGGCATGGTCTACGCCGTCATGGGCCTGGCTGGCGAGGGGGGCGAGCGCGACAAGCGCGGCTGCGATGGCGATGAACGACTTTTTCATGGGAACTCTCTTCTGAACTGATGAGTGGAAGGGGAAGTGGTGCGGCCGGGCCTCTACGACGCAAGCTGTTTTCAGTGGTTGTGACCGGAGCCGCCTGTGGGCTTGCGGATCTGGACCTCGATCTCACCCGGCTTGTTGCGCTTGGACGGCGGCATGGACTGGCCGCCCTCGCTCGCAAAGCGGGCGGGCTCCGGCATGGCGCCGGTCCATTCGAAGGCGTTGGTGCCCTTGGGGTGCTTGAACCAGCCCGGGTCTTTGTAGTCACCGGCCTTTTGGTCGGCGCGCACCTTCACCACGCTGAACATGCCGCCCATCTCGACGGAGCCGAAGGGGCCTTCGCCGCCCATCATCCGGGCCGTGTTGTCGGGGATGGGCATCTCCATCTCGGACATGTCTCCCATGCCGCGCTCACCCATCACCATGTAGTCGGGGATCAGCTTGTTGATCTCCTTGACCACGCCGCGGTGCTCCACGCCGATCATGGTGGGCACGTCGTGGCCCATCGCGTTCATCGTGTGGTGGCTCTTGTGGCAGTGGAAGGCCCAGTCACCTTCCTCGTCGGCCAGGAACTCGATCTGGCGCATCTGGCCTACCGCAACGTCCGTGGTGACCTCGTACCACCGCGTGGACCTGGGCGTCGGGCCGCCGTCGGTGCCTGTCACCAGGAATTCGTGGCCGTGCAGGTGGATCGGGTGGTTGGTCATCGTCAGGTTGCCCATGCGGATGCGCACCTTGTCGCCCTTACGCACGTTCAGCGAATCGATGCCCGGGAAGATGCGGCTGTTCCACGACCACAGGTTGAAGTCGAGCATCGTCATGATCTTGGGCGTGTAGGCACCCGGCTCGATGTCGTAGGCGTTGAGCAGGAAGACGAAGTCGCGGTCGACTTCTTCGATCAGCGGGTTCTTGGCCTTGGGGTGCGTCACCCAGAAGCCCATCATTCCCATCGCCATCTGCGTCATCTCGTCGGCGTGCGGGTGGTACATGAAAGTGCCCGGCCGCCTGGCCACGAACTCGTAGACAAAGGTCTTCCCGGGCTCGATGGGCATCTGCGTGAGGCCCACCACACCGTCCATGCCGTTAGGAAGGCGCTGGCCATGCCAGTGGATGGAGGTGCGCTCGGGAAGCTTGTTGGTCACAAAGACGCGGACGCGATCGCCTTCGACAACCTCGATGGTCGGGCCGGGCGATTGGCCGTTGTAGCCCCACAGGTGTGCCTTGAAGCCCGGCGCCATCTCGCGCACCACGGGCTCTGCCACCAGGTGGAACTCCTTGACGCCGTTGTTCATGCGCCAGGGGAGGGTCCAGCCGTTGAGCGTGACCACCGGGTTGTAGGGACGGCCGGTATTGGGCACCAGCGGCGGCATGGTGTCGGGTTTGTCTTGCAGGACCGGCTCAGGAAGTGCGGCCATGGCCACGCGGCTCACGCTGGCCGCGGTCACGGCCACGCCGGCACTGGCGCTACCGATCAGGAAGTTGCGTCGATTGGATGTCATGGTGGGGTGTTGGGTTCAGTGACTGATCAGTGCGCAGCGGCGCCTGAGCGGCTGGGTGCAGCCTCGGTCATGCGGCTCATGTCGGCGCCGGGCGTTCCGAGGAGTTCGGCCTGCAGACCTGCGTCGGCCAGCCAGAAGTCGCGCTGGGCATCGATGGCTTGCGACACGCTGGTGATCTGCTCGCGCGCATCGGCCAGAAGCTCGAACACGCCGATGAGCATGCCGTTGTAGCGAAGGACGTTCTCCTCGGCGATGGTCTTGCGCAGCGGCACGATTTCGTCGCGGTAGTGGCGCGCCAGGTCGTACGCGGTCCGGTAGGCGCTGTACTGCTCGCGCACGCGGGAGTTCGCCTGCACAGCGATCTGGGCCGTCCGGTTCACGGCAGCCATGTAGGCGGCCTGTGCGCCGGCTCGGCGGACATCACCGAAGTCGAAGATCGGCAGCGGCAGGCTGACGTCATAGCCCTTCTGCGGCGCGGCTCCGGTCGCGCTGTTCCGCGACACCCCGATCTCCAGCGCGTTGACGACGCTGGTGACCCGGGTGAGACCTTGCTCCCGGGCGAGGAAGTTCAGGCGCGAACGTGCGAGCTGCACATCCAGCCGTTGGTCCAGGGCGGTACGGGCCACACTGGCCTCGTCGCGCGGCGTCTTCGGCAGTTCTGGCAGCCGATCAGGCAGCTTCAGCTGCGCCGCCTGCGCGTCGTTCAGGCCGAGCACGCGGATGAGGGTTTCGCGGGCACTGCGCTCGGCGTGCTGGGCGCGGGCCAGCTGCGCCACGGCATCCGCCGCAAAAGCCTGCTCGCGGGCGCGCTGCAGCTTGCTGTAGTTGCCCACAGCCTGCATGCGGCGGGCCAGTTCGGCGCTGGCGTCCGCAGTCGCCTTGATCTGCTGTGCATACAGGAGGGATTGCTGGGCTGCGACGGCGTTGACCCAGGCGCCCCGCGCCTCATTGGCGGCCTGCACGACGCTGCCGGCCAGCGACAGGCGGGTCATCTCCTGCTGGTAGCTCGCCATGCGCAGGTGGGCTGGCAGCAGGAGCAGGTCGAGCACCGAGAAGCTCAGAACACGATTGATTTCGAGGTCCCGCGTGCCGCCCTCATTGCGCACCAGCCGCTCGAACGCGAACACCGGATTCGGCAGCCGGGCGCTTTGCGTGGCCGCGGCTGAGTCGGCAGCCGCTTCGTACAGCATCGCTTGCAGCGATGGGCTGTAGGCCAGCGCGATCTGCACGGCGTCGTCTGCGCCCAGCGGCCGGGCCAGGCGAGCATCGAGGTCGGACTGAGCCTGCTGACGTGCTTCGCCCGTCGTGAGCCAGCGGGCCACGGCACCAGATTGCTGGCGTCCCAAGTCGCGGGCCGCCTCGAAATTCTGATTGATCGAGGTGCTCGCGCAGCCACTGAGGACCAGGATGGCGGCCAGGGCTGCGACTGCAAGCTTGGGGCTACGACGCAGTCGTGACGTGCGCTGTTCAGCGCCCGAATATGACGTGGTTGATGTGGTCATGCTCAGTGGTGGCCGGAGTGGGAGCCCGATGCGGGGACGGACGCGGCTTGAGCCGCGGGCATGGCAGGGGATTTCGCAGCCCCGCCAGGCGGGGGTTTGGGCATGGGCGAAGCCGGTTGACCTTGCATGGGCATCACATGGCCTTGATGCGGTGATGCCTTGCCTGGCGTCGACGCGCTGCTCGGCGTGCTCGCAGCCGGGGCAAGGGGTACGACTTGCCCAGCAGCGGAGGGGCCACCTTCTGCCGGCATCTTCATCCCACCATGGTTCGCGGGCATCGCGTCGTTCGCTGATGCCGGCGCAGGATCACCCCCCTGGGCTTCCTGCGCATACGCCTGCCAGCCGCCGATCTGGCGAACCAGATCGTTGGACTGTCGCCAGTTGGTGACCGGCTGCTCGGTGAAGGCGCGGTAGCCCTCGAAGGCCGACCGATAGGTGGCCAAGGCGCCAGACGCAGCCTTGGAAGGCGCGGTGCTGTTGGTCTGGGCGGCGGTTGAGCTTTGCTTGACCGCCGGCGGGGTGGTGCTCTGCGCGCTGGCAGGGCCGGCCAGTGCCGAACTGGCCAATGCTGCAGCGATCAGCACAGTGTGGTGAGGTGACATGAAATTCCTGCTTGTGCGAGCAAGGCGCGCCGAGGATGGACACACGCTTGCCAGGGAATGGGAGATCGCTTTGGCGCGCCGGATCTGGCGGCGCTACGACTGGGTCGGTCGGGGCTCATCCAGCTCGTGCACGGCCTGTGCAGGCATGGCGGCGCCGCGCCGGCCCAACCGGCGCTTCAGGAGCGCGACGTTCGTGGCGGCCGCTCGGGCCCGCTCGTCAAGAAGGCAATGGGCGCCTGCGAAGTCCAAGCCATCACGCCCTGGATGGGCACCGCCTCATCGATGATCAGGGTGCGCGATGGCAGGGCGGCGATCGTGCAGCAGCTTGCGCAGACGCTGCACTTTGTCTTTCCTGGCTTGCTCAGGTCATGATGCCCGCCACCGTGCTCATCGTTCGGCTGGCTGCTTGAACCGCCGTTAGCGGCGTGATCGTCGGCGGGATGGTCGTGGCCGGCATGGTGGTGGCCACGCGCTTCGTGGCCTTCGCCGCCCGCAGGGGACAGGCTGTCGGGTAGCGAGCCAGAGGGTGCCGCGGTCGACTGCACGACTGAGGCAGCGCCGATCGACACGTGGTGATGGTCTGGGCCGCAGCACAGCATCGATGCAGACGCCCATCCCTGCATGGGAAGTGCGAGGGCAAGGAGCCACATCAGCGCTGATCTGAGCCAGGACCGCATTCGCAAAGTCTAGTAGAGCGTCTCGGAAGAGGCATCTGTCCGGGCTGCCTGACTTGCACCACGCAGCCCACGGTCATAAGCCCAGGCTGGTTCAGCGTGCCACCAGCTCCGTCACCTTGATGGCGCCGTCGACGCGGTCGGCCTTGAACTTCACGGCGTCACCCACCTTGAAACCGGAAAGCGTGGCAGCGTCGGCGCGGAACACCATGGTCATGCCGGGCATGCCGAGGTTGTCGATCGGACCATGCTTGATGGTGACCTTGCTCTGCTCGACATCGATTTTCTTGATCTCGCCCTCAGCGAAGCTGGCGCCCTTGGCTGCCGGCGCGGTCGCCTGCATCGGTGCCGATGCGGCGTCGCCTGCGGCCAGCGCCCACGGGGCGATCGCACCGAGGGAGGCAATCGTCAGGACGGAGAAGATCATTCGGATGGACATGGATAACTCCTGGAAAGCTTGGCTGTTGCTAGGAACCCGCGGGTGCTTGTTCCTCTGGTCGCCACTTTAGGGACTTGGCTGGCACTTGAGGGTGACTGCAACATTACGAATTCGTAATGAAAGCCAGGCGAGCCACAGCGACACTTCGACGATGCGCATCCTCGTCACCGAAGACGAGCCTCGGCTCGCGGACTACCTCAAGAAGGGCCTGACCGAAGCCGGCTACGTCGTGGACGTGGCGAACAACGGCGTCGACGGCAGCCACCTGGCAACGGAGGGCGACTACGACCTCATCGTGCTGGACGTCATGTTGCCCGGCATCGACGGCTTCGGGGTCCTCAGGAAGCTGCGCGAAACGCGCAACACGCCGGTGCTGATGCTGACTGCCCGGGACAAGGTCGAGGATCGCGTCCAGGGACTCAAGGGCGGCGCGGACGACTATCTCGTCAAGCCATTCGCGTTCAGCGAACTCCTGGCGCGCGTGGAGGCGCTGCTGCGACGAGGCGGCGCCGTGACGACCCAGCCGCTGACGTCGATGCGACTGGGCGACCTTGAGCTGGATTTGGCGCGGCGCAAGGCCACACGGGGG
>RXJV01000123.1 GCA_003963075.1 Burkholderiales bacterium
TCTACAACTGGCACCGCCCTCACCACGGCATCGGCTGCCTGCCTCCCATGTCCCGAATCAAGAGATCACGAAAGAACCTCTTGACTCTTCACACCTAGCGGCATCTGTAACGCCGATGTCACCCAGAAAAACCCCAGGTACCCCCTGGCTGGATGCCGGGCAAGTCCCGCCTTGGCTGCGAGATGCGGCGCCGCAGAATCGGTCCCCTCCGTAGGTAGTTCGCCTGCATGCGGGGTGGTCAGCGGTGCGGTTCGCGCTGACCCCTGCGGTGAGTGGGAAGGCCTTCCGCGCACCGGCGAGTCCTGGTTCAACTCTGTTTAGAAAGTGGGTAGTCCAATGAAAAAGTTCTGCACCCCGATCGCGTTGGCGGCGGCGGCTCTCACCCTGTCGATCGGCGCCCAGGCAGGCGTGTTGCGCGCGGTGGTTGACTTCGAGTATCCGGTGAACAGCGACACCACCCCGTTCGCTCCGTTGGCTCCGCTGCTCGGGAATGGTGACGAGTTCTACCAGCCGGGAATCGCCGGCCACACGATGTTTTTCGACCCCTTCTCGGCCGCCACCGGCGCCCAGGCCGGCGATCTCGTCGGTGCCCTGATCGATGGCAGCACCCTGGCGCAATGTTCCGGCGTGGTGTGCCCCTCCAACAACCCGACCCAGTTTCTGGGCCTGCTGAACGACGGCGTCGTGGCCTTTGGCGCGAATGACGGCTTCCGGTTCTCGGTCAAGAGCTTCAAGGCCGGCTTCATCGCCAACGGCAGTGGCGACCCGCTGGGTGCCACACCCGGCCTGATCCGCCTGCGCGGCATGCTCGGCGGCGTGGCGACCGACTTCACGGCCGCGCTCACGGGTCCGGATGGGTCGGGCAACCTGAACTTTGCGACCTACGTCACCAGCGGCGCCTTCGCGACCAAAGAGTTCGACCTCGTGTATGCCTACGGTTTCGCCTGCCCCGTCGGCGCCGCCACCTGCTCGGCCTTCTCGACCGACCGTGCCCAGTTTGCGATCGATGACATCGCCATTGAACATGTGCCCGAGCCCGGCAGCCTGGCCCTGATTGGCCTGGCTGGCTTTGCCGCCTTCGGTGCCCGTCGTCGTCGCCTGGTCTGATCCCCTGTCTCCCATCGAAAGGACAGTCTGATGAAGATGAAACTCAAGCCCGCCGCACTGGCGGCGCTGGCCCTGCTCTCAGGTTTGGCCACAAGCTCCTTCGCGCAGGACCGCAAGACCTATATCGTCCAACTCAAGGATGAGCCGGCCGCCACCTACCAGGGCACCTTGCCCGGTCTGGAAGCGACCCAGCCGGCCGCAGGCAGCAGCTTCAAGTACGGCTCGGCCGCCGTGCAGAACTACCTCGCCTACCTGAGCCAGCAGCAGAGCAATGTGATCGCGCTGGTCGGCAATGCTCCCGTGATTGCCACCTACGACACCGTGTTCAACGGCTTCGCGGCCCGGCTGACGCAGGAAGAGGCGCTGGCTCTGCGGGGCAATGCCGCGGTGGTGGACGTGTTTGAAGACGAGCCGCGCAAGCTCGACACCATCTCGACCTCCAAGTTCCTGGGCCTGTCGACCGCGGGCGGTCTGTGGTCCAAGAACATTGGCGGCGTCGCGATCAATGGCGAGGACATGGTGATCGGCGTTGTGGACGGCGGCATCTGGCCCGAGAGCCCCGCCTTCGCCGACCGGGTGGACGGCGCTGGTGTGCCGACCTTCGATCCCGCCGGCACCCGGGTGTACGGGCCGCCGCCGGCCACGTTCAAGGGCGGTTGCCAGGCCGGTGATGGCTTCGTGCCGGCCACGCATTGCAACAACAAGCTGATCGGCGCCAAGTTCTTCAATTCCGGCTTCCTGGCCACCGGCGCCGTTCAAAACTGGTCCGAGTTCGCGTCACCGCGTGACTCCCTCGGTGGCAGCCTGGGCCATGGTGGCCACGGCGACCACACCGCGTCGACCGCGGCGGGCAACAACGGCGCGACGGCCATCGTGAATGGGCTCGCGCTGGGCACCGCCACCGGCATGGCGCCGCGCGCCCGCGTGGCCGCCTACAAGGTCTGCTGGACCCGCGACGACGCCGCCGCGACCGATGGAACCGGCAGCAGCAACAGCTGCTACACCACCGACTCGGTGGCCGCCATCGACGCGGCCGTCAAGGACGGTGTCAACGTCATCAATTATTCGATCAGCGGCTCGCAGACGTCGGTCAACGACCCGGTCGAGCAGGCCTTCTACCGCGCCGCGATCGCCGGTGTGTTTGTCGCCGCCTCCGCGGGCAACAGCGGCCCGGCCAACCAGGTCGCACACATCAGCCCCTGGATCTCGACCATCGCCGCATCCACCCATGACCGCGCCTTCACCGGCACCGTCAAGCTGGGCAATGGTGCGTCTTACACCGGCGGCTCGTTGAATCCGACGGCATTGCCGCCCACCAGCCTGATCCTTGCCGAAGAGGCCGGCGTGGCGGGCGCGAGCGCCAACTTGAAGCTGTGCTTCAGCAGCCCGAACGAACTCGACCCCGCCAAGGTGGCAGGCAAGATCGTGGTCTGCACGCGCGGCAGCAACGCGCGCGTCGACAAGGGTGCCGCCGTGGCCGCCGCGGGTGGCGTGGGCATGGTGCTGGTGAACGCGGCCGCCGGTCAGACGGTGGACGCGGACGCCCAGCCGGTGCCGACCGTGCAGGTCAGCAACACCGACGGTGCGGCGATCAAGGCCTATGCCGCTGGCGGCGCGGGCAAGGGCGAGATCAGCCGGTTCGCGATCGGCACCAAGCCGGCCCCGCAGATGGCCAGCTTCTCGTCGCGCGGTCCGAACCAGGGTGACAGCAACGTCCTCAAGCCCGACATCACGGCGCCCGGCGTCGACGTGATCGCCAGCGTGACTCCGCAAGGTGGCGCCACCGTGGCGGCGGCGACTGCGACGCGCGATGCCATCGTGGCTGGCACGCTGGTGCCGGGGCCGGAATGGGCGTCATATCAGGGCACATCGATGTCCAGCCCGCACGTCGCAGGCGTGGCCCTGCTGCTCAAGCAGGCGCATCCGAACTGGTCGCCGGCCGCGATCAAGTCGGCATTGATGACGACGGCCTACAGCACGCTCGACGATGGCCAGCCGGGCGCTGCCAACGGCCTGCTGCCCTGGTCTCAGGGTGCTGGCCACATCGACCCCAACAAGGCCAACGACCCCGGCCTGGTGTACGACGCCGGCAAGAACGACTACATCAAGTACCAGTGCAAGGTGAACCGTGCAGCCGTCACGCCGGCCAGCGACTGCACCACCATCGGCACGCTGGACGAGACCTACAACCTGAACCTGCCGTCGATCACGGCCGGTGCGGTGCTGGTCTCGGCCACCGTGACGCGTCGGGTGACCAATGTGGGCGCCACGACGGCCACCTACAACGCCACCGCCTCGGTGCCCAACTTCACCACCGTGGTGACGCCGTCGTCGCTCACGCTCGCCCCGGGCGAGACCAAGAGCTTCACGGTCAAGCTGACCCCGACCGCGTCGGCGGTCACCAACGTCTGGAACTTCGGCTCCCTGACCTGGACGGATGGCAGCCACATCGTCCGCAGCCCCGTGCAGGCACGCGTCGGTGTGCCGATCGTGGCGCCCGCTTCGCAATCGGGCCTGACCACCTCGGGCAGCCGGTTGTTCACGGTCAAGACCGGCTTCAACGGCCGCATGGGCGTGAAGAAGGCAGGCCTGAAGGACGTGACGCTGGGCGTTCCGGTGACCCTGACACCGGGTAGCTTGAACTCCACCGCGTTGAAGGCGGTTTGCCAGGCCGGCGTCGATACCGCCAGCACCAAGGTCTACAACTTCAGCGTGCCGGCCGGCACCGCGGTGTTCCGTGCGGCCCTGCGCCAGGCGGATACCAGCGATGCGTCGGATGACAACGACATGATCCTGGTCGGCCCGGACGGCGCTTCGGTCTACTCGGGCAATGACGGGTCCAACGAAGCGGTGCAACTGGTTAACCCGGCGCCGGGCAACTACCGGGTCTGCGTGACCGCCTATGGCAGCGCGAACCCGACGCTGACCCACAGGCTGTCGAGCTGGATCGTCACGACCAACGATGCCGGTGGCCGCTTCAATGCCCTGGTGCCGAGCACGGTCTACGCCGGCAGCACCGCCACGGTCGGCATGAGCTGGTCGGGCCTGAACCTGGGCGGCCGCTACGTCGGTGCCGCGCAGTGGCTGGACGCGTCCGGCAACGTGCAGGCCACCACGACGATCCGCGTCGAGCCGGGTGCGCCGGTGCTGTCGGCCGAGACGCCGGTTTCGCTGTCCAGCAAGCTGGTCGGCAGCAACGACTGAGCCCCGGCCGCTGAGCCAGCCGGCCCCTCGCGGGCCGGCAACCACGAGGGCCGCATGTCGCAAGACCTGCGGCCTTTGTCTTTCCGACGCTCAGTTTGCGGCCGCCGAACCGGCTGCGACCAACTGGCAGGCCCGACGCCCGTCGGCCTGGGCGCGGCATTGCACGCCGGGCTCCGGCACATACAGGCAGTTGGAGGCCATGCCGCTCGCCGCCAGCGCTGCGCGCTGGGCCAGGGCGTGACGCTCGACGGCTTGACGCAGCGCTGCCTCTTGGGTCGATTTGCTGGACCACGCCAGATAGCTGTTCGGCCCGCCACAGGCCTTGGCGCCCACGCCGATCACGTGGCACTGGCTGTCGCTGTCGCAAGCCGCGTCGCCGATCTGTACGCCGACCTCACGCCATAGCGGCACCAGCGGGTCCGCGGCGACCGGCGTGCGCGAGGGCTGGGCGCCGGCGCAGCCTTGCAGGATCAGGCCGCAGAGCAGGAGGACGAAGCCGGCAGGGGGCAAACGACGCGAGCAGATGTTCATGGCGGCATGCTGCGTGCAAAGCGGCCTTCTTGCAAGCGATGCAATGTCGACACCCGCGGCCGCCCGGTGCCCTCTACGATGCCGCCATGTTTCGTCTGCTGTGCATCTTGGCGGCCTGGTCACTGCCGATCCTGCCCCTGCGTGCAGCCGATCAGCCGGCGCCCTGCCAGCCCGAGGCGCAGCAGGTCGTCGCGTCGATCAACCAGTTGCGCGCACAGGCGCGTCGTTGTGGCGCCACGCGATGGCCGGCCGTGGCGGCGCTGACCTGGGACCTGTCCCTGGCCCGGTCCGCCCAGCAGTTCGCGCAGGAGCTGGCCCGGCGTGGCGAGATCAGTCACCTGGGCTCCGGCACGGCCTCCGCGTCGCTGCGTGGGCGGCTGCGCGAGGCGGGCTATCTGCCGGCCCAGGCGGGCGAGAACCTCGCCGCCGGTCCGGAAAGCCTCGCCGAGGCCTTGGACTTGTGGCTGGCCAGCGCACCCCATTGCGAGAACCTGATGCAGGCCGAGTTCGTCGACATCGGCCTGGCCTGCGTGACCGGGCCGGGGCGCTACGGTCGCTACTGGGTGGCCTACCTGGCGCGTCCGGCGCCGCTCAGATCCAGCCCAGATCGATCGCCCTGAGCACCGCCTGGGTGCGGTCGCGCACGCCCATCTTCGAGAAGATCGCCGAGCAGTGGTTCTTGATGACGCCCTCGCTGTTGCCCAGCAGGCTCGCGATCTCGGTGTTGCTGCGGCCGCTGGCCACCAGGCGCAGCACCTGCAGCTCCTTGGGCGAGAGCGGGTCGGGGTGGTCGGCCGCCGTGAAGGCCCGCTCGCTGCTGCGGGCTTCCATGCGCGTGGTCAGCGAGGGGCGCAGCGCGGTGCCGCCGGCATGCACATCGCGCAAGGCCTGGGCCAGGGTCTCGGGGCTGATGGCCTTCAGCAGAAAGCCCTTGGCGCCGGCGCGCACGGCCTCGTCGAAGGCGGTCGTGTCGTCAAACGTCGTCAGCAGGATGACCGGCAGGCGCAGCGCACGTGCCGCCAGCGCACGGATCAGGCCGAGGCCGTCCAGCCGCGGCATGCGCATGTCGGACAGGATCACGTCGGGCAGGGCCTCGGCGACGCTGTCGGCGGGAATCGCCGACAGCCACTCCAGGGCCTCGGCGCCATCGCTGGCCTCGCCGACGACCTGAAGCTCATCATGCAGCGCCAGCAGCCCCTTCAGGCCCTCGCGCACCAGTTGCTGGTCCTCCACCAGCAGGATCTTGATCACAGCCATCTTGGACATCTCAGTTCGATTCGGAACCCCGGGCTCGTGCGCGTGACGTGCATCTGCCCACCCAGCTCGCTCATGCGCTCAGCCATGCCCGAGAGGCCGTTGCCGAAGCGCTCGGCCCGGCCCGCCTGCCAGTGCGGTGCGCCCCGGCCATCATCGTCGATGCTGACGCCAACTTCCTCGCCGGCCTCGCCCAGGCCGCGCAGTGCCACCTGCACGCGCCGCGCGCCGGCGTGGCGCACGCTGTTGGTGACGCCCTCCTGCACGCAGCGCAGCAGCGCATGCGCGGCGCGGGGGCCGAGGTCGCGCGCGGCATCGTCCAGCTGCAGCTCGATGCGCGTGCTGGCGATGCCCTCGGCCAAGGTCTGCAGCGCGGCCGACAGGTCGATGCGCTGGGAGCTGCGCTGCTGCGAGACCGCCTGCCGCACATCGGCCAGCAACTGGGCCGCGACGCCCTGGGCGCGGCTCAGCGCCTGGCCCGCGCCCGGCTGGTCGGCCCGGGCCAGCAGGGCGCCGCCGAGCTGCAGCTGCAGGTTCAACGCGGTCAGGTGGTGGCCCATGAGGTCATGCAGCTCGCGGGCGATCTGCATGCGCTCGGTGTAGCGCATCTGCTCGACCAGCAGCTGCTCGGCGGAGAGCCGCTCGGCCAGCATGGCCTGCAGCCAGCGCCGCTTCTCCGCCTCGGCGGCGGCCATGCGCCCGAGGCCAAAGGCCAGGCCGTGCAGGGCCAGCATCGACGACAGCAGGCCGAACTGGTCCAGCCAGGCCGTGGCCGACGGCGCGATGTACAGCGCGGTGTTCAGCAGCACCTGCGCAAAGCCGAAGCCCAGCGCCAGCCGCGGCGGCAGCAGCACCGCCGCCAGCGCGGTGACGAGGAAGGGCAGGGCCGGCGTGACGGAGAAGGCGAGCAGGTCGACCAGCAGCAGCCAGGCCAGGCGCCGGTTCACCGCGACAACGGCCGCACCCTGGCTGGCCAGGCGCCAGATCATCGCGATGAAGACCAGCAGCACGGCCACGCTGATCAGCAGCAGGCTGCGGTCGTTGGCGCCTCCGCCCAGCCTGCCCCAGACCGCAGCCAGCAGGCCGTCGTAGGGTTCGGTGCGGGCGCCCAGCAGCGTGGCGACGGCGTTCACCAGCTCCATCACGCAGACGATGAGGGCGGCCAGGCGCAGCACCACGCCGGGTTCGGCCAGCCGCGCGAGCAGCCGGTCAATCATGAAGGCCTCGCGTGCGACGCCTGCGACGACCGATCCCCGACGGGATGGCCGCTGGCCTGGGGCGGCCCGGTGCCGCGCGCTGGCTCATGCAGCCAGGGCCTCGGCGATCACGCCGCCACCGAGGCAGACCTCGCCGTCGTAGACGACCGCGCTCTGGCCCGGCGTGACCGCCCATTGCGGTTCCGGGAAGCGCAGCGCCAGCCGGCCCGCGGCATCGAAGCCCACCTGGCAGGCGGCGTCGGCCTGGCGGTAGCGTGTCTTGGCCGCTGCCGCGCCATCGGTGGGCGCATGGCCGGCAACCCAGCTCAGGTCGTCGGCCACCAGGGCCGGCTTGAGCAGCAGCGGGTGGTCATGGCCCTGCACGACGATCAGGGTGTTGTTCGGGATGTCCTTGGCCGCGACGAACCAGGGCTCATGCTCGCCACCGCCGCGGGCCGCCTTCTTGTCCTTCACGCCACCGATGCCCAGGCCCTGGCGCTGGCCCAGCGTGTAGAAGCTCAGGCCGACATGCTGGCCCAGGGTGCGGCCACGCTCGTCCTGGATCGGGCCGGGCTGGTGCGACAGGTAGTGGTTCAGGAACTCGCGGAAGGGCCGCTCGCCGATGAAGCAGATGCCGGTCGAGTCTTTTTTCTTCGCGTTCGGCAGGCCGATCTCGGCCGCGATGCGGCGCACCTCGGTCTTGGGCAGGTGGCCGACCGGGAACATCGCCTTGCTCAGCTGCGCCTGCGTCAGGCGGTGCAGGAAATAGCTCTGGTCCTTCAGCGGGTCCAGGCCCTTGAGCAGCTGGAACTCGCCGTCGACTTCACGCACCCGCGCATAGTGGCCGGTGGCGATCTTCTCGGCGCCCAGGCGCATCGCATGGTCCAGGAAGGCCTTGAACTTGATCTCGGCATTGCACAGCACGTCCGGGTTGGGCGTGCGGCCGGCCTGGTACTCGCGCAGGAAGCTCTCGAACACGCGGTCCTTGTATTCGGCCGCGAAGTTCACGTGCTCGATCTCGATGCCCAGCACATCGGCCACCGAGGCGGCGTCAAGGAAGTCCTGACGCGTCGAGCAGTACTCGTCGTCGTCATCGTCTTCCCAGTTCTTCATGAAGATGCCGATGACCTCGTGGCCCTGGGCCTTGAGCAGGTGGGCGGTCACGGCCGAGTCGACGCCGCCGGACAGGCCGACGACGACGCGGTGTTTCTTGGAATTCATGGGCCGGATTGTCCCAAACAGCGCCTCAGGCCTGCTTGACCCAGGGCTGTTGCAGCGAGGCATGGCTGAACACCGTGTCCAGCGGCAGCCGCCGGCCGGCGGCGTGGTCCTGCACGCATTGCAGCACCAGCGGGCTGCGGTGGCGCTCGGCGCAGGCAGCGAGTTCGGCCTCGGTCATCCACAGCGTGCGGCGGATGCCGCGGTCCAGGGCCCGGCCGGCGATGGCTTCACCGACGGTGCCGGAAAAGGCCAGCCGCACATAGGTGACATCCTCTAAACGGGCCGGCCGCACGAAGCGGGCGAGGTAGACGCCGAGGAAATGCTCGGGCACGAAATGCCGAGCCGTCTCCTCCAGCGCCTCGCGCACGACGGCCTCGATCGGGCTTTCGCCCTGCTCCAGATGGCCCGCCGGGTTGTTCAGCATCAGGCCCTCGGGGGTTTCCTCCTCGACCAGCAGGTAGCGGCCGGCGTTCGCAATCACCGCAGCGACGGTCACGCTGGGACGAAATCGGTCTGTGGCGCTCATGAAACCTCCTCTGGTAGTCCCGCAGCGGGGCGGTGCAGGCATTGTGTAAGCTGCCCCGCACCAGTCCGAGGAGGAGACCTCATGGAGATCGGAGTTCCGCGCGAGCGCGCGGCCGGGGAGACCCGGGTGGCCGTCACGCCGGAAACGGCGAAGAAGCTCAAGGCCGCCGGGCATGTGCTGCGCATCGAGGCCGGTGCCGGCGTCGCCGCCAGCGTCACCGATGCGGCCTACGAGGCCGTGGGCTGCGAGATCGTCGACCAGGCCGCGGCCTTGGGTGCCGGGCTGGTGCTGAAGGTGCGCGCCCCCGGCGCCGACGAGCTGGCGCTGATGAAGCCCGGCAGCGCTCTGGTCGGCATGCTCAACCCCTTCGACCGCGACGGCCTGGCCGCGCTGGCCGGCGCGGGCCTGACCAGCTTCGCGCTGGAGGCCGCGCCGCGCACGACCCGCGCGCAGAGCATGGACGTGCTGTCCAGCCAGGCCAATATCGCCGGCTACAAGGCGGTGATGATCGCGGCGGACCGCTACCAGCGCTTCTTCCCGATGCTGATGACGGCGGCCGGCACCGTGAAGGCGGCGCGCGTGGTGATCCTCGGCGTCGGCGTCGCGGGGCTGCAGGCGATCGCGACGGCCAAGCGGCTGGGCGCCGTCATTGAGGCCAGCGATGTGCGGCCAAGCGTGAAGGAGCAGGTCGGGTCCCTCGGTGCGAAATTCATCGACGTGCCCTACGAGACCGCCGAGGAAAAGGAGGCGGCCGAGGGCGTGGGCGGCTACGCGCGGCCGATGCCGCCGAGCTGGCTGGAGCGGCAGAAGGTCGAGGTGGCCAAGCGGGTGGCGCAGGCCGATGTGGTCATCACGACGGCGCTGATACCCGGCCGCGCGGCGCCGGTGCTGGTCACCGAGGACATGGTCAAGGCCATGAAGCCGGGCTCGGTCATCGTCGATATCGCGGCCCCGGCCGGCGGCAATTGCCCGCTGACCGAGGCCGGCCAGACGGTGGTCAAGCATGGCGTCGTGATCGTCGGCGAGACGAATCTGCCGGCGCTGGTCGCGGCCGATGCGTCGGCGCTGTACGCGCGCAATGTGCTGGACTTCCTCAAGCTCGTCATCACCAAGGAAGGCACGCTGACCGTGCCGCTGGATGACGACATCGTCGCGGCCTGCCGCGTGACCCAAGACGGACAAGTGACGAGGGCCTGAGCATGGAACTGGTTGACCACACCATCATCAATCTCATCATCTTCGTGCTGGCCATCTACGTGGGCTACCACGTGGTCTGGACGGTGACGCCGGCGCTGCACACGCCGCTGATGGCGGTGACGAACGCGATCTCGGCCATCGTGATCGTCGGTGCCATGCTGGCCGCCGCGCTGACCGAGACGCCGTTTGCCAAGGGCATGGGCGTGCTGGCCGTGGCGCTGGCGGCGGTGAACATCTTCGGCGGCTTCCTCGTCACGCGGCGCATGCTGGAGATGTTCAAGAAAAAGGACAAGAAGACCACAGCCGGCCAGGAGGGCAAGGCATGAGCCTCAACCTCGTCACGCTGCTCTACCTCGTTGCCAGCGTCTGCTTCATCCAGGCGCTCAAGGGCTTGTCTCACCCCACCACCTCCATCCGCGGCAATCTCTTCGGCATGTCCGGGATGACGATTGCGGTGTTCACCACGGGCGCCCTCATCGCCAAGCTGGCGGGCGAGGGCGCGAGCGCGGTCGGCCTGGGCTGGGTGCTGCTGGGCCTGGTGGCCGGTGGCGGCTACGGCGCCTGGCGGGCCAAGACGGTCGAGATGACCAAGATGCCCGAGCTGGTGGCCTTCTTCCACAGCATGATCGGCCTTGCGGCCGTGGCCATCGCGGTCGCGGCGGTGGCCGAGCCGGCGGCCTTCGGCATCGCAGCCAAGGGCAGCCATGAGATCCCGGGCGGCAACCGCATCGAGCTGGCGCTGGGCGTGTTCATCGGCGCCATCACCTTCACCGGCTCGGTCATCGCCTGGGGCAAGCTGTCCGGCGGCAGCAAGTTCCGGCTCTTCCAGGGCGCGCCCGTGGTGTTCAAGGGGCAGCATGCGCTGAACGCGCTGCTGGGCCTGGCCGCCGCCTTCTTCCTGTTCGGCTTCTGGCATTCGCAGAGCGCGATGGACTTCTGGCTGATCGTGCTGCTGGGCTTCGCCCTCGGCGTGCTGCTGATCATCCCGATCGGCGGCGCGGACATGCCGGTGGTCGTCTCCATGCTCAACAGCTACTCGGGCTGGGCGGCGGCGGGCATCGGCTTCAGCCTGAACAACCCGATGCTGATCATTGCCGGCTCGCTGGTGGGCAGCTCGGGCGCGATCCTGAGCTACATCATGTGCAAGGCGATGAACCGCTCGTTCTTCAACGTCATCCTCGGCGGCTTTGGTGGCGAGGCCGGCGGCCCGGCCGCCGGTGCCGCGCAGCAGCGCAACGTGAAGAGCGGCAGTGCTGACGACGCGGCCTTCGTGCTGGGCAATGCCGAGACGGTCATCATCGTGCCGGGCTACGGCCTGGCGGTGGCGCGCGCCCAGCATGCGGTCAAGGAGCTGGCCGCCAAGCTGACCGACAAGGGCATCACCGTCAAATACGCCATCCACCCGGTGGCCGGCCGCATGCCGGGCCATATGAACGTGCTGCTGGCCGAGGCCGAGGTGCCCTACGACCAGGTCTTCGAGATGGAGGACATCAATGCCGAGTTCGGCCAGGCCGACGTGGCCATTATCCTGGGCGCCAACGACGTCGTGAACCCGGCCGCGCATGTGAAGGGCAGCCCGATCTACGGCATGCCCATCCTGGAGGCGCACAAGGCCAAGACCGTCATCGTCAACAAGCGCTCGATGGCCGCCGGCTATGCCGGTCTGGACAACGAGCTGTTCTACATGGACAAGACCATGATGGTCTTCGGCGATGCGAAGAAGGTCGTCGAGGACATGCTCAAGGCCGTCGAATGAACCGGGCGCAAGCCGCCTAGGGAGCTCTATCGAATCCCCTGACGCTTGCGCCGCAGGCCATCGGTCAGAATCGGCGCCAGTCAAGAACAAGGAGACAAGGCCATGGAGCCGATCTGGCTGAAGCATTACCCGGCCGAAGTGCCGCGCGACGTGAACATCGCGCTCTACCCCAGCCTCGTCGACCTGCTGGACAGCTCGTTCAAGAGGAATGCCGCCAAGCCGGCCTATCTGATGATGGGCAAGAGCGTCAGCTTCGCCCAGGTGGACGAGGCCTCGCGCGCGCTGGCGGCCTATCTGCAGAGCCTGGGCCTCGAAAAGGGCGACCGCGTCGCGCTGATGATGCCCAATCTGTTCCAGTACCCGGTTGCCGTCGCGGCGGTGCTGCGCGCGGGCTATGTGGTGGTCAACGTCAACCCGCTCTACACGCCACGCGAGCTGGAGCACCAGCTCAAGGACTCGGGCGCCAAGGCCATCGTCATCATCGAGAACTTCGCGTCGGTGCTGCAGCAGGTCATCCAGCATGTGCCGACCAAGCACATCGTGCTCGCCGCCATGGGCGACATGCTGGGCCTCATCAAGGGCAGCATCGTCAACTACGTGGTGCGCAACGTGAAGAAGATGGTGCCGGCCTTCGAGCTGCCGGGCGCCGTGCGCTTCAACGATGCGCTGGCCAAGGGCCGCAGCCTCACCTACAAGGCGCCCGCGCTCGGCCCGGACGACATCGCCGTGCTGCAGTACACCGGCGGCACCACCGGCGTCAGCAAGGGCGCCGTGCTGCTGCACCGCAATCTCGTCGCCAACATCCTGCAAAGCGAGGCCTGGTACCAGCCCGCGCTCAAGAAGGTGCCCAAGGGCGAGCAGGTCGTCACCATCTGCGCGCTGCCGCTGTATCACATCTTCGGCTTCAACACGAACATGATGCTGTCGATGCACATGGGCGGCGCCAATGTGCTGATCCCCAACCCGCGCGACCTGCCGGCCATGTTCAAGGAGCTCAGCGGCCACCGCTTCCACAGCTTCCCGGCCGTCAACACGCTGTTCATGGCCATGGCCAACCATCCGGACTTCGGCACGGTGGACTGGAGCCGCCTCGTCATCTCGGTCGGTGGCGGCATGGCGGTGCAGCAGGCCACCGCCAAACTCTGGCTGGAGAAAACCGGCTGCCCCATCGTCGAGGGCTATGGCCTGTCCGAGACCTCGCCGTCGGCCACCTGCAACCCGACCGACAGCGACGCCTACAGCGGCACCATCGGCCTGCCGATGCCGCTGACCGAGCTCAAGCTGCTCGACGATGACGGCCACGAGGTGCCGATCGGCCAGCCCGGCGAGATCGCGATCCGCGGCCCGCAGGTCATGGCGGGCTACTGGCAGCGGCCGGACGAGACCGCCAAGGTCATGACGGCCGACGGCTTCTTCCGCACCGGCGACATCGGCACCGTCGATGAACGCGGTTATTTCAAGATCGTCGACCGCAAGAAGGACATGATCCTGGTCAGCGGTTTCAATGTGTATCCGAACGAGGTCGAGGACGTGCTGACGCAGATGCCCGGCGTGCTCGAATGCGCTGCGGTCGGCGTGCCGGATGCCAAGGCCGGCGAGGCCGTCAAGGTGGTCATCGTGAAGAAAGACGCGAATATCACCGAGGCCGATGTACGGGCCTATTGCGAAGCCAACCTGACCGGCTACAAACGCCCCAAGATCGTCGAGTTCCGCACCGAACTGCCCAAGACGCCCGTGGGCAAGATCCTGCGCAGGGAGTTGCGGGACAAGGGTTGAAGATCCCTCCCGCCCCGGCCTGCGCGTGATCATCCGCCGCGTGGGCAAAGCCAGACAACGTGTCCGACCTGCTGCTAGCCAAAACCGATTCGGGCCGCGCCGAGATCCGCGCGCGCGCCCTGCCGCTGTCGCGCGCCGCGCGCAATCTGTTGCTCGTGCTCGACGCCAGCAAGCCGGCCGGGCAGTGGCTGAGCCTGGTCGCCGGCGCCACCGAGGCCGACCTGCAGACCCTGCGCGACCATGGCCTGGTTGCGCCTCAGGGCGGTGCCGCGGCAGCGGCGCCGGCGCAGCCGTCCGCGCCGCGCGCGCCGACCCCGGCTGCACCGGCTGCGGCGGCTGCCAGCGCACCCGCGACGGCCACCGCCGCGCCGCTGCTGGACCGCGCGGCCCTCTACATCTATCTCAGCGGCGAGGCCACCCGGCTGCTCGGGCCGTTCAAGGGCTATGCCTTCGCGCTGGAGGTCGAGCGTGCCGACAGCCTGGCCGCGTTGCAGGCCCTGGCGCTGCAACTGGTGGAGCGCGTGCAGAAGGCCAAGGGCGACGACGCGGCGGCTGCCGTGCGCGAGGCGCTGGGGCTGCGCTGATCTGGGACACTGGCGGCCCGCCTGCCGTTGTTGCCGAACTTGCCGCGCTTTCACGTTGACACCCCGCTCGCCGCGCCGCTGGCCGACGGCGACATCGCCCTGCCCCCCGGTGCGGCCCGGCATGTGCAGGTGCTGCGCCTGCAGCCCGGCGATGCATTGACCCTGTTCGATGGCAGCGGGCCCGAGTGGCAGGCCGAGGTCACGGCCATGGGCCGCAGCGAGGTGCGGGTGCGGCTGATCGAAGCCCGGCAGGCGCAGCGCGAACTGGCGCGCGCGGTGACGCTGGCCGTCGTCATGCCGGCCAATGACCGGATGGACTTCCTCGTCGAGAAGGCCACCGAGTTGGGGGCGGCGGCGCTCCAGCCTCTGGTGTCGGAGCGCTCGGTGCTGCGCCTGGCCGGCGAGCGCGCCGACAAGAAGCGCGCCCACTGGCAGGGCGTGGCCATCGCGGCCGCCGAGCAGAGCGGACGCAGCGTGCCGCTGCATGTCGAGCCGGTGATGCCGTTGTCGGCCTGGCTGGCTGCGCTGCCCGCGCCCGGCGATGACGAGTGGCGGGCGCTGCTGAGCCCGCGCGCCACCCAGCGGCCCAGCCCCTTCCCGCAGCCCCGGGCCTTGTTCCTGAGCGGTCCCGAGGGCGGGCTGAGCGACGCCGAGGAGGACGCGGCCCGGGCCCGCGGCTTTGCCGGCATCAGCCTGGGCCCGCGCATCCTGCGCGCCGACACGGCGCCGCTGGCCCTGCTGTCCTGGCTGTCGTTGGTCGCGTGAACCGCAACCTCGCGTTGCTGGTGCTGGCCCAGGGCCTGCTGCTGACCAACAACATCTGCTTCATCGGCATCAACGGCCTTGTCGGCCTGGCGCTGGCGCCACGCCCCTGGATGGCGACGCTGCCGATCTGCGCCTATGTGGCCGGCGGCGCACTGATGGCCCGTTGGGTGGGGCGCCACCAGCTCCGCTTCGGGCGCCGGCGTGCCTTCCAGATCGGCCTGCTCGTGGCACTGCTGAGCTGCGCGCTGGCGCTGGGCAGCGTGCTGCAGGGCTGGTTCTGGGGTGTCGTCGCCGCCACCTTGATCGCCGGCTACTACAACGCCAATGCGGCCCTCTACCGCTTCGCCGCCACCGAGCTGGTCGCGCCCGAGCGGCGCGAGCTGGCGATTTCCTGGGTGCTGGCCGGCGGCTGCCTGGGCGCCATCCTGGGCCCGCTGCTGGCGCGCGAGAGCCGCAGCCTGCTGGCGGCGCCGTTTGCCGGCGCCTATCTGCTGCTGATGGGCGTGGCGGTGCTGGGCTTGCTGCTGATCTCGCGCATCGACTTCCCCGCCCTGGCCCAGCCGCAGCCGGGCGCCGGCGGGCGGCCGAGTGCCGAGCTGGTGCGCCAACCGCTCTTCCTGGTGGCACTGGCGGCGAGTGCGCTGGGCTACGGTGTGATGAACCTGTTGATGGCCGCCACGCCCATCGCGATGGGCCAATGCGGCCTGCCGTTCGCGGACGCCAGCCAGGTGCTGCAGTGGCATGTGCTGGGGATGTTCGTGCCCAGCTTCTTCACCGGCGGCCTGATCCGGCGCCTCGGTGTGCTGCCGGTCATGGCCCTGGGTGTGCTGCTCAACCTGGGCTGTATCGCGTTCGCGTTGAGCGGCCAGGACCTGGAGCATTTCCTTGGCGCTTTGCTGCTGCTCGGCGTCGGCTGGAACTTCCTCTACATCGGCGGCACGACGCTGTTCACCCAGGCCTACCGGCCCGAGGAGAAGACGCGTGCCCAGGGGCTGCTGGACACCGGGGTCTACGCGACGATGACGCTGACCTCGTTCTCCTCCGGCGCCCTGGTCACGACCGGCGGCTGGCAGTGGATGAACTGGGCCAGCCTGGTGCCGCTGCTGCTGTGCGCGGCGGCGCTGGCCTTCCTGGCACTGCAGCGCCGCCGCAGCAGCTGAGCCCGACGCCCGCGGTTCAGCGGCGGTCGTGCTGCAGGTATTCGCCGGCCATCTGGGTGGCCAGCAGTTCGGGCCTGAGCCGGGGCAGGGTGGCCAGTGCCAGCTCGCGCTGTGAGACGAACAGGGGCGCCCCGATGCGCAGCCCGACGATGCCGCCGTCGCCCCCGAGCTGGGGCAGCAGCGGATAGACGCGCAGCCTCAGCACCAGGATCTGCTCGACGTCGGCGAACACGGTGGCCTCGATCAGCGTGTTGCAACCCGATTCATCCGCCCGTTGCAGCAGTGCGAGGCCGGTGGCTCGGGCATCGATCCGGTCGTTGGGCAGGCTCATCGTGACGATGCGTCGGCCACTGCCGTCCAGCGCGGCGGCCACGGCCGCGGCGAAGTCCTCGTTGAGCGCCTGCCAGTCCGGTCCGCCGGCCTCGGGCAGGTTGCGCGCCTGACCGAAGACCAGCGTGCAGGGCATGGGCCGCGCGGCGGCCGGCCCATGCAGCGCGGCCAGCAGCAGCGCCAGCGCGGCGAGACGCTCAGGCCGGCGCATCGCCAGGCAAGGGCTTGCGGGCCGAGCCCTTGACGAGGTCGAAGCGGAACAGCCGGCACTCGATCGGGCCGTTCCACATCGGCACGCGGCGGGCTTCCTTCAGCCGCATCCGGCCCGGCAGCTTCATGTCGGGGCTCAGCATCCAGGCCGTCCAGCCGGCCGGGTTCTCGGTGTACTGGCGCTTCCAGTGCGCGGCCAGGCGCGGGAAGAAGTCGTCGCCCGCATCCCTTTGCTCCGAGCCCCCGGCATCTCGCGTCATGGCGGCCTTGCCGCGCACCTCGATGCGCTCGCCGTAGGGCGGGTTCATCACGATGGCGCCCGGCATGCCCTCGGGCAGCTGCGGCGCGGGGCGCTCCAGCGCGTCGCCGCCGTTGAGCTGGATGTACTGGGCCACGCCGGCGCGCTCGGCATTGCGGCGCGCGAAGTCGACCATCCGGAAGGCCACGTCGCTGGCGTAGATCGGCACCGCCGGCGGGTGGATGCGGGCGCGGGCGGCCTGGGCCATCTCGCCCCAGGCCTGCTTCATCGCGCCGGTGGAGAAGGGCAGTTGGTGCTCGAAGGCGAAGCGGCGCTGCAGGCCGGGCGCGGCATCGCAGGCGATCAGCGCGGCCTCGATCGGGATGGTGCCCGAGCCGCAGCAGGGGTCGTGCAGGGCGCCGCCCTCGGTGGCCGTGCCGCGCCAGCCGGCGGCTGCCAGCATCGCCGCGGCCAGCGTTTCTTTCAGTGGCGCGTCGCCCTTGTCGATGCGCCAGCCGCGCTTGAAGAGGGGCTCGCCCGAGGTGTCGACGTAGATCGCCGCGCGCTCGGGGCCGACATGCAGCACCACCGGCAGGTCGGGCCGCTGGGTGTCCACGCTGGGGCGCTCGCCGGTGTGTTCGCGCAACTGGTCGCAGATCGCGTCCTTGATGCGCAGCGCGGCGAAGTTCAGGCTCTTCAGCGGCGAGCGCTGGGCGGTGGTGTCGATGCGCAGCGTGTGCTGGGGCGTCAGCCAGTCGCGCCAGTCGACGCGGCGGGCCAGGGCGTAGAGATCGTCCTCATGGCGGTAGGGCCCCTCGATGATCTCGACCAGCACGCGCTGGGCGAGGCGGCTTTCGAGGTTGATGCGCATCACGTCCTCGGCCGTGCCCAGCACGCCGCAGCCACCGCGCAGCGGCTCCACCTTGCTGCGCACGCCGGGCGGCAGGAAGCGCTTGAGTTCTTCTTCGAGCAAGGGCTCGACCCCGCCGGGGCAGGACACGAACAGGGACAACTTGTTGGGCAGGCTCACGGGGGCGATTGTCGCTGGGCGTTCGGGCGATCGGTGCTGCGGGCGCACCCGATGGCGATCAATGGTGTGGAAGCAGACGGGCTTCGGTGAGTGCCATGTGCGTGTTCTGGCTCACGCGGTCCCAGAGCATTCGAGGTGTCACCAACGACAGCTTGATACACGCGTGCCCGCGGGTTTCCGTGCTCTCGCCCAATGCGAGGAGCCGGTCCCCAAAGGCTTCATCGAACACCGCGAAGTCACCTGGCGCGGGCGGACTCGCTGCATCTCGCAATGCGGCATCCGCGTAGTAGTCCGTCAATTCGCCCACGTCGCTCAGGCGTTCGTGCGCCATCGAGACAAGCTCTCGCAATTGGTCGAAGAAGCCCCTCGCGACCGCCTGCTCGACGGATGCGGGCAGCGAGTGGCTTTCGACGGCATGCATCGCAGCACAAACGCTCAACAGGTTGAGTTCGTCGCGGTATTGGTCCAGCGTGATGCCAGCGTCTTCAAGCCAGGCAAGGTCAAGTGGTTGCCGAAACTGGCGGCTGAGATGGTGAGTCATGCTTGCAATGACTCGACCCGCGCTGTAAGGCGATGGCTGAAAAACGTCCGGCAGTGCGCCCACGGTCACATCGCCTTGCGCAGATTGGCCGGCGCGATCTTCATCGCCTCGCGGTACTTGGCTACGGTGCGGCGCGCGCACTGGATGCCTTGTTCCTCCAGCATCGCCGCCAGCGCGCTGTCGGACAGCGGCTTCTTGATGTCCTCGGCGGCGACGAACTGCTTGATCAGCGCCCGCACCGCGGTGCTGGAGGCCTCGCCGCCGGCTTCGGTACTCAGGCCCGAGCCGAAGAAGTACTTCAGCTCGAAGGTGCCCCAGGGCGTGGCCATGTACTTGGCCGTCGTCACGCGCGAGATGGTGGACTCGTGCAGGCCGAGCTCGTCGGCGATCTCGCGCAGCACCAGCGGCTTCATCGCCAGCTCGCCGTGCGTGAAGAAGCCGCGCTGGCGCTCGACGATCGCAGTGCTGACGCGCAGGATGGTGTCGAAGCGCTGCTGGATGTTCTTGATGAACCAGCGCGCCTCCTGCAGCTGGCTGCCGAGCGGTGAGTTGCTGATGCCGCCGCGCGTCGCGCGCAGCGCATTGGCATAGAGCTCGTTGATGCGCAGCTTGGGGGCCACCTCGGGGTTGAGCATCACGCGGAACTCGCGCCCCAGCTTGCGCACGATCACATCGGGCACGATGGCGGCGGCGGCGCTTTGCGCAAAGCGCCGGCCCGGCTTGGGCTCGAGCTGGGTGATCAGCAGTTGCGCCTCGCGCAGCAAGGCCTCGTCGGCACCGGTCTCGTGCATCAGCCGGCGCATGTCGCGCCGGGCCAGCAGTTCCAGATGGCTCTTGCAGATCAGGATCGCAATCACCTGGGCCGCGCTGCGTGGCCGCGCTCGCAGCTGCAGCACCAGGCATTCCGACAGATCGCGCGCACCGATGCCGGCCGGCTCCAGGCTTTGCAGCAGGCGGTGGGCGATGCGCAGCCGGTCCAGAAGCTCCTCGCGCTGCTCGGCGTCCTCGGCCAGGGCAGCAGCGATCTCGTCCAGAGCGTCTTCGAGGTAGCCGTCTTCGTTCAACGATTCGATCAGCACCTGTACGGCGGCCCGATCCTCGGGCGACAGGTGCAGGCCGGCGAGCTGCTGGGCCAGGTGCTCGGCCAGCGTGGTCTCGGCGGATTCCTGGCTCTCGCGCTCGCCGTCATCGTCGCCGCTGCCGGTGCCGCTGCTGGGCGGCAGCTCGCGGATGCCGTCGAAGTCGTCGCCCTCGGTACCGTTCTCCCAGTCCTCGCGCTCGGTGCCGCCGAAGTCCTCGGCGCTCAGTTCGGGCGCATCGCCGCTCTCGGACTCGCCGGCCGAGGCCTCGGTGCCGCTCTCGGCCGGCGCGTTCGCAGCCAGCTCGGGCGTGCTGACCGAGAACTCCTCCTCCGTCTCCAGCAGCGGGTTGCTGGCGAGCATCTGCTCGACCTCCTGGTGCAGCTCCAGCGTCGACAGCTGCAGGAGCCGGATCGACTGCTGCAGTTGCGGCGTCAGCGCCAGGTGCTGACTGAGGCGGACCTGGAGAGTCTGCTTCATGCCGCCCAGCCCCCGTGTGGCGCATTCGGGCCGAGCGCCGGGCAGCTCCCAAGCCGGCCCGCCATGGCGATGTGCTTGCGGCTTGATGCCGCAAGCATCGCCGTCCCCTCGGGGGACCGGTCAGGCGGGCCCGCGTTCAGCGGGGCATGACTGGGCGAGGGGCTCATCACATCCGGAAGTGCTCGCCGAGATAGACCTTGCGCACATCGGCATTGGCGACGATCTCATCGGGCGTGCCTTCGGCGAGCACGGCGCCCTCGCTGATGATGTAGGCGCGGTCGCAGATGCCCAGGGTCTCGCGAACGTTGTGGTCCGTGATCAGCACGCCGATGCGGCGCGCCTTCAGGAAGCTGATGATGCGCTGGATCTCCAGTACCGCGATCGGGTCGACGCCCGCGAAAGGCTCGTCCAGCAGGATGAAGCGCGGCTGCGTGGCCAGGGCCCGGGCGATCTCGACCCGGCGGCGTTCACCGCCGGACAGCGCCGGCGCCGGGCTGTCGCGCAGGCCCTCGATGGACAGGTCGTGCAGCAGGCCACCCAGCAACTCATCGATGCGCGCCTTGCTCAGGGCGCGGCCGCGCTCGTCCACCTGCAGCTCCAGCACCGCGCGGATGTTCTGCTCGACCGTCAGCTTGCGGAAGATCGAGGCCTCCTGCGGCAGATAGCTCAGACCCAGCCGTGCGCGGGCGTGGATGGGCAGGCGCTGCACCTCGGCGCCGTCGATGCGGATCACGCCGGCGTCCGAGCGCACCAGGCCGACGATCATGTAGAAGCTGGTCGTCTTGCCGGCGCCATTGGGGCCCAGCAGGCCGACGACCTCGCCGCAGTCCACCCGCACATGGACGTCCTTGACCACCTTGCGCACGCCATAGGTCTTGGCCAGGCCCTCGGCTTCGAGCCGGCTGCCGCAGTTGTCGACCGTGCTCATGAGGGCTTGCGCGGCGGTGTGATCGTCGTCGAGGGCTGCAGCGGCAGCGCGGACGGTGTTGCGCCGCCCGGGGCGGACGCCGCGGCGTCCGCCGGCAGCCGTGGCATCAGCACCATGCGCACCCGGCCGTTGGGGTTGGGCGAGGCGTTGCCACCCTCCAGCGCAAACACCTCGGTGCGGCTGTCGTAGACGATGACGGCGCCGGTCACCTCGTCGGACACCGTCGCGCCGCGCGTGCGGCGCACATTGGCGTTGCCGATGAAGCGCACGGTCTCGGTCTTGGTGTCGTATTCGAGCTGGTCGGCCACGCCCTCGATCGCCTCGCCGGGCACGTCGCGGGCCTGGCGGAAGCTCACCGGCTTGCCGGCGGTGCCCGACGCATAGGCCTGGTGGTAGCCGTCGCGGGTCTCGCGCACATCCACCTTCTCGGCGCGCAGCAACAGGCTGCCCTTGGTGATGATGACGTTGCCCAGCAACTCGGTGCGCTGGTTGATGCTGTCGATGCGGCCCTGCCGCTCCGAGGTCAGCACCAGGGGCTTGTTCCGGTCGGCCTTCTCCGCCAGCGCGGGGCCGGTGGAGAGGACCAGGGCGATCAGTAGAGGCAGGTGCTGAGGCATTGCGGCACGGAATTTGCAGGCCATTCTAGGGGCCCGCCGACGCCACCTGCCTCTGCGGCCGGTTGTCCGATCAGGAGGTTTTACCGCCTGCGGCCTGCCGGGCCTGCTTGATCAGGAAATCCGCGGTGGAGAGCACCTGCCGGGCGCCGGCCGCCTCGTCCTGCGCCGGAGTGCCACCCATGCCCGGCCCGGTGCGCCAGCGGCCGGCGATGACCAGCATCGGCACCGAGCTGATGCCACTGGTTTCGAGCAGCTTCTGGTCCTGCGCGATCTTGTTGCGCACGCCGTCGGCGTTCAGCGCCTGCTTGAAGCGGGCCGTGTCGGCACCCAGCCGGCCCACCAGCGCCACGGCGGCGGCTTCGTCGGTGATCTCGACACCGTCGCGGTGGATCGCGTTGAAGATGCCCGAATGAACCGCCGGTGTCAGCGCGCCGATCGCGTCGAGTGCGTAGAACATGCGCTGATGCAGGCGCTGCATCGCCTGCACACCCACGGGCACGCGGCGGAAGCTGACGTCCGCCGGCAGCTTGTGCACCCAGGCCTCGAGCGTCGGGTCGAAGGCATAGCAGTGCGGGCAGGTGTAGAGAAAGAACTCCAGCACCTCGATCTTGCCCGGCGTGGCCGGCAGCGCGTTGGGCAGCGGGGCGTAATGCCTGCCCTCGACCGGCCCGCCCTGGGCACGGGCCGTGGTGGCGAGGCCGGCCGCGGCCAGCGCCAGGGTGGCGTGGCGGCGCTTCATGCCTTGCTGCGCACGCGCTGGATCAGGAAGTCCGTGACGGCCAGCGCGCGTTGGCCCAACTCGACCTCGTTCAGGCGCTGGCCGCCAGCGGCCATGCCGGGCGAGGTCAGGAAGCGCCCGCCGATGCCCAGGGCCGGCACGCCGTCGATGTTGAAGGCCTCGCTGAGCTTGGTGGCCTGCTGGGACTTGGTGCGCACGCCGAAGGAGTTGTAGGCGTCGGTGAACTTGGACGCATCCAGGCCGAGCTTGCCCATCAGCGCGATCACGGCCTTGTCGTCGCTGGCCTCGACGCGGTCGACGTGGAAGGCCTTGAAGATCGCGTCATGCACATCGGCTTCCTTGCCCATCACCTCCAGCGCGTAGAACATGCGCTGGTGTAGGCGTGCGACGGCATGGAAGCCGACATGCACGCGCCGGAACGCGACGTCCGCCGGCAGGCCCTTGCGCCAGGCCTCGAGCGTCGGGTCCAGGGCATAGCAGTGCGGGCAGCCATACCAGAAAAACTCGACCACCTCGATCTTGCCGGGCGCGGTCGGCAGCGGCTGGGCCAGGGTCTTGTACTGCCGGCCCTCGATCGGGCCGCCCTGGGCCAGGGCGAGGCCGGTCGCGCCGGCGAGGGGGGCGGTGGCGAGCAGAGCGGAGAAATCGCGGCGCTTCATGGCGGCAGGCATCCTTCAGGCGGGGGTGGGGCGAGGTCGGTGCGGTTCAGCGTTGTACACGAACAAGGTTGGCCTCGAAGCCGGCGCCTTCGATCTTGCGCTGCAGCTCTTCGGCCGCGTCGCGGGTATCCAGCGGACCGAGGCGCACGCGGTAGACGGTGCGGCCGTTCTGTTCGCGCTCCATGGTCTTGGCGGTGAAGCCCTGGATGGCGAGCTTGGCCTTCTGGCTTTCTGCCTCCTCGGGGCGGGTGAAGGCGCCGGCCTGCACAAAGTAGACATAGGCGTCGCCCGCCGCGGCGGCCGGCGCGGTGACGGCGGCCGTGGCGGACGTAGGCGTCGGCGCGGTGGCCGCCGGCGGTGCATCGGCCCGGGGGCTGGCCTTGGCCGGCGCCGCGCCCGACGCGGGTGCGGCCACGGCGACCGGTGCCGCGGCCGACGCCGCCGGTGCCGGTGCCGGTGCCGGTGCCGGGGCGTTGACCACGCCGCTGGCGCTGCGGGCGGCGCCCTTGCCGGCCAGCGGGGCGTTCGGGTCCCAGTTCCGGTTGCGCTCGGCCTCGGCGGCGTCCTGCTCGGCGGTGCGCTGTGGCACCTTGTTCGTGAACGGGAACGGCGACTTGGTGATGTAGAGCGCCACACCGAGGGCGACGGCCAGGCCGAGCAGCAGGCCGACGATGAGGCCGAGCACAAAGCCGCCCTTCTGGGCCTTGCTGCCGGCGGGCTTGGATGCGGAACTCATTCGGTCTCCGGTTGGTCCTGAGCCTCGCGGCTCATCTGTTCAGGGGCGCTCACGCCGAGCAGGCCGAGTGCATTGGCGAGCACCTGGCGGGTGGCGGCCAGCAGGGCGATGCGGGCGCGGCTCAGTTCGGGAGCCTGGCCCAGCACGCGTTCGGCGGCGTAGTAGGAATGGTAGGCGCCGGCCAGGTCGCGGGCGTAGAAGGCCACGTCATGCGGCGCCAGGCCGGCGGCCGCGCTAGTCAGCATGTCGGGGTAGGCGGCGAGCTTGAGCATCAGCGCCTCCTCGGTCGGCGCGGTCAGCAGGCCCAGGTCGGCGGCAGCGATGCTGCCGACGTCGCCGCCCATGTCGGCCGCCCATTTGCGGATCACGGAGCAGATGCGGGCATGGGCGTACTGCACATAGAACACCGGGTTCTCGTCGTTCTGCTTCAGCGCCAGGTCGACGTCGAAGGTGAACTCGGTGTCGGCCTTGCGGCTGATCAGGAAGAAGCGCACCGCGTCGCGGCTGGTCCAGTCCACCAGGTCGCGCAGCGTCACATAGGAACCGGCGCGCTTGGAGATCTTGACCTCCTCGCCGTTCTTCATGACCGTGACCATCTTGTGCAGCACATAGTCCGGGAAGCCCTGCGGGATGCCGAGGTTGACCGCCTGCAGGCCGGCGCGCACCCGGGCGATGGTGCCGTGGTGGTCGGTGCCCTGGATGTTGATGCACTGCGTGTAGCCGCGCTCGAACTTGTTGATGTGGTAGGCCACGTCGGGCACGAAGTAGGTGTAGCCCCCCTCCTTCTTGCGCATCACGCGGTCCTTGTCGTCGCCGTAGTCGGTGGTGCGCAGCCACAGGGCGCCGCCCTCCTCGTAGGTCTTGCCACTGGCCACCAGGCGCTCGACCGTCTTCTCCAACTGCCCGCCGGCGTAGACGCTGCTCTCCAGGAAGTAGCTGTCGAACTTCAGGCCAAAGGCCTGCAGGTCCAGGTCCTGCTCGTGGCGCAGATAGGCCACCGCGAACTGGCGGATGCTGTCGAGGTCGTCCACGTCGCCGGAGGCGGTGAACTCGCGGTCGTCGGCCTTCACCGTTTGCTTCGCGACGAAGGCGTCGGCGATGTCCTGGATGTAGTCGCCGTTGTAGGCCGCCTCGGGCCATGCGGCGTCGCCGGGCTTGAAGCCCTTGAGCCGCATCTGCGTGGAATTGGCGAGGGTGGCGATCTGCACGCCGGCGTCGTTGTAGTAGAACTCGCGCGTGACCTGGTGGCCCTGGGTCTTGAACAGCGAGCACAGCGCATCGCCGAGCGCCGCCTGGCGGGCATGGCCCACATGCAGCGGGCCGGTGGGGTTGGCCGACACGAACTCCACCATCACATGCTTGCCGGTGGCCGGGCGCTCGCCGAAATGGGTGCCGGCGGCCATCACCTCGGCCACCACCGCCTGCTTGGCGGCAGGCTTGAGGCGGATGTTGATGAAGCCCGGGCCGGCGATCTCGAGCGACTGCACCCATTGCTGGACCGCCGGCTGGGCCTCCAGCGCGGCGATCAGCCGCGTGGCCAGTTCACGCGGGTTGGCCTTGAGCGGCTTGGCCAGCTGCATCGCGGCCGTGCAGGCGAAATCGCCATGGGCGGCCTGCTTGGGGGATTCAAAGGCTGCCGCGGCGTTCGAGCCGGGAGCGATGGCTTGCAGAGAGTCGGCGAGTGCGGCGAGCAGCGCCTGCTTGGCTTGGATCATGGGGCGATTTTAGGAGGCGGCCCTCGCGGCAGCCGGAACGCACGGTCGGCTGCGTCGCAAAGCTTGCAGCGGCGACAGCCGCCCGGCAGTGGCCGCCCGTATCATGCCCGCCGTGACCGCTCTTGCCGACGATCTGCCGCCCCATATCGGACGCTACCAGGTGCTCAAGCGCCTCGGTGAGGGCGCGACCAGCGACGTCTTTCTTGCGCGTGACCCCTTCCAGGGCCAGGAGGTCGCGATCAAGCGCATGCGCGCCTGGGCACCCCCGGCCGATGCCCCCGGCAGCGACTTCAGCAGCCGCTTCTTCAGCGCCGAGGCGGCGCTGGCCGGGCGACTGCACCATCCCAACGTCGTCGCCATC
>RXJV01000145.1 GCA_003963075.1 Burkholderiales bacterium
GCCCAGGTGGCGGAATTGGTAGACGCACTAGTTTCAGGTACTAGCGGGTAACTCCGTGGAGGTTCGAGTCCTCTCCTGGGCACCAAAACAAAAGCAAAAGGGCCGATGCGCAAGCATCGGCCCTTTTGCTTTTCGTGCCCAGGAGAGGACTCGAAGGGCATGTCGGCGAGGACCGAGGGCAAGCCCTGCGCCTTGCCCGACGCCTCGACGAAGGCAACGCGCTTGCAAGCGCGTTGCCGGCTGCCGGGGGCGCCGGAAGTGACCGAGTCCCCGCCGTCGGGCCCTCGATGGGCCCGATGGCGAGTCGTGGCAGCAACCGAGCGCATGAGCCGTGCCACCACCCCCACGGTGTCAGACCACAAACTTCTTCGCCAACTGCTCCGGCCCCATCCCGTCGTACTCCTCGAACGGCTGGTGGATCCACGGTGAGGTTTCGAGCATCTCGCAGTAGTAGTCCGGCGTGTAGGCCGAAACCTTCTTGGTCCAGATCACGGCCGAGCGCAGCTCGGTGATGGACGGCATGCCGCGTAGCCTTTCGACCACCGCCTTCAGCGTCACGCCCGAGTCGGCCAGATCGTCCACCAGCAGCACGCGGCCGGCCAGTTCGCCCTTGGGCATGGTGATGTACTTGGCCATGTCCAGCCGGCCCTGGATGGTGCCCGCCTCGGCGCGATAGGAACTCGTGGACATGATGCCCAGCGGCTTGTCGAACACACGCGACAGCACATCGCCCGGGCGCATGCCGCCGCGGGCCAGGCACAGGATCTGGTCGAACTGCCAGCCCGAGGCATGCACCTTGAGCGCAAGTCTCTCGGTCAGCAGGTGGTACTCGTCCCAGGACACGTAGAGGTGTTTGCCGTCGTCGGTCAGCATGGTGGTGGCGTCTCCGCAGTTTGTGAGTGGATCAGACGGAATAGGGATGGCGCAGCACGATGGTGTGCTCGCGGTCCGGACCGGTCGAGACCATGTCGATGGACGCGCCGATCACCTCCTCAACGCGCTTCAGGTAGGCGCGCGCGTTGGCGGGCAAGGCATCCCAGGCGGTGATGCCAAAGGTGGTCTCCGTCCAGCCCGGGAAGGTTTCGTAGACGGGCTCGCAAGCGACGATCTCGTCGGCATCCAGCGGCAGGATGTCGATCAGCTTGCCATCCAGTTTGTAGCCGACGCAGACCTTGATTTCGGGCAGGCCATCCAGCACATCGAGCTTGGTCAGGCACAGGCCGGTGATGCCGTTGATGATGGTGGAACGCTTCAACGCAGCCGCGTCCAGCCAGCCGCAGCGGCGCGCACGACCGGTGACCGTGCCCCGCTCCTGCCCGACGGTGGACAGGTGGTAGCCGACGGTGCCGGGCACCTCCCAGTCGAGCTCGGTCGGGAAGGGGCCGGAGCCGACGCGCGTCGTGTAGGCCTTGGTGATGCCGAGCATGTAGTGCAGCATCTGCGGCCCCACGCCGGCGCCCGCGGCGGCATTGCCGGCAACACAGTTGCTGGAGGTGACGTAGGGGTAGGTGCCGTGGTCGATGTCCAGCAACGTGCCTTGCGCGCCTTCGAACAGGATGTTTTGGCCGGCCAGGTGGGCCTTGTGGATCATGTAGCCGACGTCGGCCAGCATCGGCTTGATGGCCTCGGCCATCTTCATCGCCTGCTCGAAGATCGGCTCGAAGGCCAGCTCTTCGCTCTTCAAAAAGCCTTTGAGCGCGAAGTTGTGCAGGTCCAGCAACTCGCGCAGCTTCTTGGCGAAACGCTCGGGGTGCTTCAGGTCCTGGGCACGCAGCGCGCGGCGGGCGACCTTGTCCTCGTAGGCCGGGCCGATGCCCTTGCCGGTGGTGCCGATCTTGCCGCTGCCGCTGCTTTCCCGCAGCGCCTCGCGCGCCTTGTCCACGGCCACGTGGAAAGGCAGGATCAGCGGGCAGGATTCGCTGATGAACAGACGCGACCGCACTTCCACGCCGGCGGCTTCGAGGCGCTCGATCTCGGTCAGCAGATGGGTCGGATCGACGACCACGCCGTTGCCGATGTAGCAGGCCACGCCGTCGCGCATGATGCCGCTGGGGATGAGTTGCAGCGCGGTCTTGACACCCTTGATGACCAGGGTATGGCCGGCGTTATGGCCGCCCTGGAAGCGCGCCACGCCCTGGGCGTGATCGGTCATCCAGTCCACGACCTTGCCCTTGCCCTCGTCACCCCACTGGGTGCCGACGACGACCACATTGCGTCCGCGCGCGGTTTGGCTGTGCATCTTGTTTGCCTGCATTGCTTGAGAAGGGGGAAGGTTCGCCCGCGGCCTTACAGCGCTCGGACGACCCAGTCAGTGTGCTCGCGAACCAGCTCGCGGTCACAGTCAAATTCGTCAGCCTCGTGTTCATGGCCGGGCAGTACGCAGACCACGGTCTCACCCTGCTCTCGCAAGGCGCGCACCGCCTGCCGCAATGCCGCGTCCTCGCCCCAGGGCGCGCGGACCGCGGCGCGCAAGGGCGCAGCGGGCACCAGGCCGACCAGGGTCTTCAGGTCGAGGCTGAAGCCCACTGCCGGACGGCGGCGGCCGAACACGGCACCCACCTCGTCATAGCGGCCGCCGCGCAGCACGGCATCGGCGCAGCCCGGCGCATAGGCCGCGAAGCGGATGCCGGAGTAGTAGGCATAGCCCTGCAGGTCCGCGAGATCGAAACCCAGGCCGAGTTCGGGATGAACGGAAGCAAGTTGGCCGGCGAGCCAGTCCAGATCGGCCAGTGCAGCCTTCACGAGCGGATGATCGGGCAGCCGGCGTGCGGCCTGCGCCAGCACCTCGCGGCCACCATACAGGCTGGGCAGGGCCAGCAGCGCCTCGCGGGTCGTGCCAGGCATGTCGGCCGTCAGCCCGGCCAGCGCCGCCATGTCCTTGGCCGCCAGCGCCGCCGTCAGTGCGTCCAGCGCCTCGGGCGCAAGCTGGACGCCGTCGAGCACACCTCGCAGCAGACGTGCATCGCCGAGGTCGAGCATGACCTGCGTCAGGCCGGCGCGGCGCAGCGCGTCCAGGGCCAGGTCGTGCACCTCCAGGTCGGCCTCCAGGCCCGCGTGGCCATAGATCTCGACGCCGAACTGCAGCGGCTCGCGGCTGGTGTTCAGGCCATCGGGCCGGGTGTGGGCCACCGGGCCGCAGTAGCACAGGCGGGCAACACCTTGGCGGTTCAGCAGGTGGGCATCGATGCGCGCCACCTGGGGCGTCGTGTCGGCGCGCAGGCCGAGCGAGCGGCCGGAGATCTGGTCGACCAGCTTGAACAGCTTGATCTCGCTGCCACTGCCCGTGCCGGACAGCAGGGAGTCGAGGTGCTCCAGCAGCGGCGGGATGACGAGCTCGCAGCCGTAGCTGCGGGCCATGTCGAGCAACTGCCTGCGCAGCTCTTCGATGCGGCGTGCCTGCGCGGGCAGGACATCGGCGATGTGCTCGGGCAGCAGCCAAGCAGAGGACATGGGCGAAGGCAGGCGGTTAAAAACGGCATTGTACCGGCGCCCTCCCCGCCCATCGGCCCGGCGCCGCTTCGCGTCAGCGCAACAACAGCAGTCCGATCAGGCCGACGCCGACGCTGGCCAGCCCGACGAAACGGATCTGGCCATTGCTGAGGGCCAGCACGCGGCTGAACAACTCGCGCCACTGCCGCGGGCTGACCAGCGGCAGCAGCCCCTCGATCACCAGCACCAGCGCGCAGGCCGTCAGCAACTCATTCACTTGCGTGCGGGCGAGGGGGCAGGCGCACTGCCCGAGCCGGAGCCACGCATGGCTTTGAAGAAGTCGCTGTTCGGGTCGACCACCATCACGTCGCTCTTGTTGCGGAAGCTGGCGCGGTAGGCCTCCAGCGATCGGTAGAACTGGGCGAAGGCGGGGTCACGGCCGAAGGCCTCGGCGTACAGGGCCGAAGCCTTGGCATCGCCCTCACCCTTGATCTTCTGTGCATCGCGGTAGGCCTCGGAGACGATGATCTCGCGCTGGCGGTCGGCGTCGGCCTTGATCTTCTCGCCCTCGGCGGCACCGGTCGAGCGCGCTTCGCTGGCGACACGCTGGCGCTCGGACTGCATCCGGCGGTAGACCGAGTCGGTGATGCTGGACGCAAAGTCCACCCGCTTGATGCGGACATCGACCACCTCGATGCCGAACTGCTTGGCCTCGTCGGCCAGGCGCGCGCGCACATCGTTCATGACCTTCTCGCGCTCGGTGGCCAGCACTGCCAGCACGGTGCGCTTGGTCACTTCCTCGTTGAAGGCCGCCTGCACGATGGGCGCCAGGCGGTTCTCGACATTGCGCGTGTCCGGGCCGCTGTTGCGGATGAACTGGCGCGGCTCGGTGATGCGCCACTTGATCAGCCAGTCGATGACCAGGCTCTTCTTTTCGGCCGTGAAGATGGGGCGCGATTCGGGGCTGTCCAGGGTCTGCACGCGGCGGTCCAGCAGCACGACGTTCTGCAGCGGCGGTGGCAGCTTGAACTTCAGGCCTGGCTCGGTGATGACTTCCTTGATCTCACCCAGGGCGTAGACGGCGGCGAACTGGCGCTGGTCGACGATGAAGAGCATCGACGACAGCAGCATCAGGGCGACAAGAGCGCCGGCGAGGATGGCGGCAATACGGTTCATTCGGGTGGTCCTCGATCAGCGGCCGTCGCGGCTGCGCTGGTTGTCACGGCTGCGCAGATCGCTGCCGCTGGGCACGGCCGCTGCGTCGGGCGCCACACTGGTGGCCTGAGGGGGCGACACGCTGACCGTGCCGCTGCTGCCCTGCTGCAGCAGCTTGTCGAGCGGCAGGTAGAGCAGGTTGGAGCCGCTGCGGCTGTCCACCATCACCTTGCTGACGTTGCTGTAGATCTGCTGCATCGTGTCGATGTAGATGCGGTCGCGGGTCACCGCCGGTGCCTTTTGGTACTCGGTCAGCACACTCTTGAAGCGCCCGGCATCACCCTCGGCACGGGCGATCACGCTGGCCTTGTAGCCCTCGGCCTGCTCGCGCAGCTTGGCAGCCTCGCCCTGGGCGCGCGGGATCACCTCGTTGGCATAGGCCTGGGCTTCGTTCTTGGTCTGTTCCTTGTTCTGACCCGCCTTGAACGCATCCTCGAACGCGGCCTGCACCTGCTCGGGCGGCTGCACGCTCTGCACGTTGACGTTCTTGATCAGGATGCCGGCCTTGAGGCGGTCCAGCTGCGTCTGGATGGACTTGACCAGCTCGGTCGCGATCGCGTCGCGCTGCTCGTAGAGCACGGAGTCCATCGTGCTCTTGCCGACGATCTCACGCACCGCGGATTCGGCGGCCAGCACCACGGCGTCCTTGGGCAGCACGTTCTCGTACAGGAAGTCGCGCGCATCCTTGATCGTGTACTGCACCGTGAAGCGGATGTCGACGATGTTTTCGTCCTGCGTCAGCATCGACGAATCGCGCAGGCCGGTCGCGGCCACGACCGCGTTGCGCCCAACGTCGACCTGCTGCAACTGGGTCACCGACACGATCTCGTGCTGCTGCAGCGGATAGGGCAGGCGCCACTGGAAGCCGGCCTCGACGGTCTTGCTGTACTTGCCGAAGGACGTGATGACGCCCTGCTGGCCTTCCTGCACGATGAAGAAGCCGCTGCCCAGCCATCCGAGTGCGACGACCCCGGCGATCAGCCCGATGCCAATGCCAGCGCCCTTCATGTCGGGCGAACCACCGCCAGAACCGTTGCCATTGCCGCCCGCGCGGCCACCAAACAGGCCCGAGAGCTTGCGGTTGAAGTCGCGCCAGAGCTCGTCGAGGTCGGGCGGCCCTTCGTTGCGACCGCTGTTCAACAGCCGACCAGCCGCTCGCGCAACCGGCGTCATCAGGCGCCGAGCCCAGGGGCTGCGGGGCGGGGTGTGGGAGGTGCTGCTCATGCCTGGCTTGGGTCTGAGGATGGGGGTTCGCCGAAGTCCGATGGGTGGGAAGCGTCGGCGTCGAAACGTGGGTCCCGTTCATCGGGATTCAAGGGTTGGACCCGCTGCATCGCGGTCGCGATCAGCTGGCGCAGTTCCGCGAGGCCAGCGCCGTCCAGCGCGCTGACGAAGACTCGCGGAGTCGGCTCGGTGCTGCCGGCCGGGCGGAGCACGGCGTCTACCGACTCCCGCGGACGCTGGTCTGGCGCCAGCAGATCCTGCTTGTTGTAGACCAGGACCTGGGGCACGTCGCTCGCGCCGATTTCGGCCAGCACGCGTTCGACCTCGGCCATCTGTTCATCCAGCACCGGGCTGGCGGCGTCGACAACATGCAGCAGCAGGTCAGCATCGGCCGCCTCCTGCAGCGTGGCGCGGAAGGCCTCGACCAGCTTGTGGGGCAGGTCGCGGATGAAGCCCACCGTGTCGGACAGCGACACGCTGGCGCCGGCCTGCTCCAGGTAGAGCGAACGGGTCGTCGTGTCCAGCGTCGCGAACAACTGGTTGGCCGCGTAGGCGCGCGCCTTGGTCAGCGCATTGAACAGCGTGCTCTTGCCGGCATTGGTGTAGCCGACCAGCGAGACCTTGAACACGCCATTGCGGGCACGCGAGCGCCGCTGCGTGCTGCGCTGACGCTGCACCTGCTTGAGGCGCTCCTTGGTCTTCTTGATGCGGTCGTCGATCATCCGGCGGTCCAGCTCGATCTGGGCCTCACCGGGGCCGCCGCGCATGCCGATGCCGCCGCTCTGGCGCTCCAGATGGCTCCAGCGCCGCACCAGACGCGTGGCCAGGTATTGCAGCCGCGCCAGCTCGACCTGCAGCTTGCCCTCGTGGCTCTGCGCCCGGGCGGCAAAGATTTCGAGGATCAGCGCCGTGCGGTCGGCCACCGGCACGCCGAGCACCCGCTCCAAGTTGCGCTGCTGGGCCGGCGAGATGGCCTGGTCGAACAGCACCGTGTGGGCGTGATGGGCCTGCACCAGCAGCTTGATTTCATCGGCCTTGCCGGAACCGACAAACAGCGCGGCATCCGGCGCCGGCCGGCGCGCGATGACCTTGGCCACGGGCGTATCGCCGGCGGACTCGGCCAGCAGGGCCAGTTCGTCCAGGCTCTCGTCGAAGCCCTGCTTGGCGGCATGCCGGCCGAAATCGACGCCCACAAGAATGGCGCGCGCCGCCTCGGAGGGCGGCGTCGCGGTCAGAGAGGAAGTCGCGGACAAGGGCGCGGTATCAGGCGTCGGCCGGGGCGTCGCCGGCGTGGAAATTGACCGCACGGCCCGGCACAACGGTCGAGATCGCGTGCTTGTAGACCATCTGGGTCACCGTATTGCGCAACAGCACAACGTATTGGTCAAACGATTCGATATGGCCCTGGAGCTTGATGCCGTTGACCAAGTAGATCGAAACCGGCACATGCTCTTTGCGGAGCAGGTTCAAAAAGGGGTCCTGCAAAAGTTGGCCTTTGTTGCTCATCGGTATGCTCCGAGTTATCGGGTGAGGGACTACGGGTAAGACCTTAACACAGGGTCCTGCGTCAGCCGGAAATCGGCCTTAGTTCTTTTCGGTGAACGGGTTTTTCGACGACCGCAGTTCAATCTTCAGCGGCGTGCCGACCAGCTTGTAGTGGGCCCGGATGCGGCCCTCCAGGTAGCGCTTGTAGACCTCGGTGACGCCTTCCAGCGCATTGCCGTGGATGACGACGATGGGCGGGTTCTGGCCGCCCTGGTGGGCATAGCGCAGCTTGGGCCGCGACAGCCCGGCGCGCTTGGGCTGCTGGTGCTCCACGGCCTCCTGGATCAGGCGGGTCAGCACCGGCGTGGTCATCTTGCGGTAGGCCGATGCATAGGCATCCGCCATCGCATTCCACAGCGCCGCCAGGCCCTGGCGCTTGAGGGCCGAAATCTGGTGCATCGGCGCGAACTTCAGGAAGGCCAGGCGCTGCTCGATCTGGCGCTTCAGGGTCTCGCGCTGATAGCTGTCGACCGCATCCCATTTGTTGACGGCCAGCACCACGGCACGGCCACTGTCGAGGATATAGCCGGCGATGTGGGCGTCTTGATCGGTCACGCCCTGGGTAGCGTCCAGCAGCAGCAGCACGACATGGGCGTCGGCGATCGCCTGCAGCGTCTTGACCACTGAGAACTTCTCGATGGCCTCGAACACGCGGCCCTTGCGGCGCAGGCCGGCGGTGTCGATCAGCTTGAACTTCTGGCCGTTGCGCTCGAAGTCCACCGCGATCGCGTCGCGCGTCGTGCCCGGCATGTCGAAGGCGACCAGGCGCTCCTCACCCAGCCAGGTGTTGATCAGCGTGCTCTTGCCGACATTCGGGCGGCCCGCCACGGCCAGGCGGATGACGCCTTCGTCCTTGGCCTCGTCGTCGCGCTCGGTGGCATCGAAAGGCGCGAGCACCGCATCCAACAGGCTGCGAATGCCCTGGCCGTGGGCCGACGAGATGGGGTGGGGCTCGCCCATGCCGAGCTCGTGGAACTCCGCCAGCAGCGGCGACTCCACCATGCCCTCGGCCTTGTTCACGGCCAGGTGCACGCGCTTGTTGACGCTGCGCAGGTAGCGGGCGATCTCGCTGTCATGGGCCGACAGGCCCAGGCGGATGTCGACGACGAAGATGACCGCATCGGCTTCGGCGACAGCCTGCTTGGTCTGCTTGGCCATCTCCTTGACGATGCCGGTGGTGCTGTCGGGCTCGAAGCCGCCGGTGTCGATGACGATGAACTCGCGGTCGCCCAGGCGGCCATCGCCATAGTGGCGATCGCGCGTCAGGCCGGCGAAGTCGGCCACGATGGCGTCGCGCGACTTCGTCAGCCGGTTGAACAGCGTCGACTTGCCCACATTGGGGCGGCCGACCAGGGCAATCACGGGTTTCATTCGTGGGTCTTCAGTCGACCTTGATGGCGAACAGGCCACCGCTCTTGGTCGCGAACAGCGCCGTCTGGCCTTGCAGCGCGGTCGCGACGATGGCGGAGCCGTCGGTGGCGGTGCGCGAACGGGTCTTGCCGGTGTCGCGGTCCAGCAGATGCACCTGGCCCTCGAAGTCGCCGACCAGCACCTGCCCGCCCAGCACCAACGGCGCGGACAGCTTGCGCAGCTGGAACTGATCCGCCGACCAGGCCAGGTCGCCGTTGGCCAGCTTCCATGCGGAGAGCCGGTCCGAGGCGTCGCCCGCGACGACGATACGGTCGTCCGCGCCGACACCATTGGCCCCGCCGACCAGGCGGTTCCACAGCGGGCTGCCGCGCTCGGCGTTGACGCAGCCGACCGAGGACTGGAAGGCGCGCGCACAGATCAGCTCGCCCTGGCGCACCGCCGGCCCGACCAGGTCGGCCAGACGTTCCACCTCGTTGGTGCCGCGCGGCGTGGCCACGCTGGCCTCCCAGCGCAGGCTGCCCTGGAGCGGGTCCACCCCGGCCAGGCGCGGGCCCTGGCCCACGACCAGGGTGTCCTTGTAGGCCAGCAGCACGCCGGCCTTGGCCAGTGTCAGCGGCTCGCCGGGGCGCTTGAGTTCCCAGATCTTGCGGCCGTCCAGCGCGTCGAAGGCCAGCACCTGGCGGTCCAGCGTCAACACGAACACACGCTCGCCGGCCACCAGCGGGGCGGCAACCACCGGTGTCGGCAGCGGCTTCTTCCAGACGACGCGGCCGGCGTCCAGCACGACCAGTTCGTTGTCACGGTTGACGACGGCGGCAAAACGGCCATCGCTGCCAACGCCGGCCGCCAGCTTGGCGCCGGCCTCGCCGCGCCAGAGCTCACGACCATCGGCGGCGGCCAGCGCACGGACGACGCCGTCGTTGCTCGCCACCACAAAGCGGTCGCCCGGCGTCGCGATGCTGAGTGGGAAACCGATGTTCTCGCCCTTGCTGCTCCAGACTACGCGACCGGTCGCCGGGCCCGACAGCGTCTCCAGCGGCGCCGGCCGGCTCTTGGCGTCGCCGAACCACGAGTTCCACACCGAGCAGCCCGACAGCGAGGCCGCCACCAACGAGATCAGCAGCGCGCGCTTCATTGCACAGCTCCGGCAGCGGCGGCTTCGACCACCGTGGGCACGCCCAGTGTCGCGAGTTTGGCCTCGACGACGCGGCGGTAATCCTGGGTCTTGTCGAGGCCGGCCAGGGCCTTCTGGTACTCGGCCTTGGCGGCATCGCGCTTGTCCTGCAGCAGCAGCGCGTCACCGCGGCGGTCGGCCACCAGGGCGCTGAACTCGGGCGACTTGACCGCGTCCAGCGTCTTCAGCGCGTCGTCATAGGCCTTGGCGTCGAGCTGCAGGCCCGCGAGCCGCAGCCGGGCCAGATCGCGGTAGGGCGGCTCGGCGCCCTGCTCGGCCACCCAGGCCAGGCTCTGCTTGGCGTCGTCGGCCTTGCCCTTGTCGAGCTGCAGCTTGGCAACCTGCAGGCCCGCCTGGGCGGCATAGCCGGTCGCCGCGAAGCGGGCCTTCAGGTCGGCCGCGGCGACGGCGGCCTTGTCCAGGTCCTGCGCGGACAGCGCGCGCTCGAACTCTTCGTACATCGCACCCGCCTTGGCGGCCTGGTCACGCTGGTACCAGTTCCAGCCCTGCCAGGCGGCAAAGGCCGCCAGCACCGCCGTGATCAGCCAGGTGATCAGATTGCCCCAGCGTTTCCAGAACGCTTTGAGTTGCTCCAGTTGTTCTTGTTCTTCGAGATCGAGATGCGCGGCCATGGGGAATGCTCAGGAGAAGGGGCTCGGTGGGCCCGGGATTATGCGGGGAGGAGTTCGGCGGCCCAGGAAGGCACAGCCGACAGGGGACGATTGACCTGATCGCCGCCATCGCGCAGCGGCTTGACGGCCACCTCGCCGCGGGCGAGTTCGTCCGCACCGAAGACCAGCGCGAAGCGGGCCCCGGAAGCGTCCGCCTTCTTGAACTGCGACTTGAACGAGCCGCCACCGGCGTGCATCTGCACCGCCACGCCGGACTCGCGCAGGGCCTCCAGCGCCGGCAGCAGGCGCGGCATGTCGGCCGGGTCGGGCACGATGGCATAGACGTCGGGCGCCGGCGCGGCGGGGATGGCACCGACTTCCTCCAGCAACAACAGCATGCGCTCGATGCCCATGCCGAAGCCGACGGCCGGCGCGGGCTTGCCACCGAGCTGCTCGATCAGGCCGTCGTAGCGACCGCCGCCGCACACCGTGCCCTGGGACCCGAGCTTGTCGGTGATCCACTCGAACACGGTCAGGTTGTAGTAGTCCAGACCGCGCACCAGGCGCGGGTTGATCGTGTAGGCGATGCCCACGCTGTCGAGGATGGCGCGCACGCCGTTGAAGTGGGCCAGCGACGCCTCGCCCAAAAAGTCGAGCAGCTTGGGCGCAGCATTGGCCATGTCCTGCAGCGCCGGGTTCTTGGTGTCCAGCACGCGCAGCGGGTTGGTGTACAGGCGGCGCTGGCTGTCTTCGTCCAGCAGGGCCTTGTGCTGCTCCAGGTGAGCGATCAGCGCCTCGCGGTGGGCGCGACGCTCGGCCAGATCGCCCAGGCAGTTGAGCTCCAGGCGCACATGCTCGCCCGCCCGCAGGCCCAGCTCGCGCAGCAGCCGGCTGCCCATCAGGATGACCTCGGCGTCGACATCGGGGCCCGCAAAGCCCAGGGCCTCGACCCCCATCTGGTGGAACTGGCGGTAGCGGCCCTTCTGCGGCTTTTCGCGGCGGAACATCGGGCCGAAGTAGTAGAGCCGCCGCGGCGCATCGCGCAGGAAGGAGTGCTCGGTCACGGCCCGCACGACACCGGCGGTCATCTCGGGGCGCAGCGCCAGATGTTCGGCCTGGCCATGCTTGTCGGCGCGGTCTTCGAAGGCGTACATCTCCTTCTCGACGATGTCGGTCACTTCGCCGATGCCACGCACGAACAGCGCGGTGGGCTCGACGATGGGCGTGCGCACGTTCTGGTAGCCATAGCGCTGCAGCACGCCGCGCATCTTGGCCTCCAGCCATTCCCAGCGCGCCGATTCAGGCGGCAGGATGTCATTCATGCCCTTGACCGCCTGCAAGGGCTGCATCTTCTTGTCGGTCATTCAGACGGTCGCGCCGTAGCGCTTTTCGATGTAGTTCTCGACGATGGCATGGAACTCCTGCGCGATCTTGTCGCCGCGCAGCGTCATGGCCTTCTCGCCATCGATGAAGACGGGCGCGGCCGGCGCCTCGCCGGTGCCGGGCAGGCTGATGCCGATGTCGGCATGCTTGCTCTCGCCGGGGCCGTTGACGATGCAACCCATCACGGCCACCTTCAGCTCCTCGACGCCCGGGTATTTGTTGCGCCAGACCGGCATCTGCAGGCGCAGGAAGTCGTCGATCTGCTTGGCCAGTTCCTGGAAGGTGGTGCTGGTGGTGCGGCCGCAGCCCGGGCAGGCGGTGACACTCGGGTTGAAGTGGCGCAGGCCGAGGGCCTGCAGGATCTCCAGCGCGACGACGACCTCCTGGGTGCGCGCCTCGCCCGGCTGCGGCGTCAGGCTGACGCGGATGGTGTCGCCGATACCCTCTTGCGCCAGGATGCCCAGTGCGACGGAGGAAGCCACGGTGCCCTTGGTGCCCATGCCGGCCTCGGTCAGGCCCAGATGCAGCGCGTAGTCGCAGCGGCGGGCCAGTTCGCGGTAGACCGAGATCAGGTCCTGCACGCCACTGACCTTGCAGCTGATGATGATGTTGTCCGGGTTGTAGCCCAGCTCGCAGGCGTAGGCGGCCGAGGTCAGCGCCGACTCGACCAGGGCCTGGTACATCACCGGCTTGGCGTCCCAGGGCTGGGCGCGGCGGGCGTTCTCGTCCATGAACTGCGCGAGCAGTTCCTGGTCCAGGCTGCCCCAGTTGACGCCGATGCGCACGACCTTGTCGTACTTCATCGCCGCCTCGATCATCTGGGCGAACTGCTTGTCCTTCTTCTCGCCCTTGCCGACATTGCCGGGGTTGATGCGGTACTTGGACAGGGCCTGGGCCATGGCCGGATAGTCGGTCAGCAGGCGGTGGCCGTTGTAGTGGAAGTCTCCCACCAGCGGGGTATCGATGCCCATGCGGTCGAGCTGGTCGCGGATGTGCGGCACGGCCTCGGCCGCCTCGGGCGTGTTGACGGTGATGCGCACGACTTCAGAGCCGGCGATGGACAGCTCCTTGACCTGGATGGCCGTGCCGATGACGTCCACCGTGTCGGTGTTGGTCATGGACTGCACGCGCACCGGGGCATCACCACCGATCGTGACCACGCGGCTGCCCCAGACGACGCGGGCCTGGCGGCTGCGGCGCGGGGCGGGACGGGCTTCGGGAATCATCAGTTCGCTCATCAATTCAACTCCAGACGGGCGACGTTGTCCTTGGCTCGCTCGGCCAGGTTGACGGCCGCACCGCGCCATTCCACTTGGGTGCCGCCGACGTTGCCGACACGCAGCCGGTAGGGCGCAGCTCCGACGAACTCTTGCAGCTCACCGGGCCGCAGCACCCGCGACAGCAGCACCTGGCCCTTGGCATCGACCACCTCGACCCAGCTGTCGGCACTGGCCGTGATGCGCAGCGCCGGGCCGGTTTGCACCGCAAGCGTCGGCGCCGGCTGGGCCACGACCGCCGGCGGCGGCGCCACCTCACGGACCTGCAGTGGCGCCGAGGCGACCGGCAGGGGTGCCGAGGCCGGGGCAGCGACCACCACCGCCGGCGCGGACGCCGGTGGCTCGGCAACGAAGACCGGTTCCGGCGCGCTCGCTGCCACGATGCCCGAGGCCACGGGTTCCGCCGGCGCCGTGGCCGCGCGGCCAGGCTCCGGCAACCAACCGGCCGGCAGCCAGTAGATGGCCGCCGCGGCAAGCAGCAGCAGGGCCGCCCCCCACACCACCGGCCGGCCCAGCAGGGCCAACGGCCCGCCATCGGCCGGGCCGGCGCCGCGCTCGCGGAAGGGCTGGTTCAAGCCCGGGCGCACATCCAGCTCACGCTCATGGCCGCGCGGCAGCAGGGCCAGCACCGGGGCGGGGTCGACCTTGAGCGCCCGGCAAACGGCCGTCGCCAGCGCCCGCGTGAAGGTCGCATCCGGCAGGTCGTCGAAACGGTCCGCCTCCAGTGCCTCGAGCTTGGCCTGGGGCACCTTGAGCATGACGGCGAGCGCGGCGATGTGCAGACCGCGCTGCTGGCGCGCCGCCCTCAGCCAGGCACCCGCGCTGCTGGCGCTGCGTTCAGTGGCACGACCCTCTGGGATGGATTCCATCATCTCGTTGTTGTTGTCGCCGCAGCTGCGGCTGTCAGTCGTAGCGACCCGCGTCCAGCGCCTGGGTCTCGGGCGACTGGGGGAATTTGCGGCGCAGCTGCTGGCCGATCTCGTCGACCGTGTTGGCATTGCCGAGCCGGCGCTCGACACGCAGCTGCAGCCACAGGCTCTGCGCATTGAGCTGCTCGGGCTGCTCGTTGACCCGCTTCACATAGAAGCGCGCACGCTCCAGCTCATTGTTGCGGTACAAGACCTCGGCCAGGTTGACCGCGATCGCCGGATTGCCGGGGTCGAGCTCGAAGGCACGGATCAGCGTCTTCTCGGCCACGAGGTTGCGGCCCGAGCGGGCCTCGCAGACGCCCTTGACCAGCAGCGTGCGCGCCGGCGCCCGGTAGCTCGGCTGCGCCAGGGCCTGGTCGAACAGCGAATCGGCGGTCGCCCAGCGTTTTTGCTGGCAGACGAACCAGCCGTAGTTGTGCAGGGTGTCGGCGTCATTCGGATAGACCGTCAGAGCACGCCGGAAGGCCTCCTCCGCGAGCTGGTTTTCGCCCATCGCGCCGTACACCAGCCCGCGCATGTTCACCGCCTCGCGCATGTCGGGCTTGGCTTGCAAGGCCTGCTTGAGCTCGTCCAGCGCCGTCGTGAACTGGCCGCGCGAGAAATAGCCCTGGGCCAGCTCCAGGCGGATGGCGGCACGCCGGTCTGCGTCGGTCTGGTCGGAATCGGTCCTGACTTCGCGGTCGGCGGGGGGGGCCGTGCCGGTGCCGGCGCAGGCGGCCAGCAGCAGGGAAAGCAGGACGGGCAAGGGTCGCTTCATCGAATCCTCAGGAGTGGCACCAGGGCATCAACTTGATTTGGCCACGGAGACCGGCGCCCTGACCATGCGGATATGCGCGCGGGTCCGGTCCTGCACCTCGCCGGCCAGCTGGCCGCAGGCAGCATCGATATCGTCGCCGCGCGTCTTGCGGACGGTCGTCACGATGCCGGCCTGGATCAGCACCTCGGCGAAGGCCTGAACCCGCGCATTGGTGCTGCGCGTGAGCCCCGAGGCCGGAAACGGATTGAACGGGATCAGGTTGAGCTTGCAGGCCACCTTGCCCTTCAGCAGCTTGACCAGTTCGCGCGCCTGCTCGGGCGAGTCGTTCACCTCCTGCAGCATGCAGTACTCGAAGGTGATGAAGTCGCGCGGCGCGCTTTCGAGGTAGCGGTTGCAGGCGTCGAGCAGTTCGGCGATGGGGTATTTCTTGTTCAGCGGCACAAGCTGATCGCGCAGCGGGTCGGTCGGCGCATGCAGACTCACCGCAAGCGCCACCGGGCAATCCTCGCGCAGCCGGTCGATCATCGGCACCACGCCCGACGTGGACACCGTCACCCGACGGCGGCTCAGGCCATAGCCATGGTCGTCCAGCATGGTCTTGAGGGCCGGCACGAGCTGGTCGTAGTTCTGCAGCGGCTCGCCCATGCCCATCATCACGACGTTCGAGATCACCCGTTCGTCGGTGTTCTGGCGCTTGCGCAAGGAATGCTCGGCGAACCACAACTGGGCCACGATCTCGGCCGTCGTCAGGTTGCGGCTGAAGCCCTGGTGGCCGGTCGAGCAGAAGCGGCAGCCCACCGCACAGCCGGCCTGGCTGGACACGCACAGCGTGCCGCGGTCGTCTTCGGGGATGAACACGGCTTCGACCGCATTGCCCGCGCCGACATCGAACAGCCACTTGATCGTGCCGTCGGCCGAGACATGCTCGGAGATGACATCCAGCCCACGGATGACGGCACGGCCGGCGAGCTTCTCGCGCAGCGACTTGGCGAGGTCGGACATCTGTTCGAAGTCCGACGCGCCCTTTTGGTGAATCCAGCGAAACAGCTGGGTCGCACGGAACTTCTTTTCGCCCAGTTGCTCGCAGTAGGCGGCCAGGCCTGGCAGATCAAAACCGAGCAGGTTGACCGCGTCCATACGAACTTTCTGGGCCGGGGTCACCGACCCCGTTGGGGATCAGCGACCCGAGTAGACGTTCATGCCGGGGAAGAAGAACGCGACCTCGGCAGCTGCCGTCTCGGCGGCGTCGGAGCCGTGCACAGCGTTGGCATCGATGCTGTCGGCGAAGTCGGCGCGGATGGTGCCCTTCTCGGCCTTCTTCGGGTCGGTGGCGCCCATCAGGTCACGGTTCTTCAGGATGGCACCCTCGCCTTGCAAGGCCTGGATCATGACCGGGCCGGAGATCATGAAGTTCACCAGGTCATTGAAGAAGGGGCGGGCCTTGTGGACGGCGTAGAACTGCTCGGCCTCGACGCGCGACAGATGCACCATCTTGGCGGCGACGATCTTCAGGCCGGCGGCCTCGAAGCGGGCATAGATCTGGCCGATGACGTTCTTCGCCACGGCATCGGGCTTGATGATGGACAGGGTGGTTTCGATCGCCATGGTGTTCTCCTGATGGGGCGTGCTGGACAAAGCCTGCGATTGTAGCGGCGCGGGATGACCGGGAATCGGGTGCGCCAGACCGTTCAGCGGTGGCGTCCGCCGAAGCCGCCGCCGGAACGGCCACCGCCGCCCTTGTTGCCGCCGCGGTTGCCGCCCCCGCCGCGCCGCAGGAAGGCGTCGGAGCCGATATAGCCCAGCGAGGTCTGCATCGGATCGGGCTCACGCGGCCCCCCGCCCTTGGCCCCTTTGCCCGGCTTGCCGCCGCCCTGCGGCCCGTGGCCGCTGCCGCCGGCACCGAAGCCCTGCGGGAAGCCTCGCTTGCCGCCGGTGGCATGGCGGCGGTCGAAGGTCTGTTCCAGCGGATTGATGTGTTGAGGAATGAAGTCGTCATCGTCCTCGTCGTCATCGCGGCGCTGGGCCCGCTCCTCGCGCTGCGGACGCTGCTGCGGTTCGGGCGGGCGACTCGGGCGCGGGCCCGAGCCCGCACCGCGGTCGTCGCCACGACGCTTGTTGCGATCCTTGCGGCCAAGCGGCTGCGTCGACGGGGCCTGACCCTGGCCGTTGTGGGAACTGTGGCCGGCGAGGCGGCGGATGACGCGCACATCGTCGTCGCCCAGCTCGACCCAGACGCCGCGCTTGAGGCCGCGCGGCAGCACGACGGTGCCGTAGCGGATGCGGATCAGCCGGCTCACGACCATGCCCACCGCCTCGAAAAGCTTGCGCACCTCACGGTTGCGGCCCTCGGTGATGACCACCCGGTACCAGCGGTTGGCGCCCTCGCCGCCGCCGTCCTCGATGCTCTTGAACGAAGCCGTCTGGCCGTCGACGCTGACGCCTTCGAGCAGGCGCGCGCGCTGCTCGTCGCTCAGCGAGCCGAGCACGCGGGCGGCGTACTCGCGCTCGACGCCGAACCGCGGGTGCATCAGTTGGTTGGCCAGTTCGCCCGAGTTCGTGAACAGGAGCAGGCCTTCGGTGTTGATGTCCAGCCGGCCGACCGACTGCCATTTCTGGCCCTGCACGCGCGGCAGTGTGCGGAACACCGTCGGGCGGCCCTCGGGGTCGTTGAAGGTGGACACCTCGCCCGTGGGTTTGTGGTAGGCCAGGATGCGCGGATTGGGCGGCGAGATGCGCACACGCACCTCCTTGCCGTTGACGCGCACGCGGTCTCCAAACGAGATGCGCTGGCCGACATGGGCGACTTCGCCATTGACCTCGATCTTGCCGTCGGCGATCCATTCCTCGATGTCGCGGCGCGAACCGATGCCGGACTGGGCCAGCACCTTCTGCAGCTTGGGCGCGTCGGCATCGGGAGCCAGCACGCGCTTGGCCTCGCCGTCGGCCGCCTCGCCGTCGTCGCCCTCGGCGCCCTCCAGCGCAACCGGCTCGGGCCTGAGCTGGGGCGGCTCGCCGACCGGGCCCTCGGACTCGGCATCCAGGTTGCCCGACAACACGTCCGCGAACCGCGCCCCCGCGGCCTCGACGAGCTCAGGCGCCAGCGCCGGCGCCGGCGGCTCGGCGGTGGCGGTCGCAAGCGGCGCCACCGCGGCCCGCTCGGCGCGATCCTTGCGGTTGCGCCGGCGATTGCGGCGCCCTCCCCGCTCGCTGTCGTCCGCCCCTTCGCCCGCCTCGGCGCCGTCATCGCCGTCGCCGCCATCCCCGACTGCACCGCCCTCATGCGCAGTCACCGGTGTGGCTTCCGCCAGCGAGAAGACCGCTGCGGGCGCGGGCGCAGGCTCGGCGCCCACCAACACAGCCCCATCGTCGGCCACGGCGGCCACGTCGGCCACGGCGGCCTTGCGCGGTGCGCGCTTGCGCGCCGGGGCCGGCACCGCATCGGACGGTGCAGCCTCGGCCGCTGCGGTGACGCCTTCACCCTCGGTCTCGGCGGCCTTGCGGCGGCCGCGCTTGGCGGGCACTGCAGGCGCCTCGCCCTCGGCCGATGCGGCCTCGGTGGCCGCCGCGGTGGCCGCCTCGGTGGCCGGCTTGGCGGTCGTGCGGCGGCGCTTGGGCGCGGCAGGCGCCTCGGCGTCGGTGACTGGAGGCTGGGGCTTGTCTTGATCGGCGGCTTCGTTCATGCGGATTCGGGCAGTGGTTGTGGGGGCGGTTCGACGGGGTGGGGGGTGGGGAGTGCGGGGGTGCCGTCGGCACCGAACAGGCTGGGCGCGCCGGCGGGCTCCACGGGGTCCGAGGCGGCGGGCAGCTCGCCCGGCGGCTGCTCGTCATCGCCGAGCAGTTGGCCTTGCAGCGCTTCAAAGGCCGGCGGTTCGCTGCCCATGTCCAAGGCGGGCAGTTGCTCCAGGCTGGCCAGACCGAGGTCATCCAGGAAGGCCTTGGTCGTGGCGTACAGCGCCGGGCGGCCGGGCGTCTCGCGGTGACCGATGGTCTCGATCCAGCCGCGGTCCTCCAGCTGCTTGATGATCTGGCTGGCCACGACCACGCCCCGGATGTCCTCGATGTCGCCGCGCGTGACCGGCTGGCGGTAGGCAATGATGGCCAGCGTCTCCAGCACGGCCCGCGAGTAACGCGGCGGCTTCTCGGGATGCAGCCGGTCGAGATACTCGCGCAACTCGGGCCGGCTCTGGAAGCGCCAGCCCGAGGCCAGCGCGACCAGCTCGACGCCCCGGCCTTCCCAGTCACGGCTCAGTTCGTCAAGCAGGCTGCGCAGGCTGTCCGGGCCGAGTTCATCGGCGAACAGGCTGCGCATCTCGCGCAGCGTCAGCGGCTGCGAGGCACAGATCAGCGCGGTCTCAAGGACGCGCTTGGCATCCTGGGTGTTCATGAACGCAAATGCGCCCTCAATCAAGCCAAGTCTGGCAAATCGTCCGGGCCCGGCGCTCTCAGCGCTCCTCGGGCAAGGCGGACGGCATCAGTCCGGGCGCCACGGTGGGGCTCATCAGCCTTCCAGCGGGACGCGATCGGGGTGGTTGCCCGGCGGCGGCTGGACTGCAAACCGCTCGGGTCGCGCCGGTTCAGGCGCGCTGGCTGCCACGACAACCGGAGCGCATTGTAGCCACGTCACGCCGGCAGTTCGGCGGCACCGACGTCGACCCAGGCCTGGGCCAGATCGGCGGGCAGCGGCGCCTGCAGCCTCAGGGCCTCACCGGTGACCGGATGGCTGAAGCCGAGCCGGGCCGCATGCAGGGCCTGACGGGCCAGGCCCAGCGCCGGCGCGCCGCCGTAGAGCGCGTCGGCCAGCAGCGGATGGCCGCTGTGCATCAGGTGGACGCGGATCTGATGGGTCCGGCCGGTGTGCAGCACGCAATGTACGGCGCTGACGGGCCGCCCCTGCGCGTCACCCACCCCCAGCGGAAACACATCGGTGCGCGCCGGCTTGCCGAGGTTGGCCGGTGCGACGGCCATCTTCACCCGCGACACCGGGTCGCGCCGCAGGGCCTTGTCGATGACGAAGGCCTCGTCGACACGCCCCCAGGCCAACGCCAGGTATTCGCGGTGCACTTCGCGAGCGGCGATCTGGCGCGTCAGCGCGGTGACGGCTTCCAGCGTCTTGCCGACCACCATCAGGCCGCTGGTGTCCTTGTCGAGGCGGTGCACGATGCCGGCACGCGGCAGCCCCACCGCCGCCGGATGGTGGGCCAACAGCCCGTTCATCAGCGTGCCCGACCAGTTGCCCGCGGCCGGGTGCACGACCAGCCCGGCCGGCTTGTTCACGACCACCAGGTGCTCATCCTCGTAGGCCAGGGCCAACACCATAGGCTCGGCGCGGAAGGCCCGGCTCTCGTCGGTCGGCTGCAGTTCCACCTCGATGCGCTGGCCCGCGCGCAGCTTCAGCGCCGGCTTGAGCAGCATGACGCCGTCGGCCTGCACGCAACCCCGCTCGATCAGGGACTGCAGATGGTTGCGCGAGAACTCCGGCGCGAGGCCGGTCAACCAGCGGTCCAGCCGCTCGCCGTGACCCGCGGCATCGACCTCGGCCGCGCGTCGCTCGGGCGCGCTCTCGCCCTCGACAACCTCGCCGGCTTCGTCTTCCGGGTCATCTAGACCCCCCGCCCTATACTTCGCGCCCATTGTTCAGTGTGACCGGCCGGCAGCTTCGCCCCCGACTTCAGACATGTTTGTTGAGAAACTCAAGGCCGGACGCCTCGTCGCCGGCGCCGCTCTGATGGCCCTCGCCCTCGGCTTGGCCGGCTGCGGCTCCTTGGCCAAGGATGACCCGAACTCCCAGGCAGCGCTGGACAAATTGTATGCAGACGCCAAAGACGACCTGAACTCCGGCAGCTACGACCGCGCCATCAAGTCGCTCGAAAAGATCGAGGGGCGCGCGGCGGGCACGACGATGGGCCAGCAGGCAACCCTGGACCTGGCCTGGGCCTATTACAAGACGGCCGAGCGCGCCCAGGCCATCGCGACGCTGGACCGCTTCATCAAGCTCAATCCCTCCAGCCCGGCGATGGACTACGCCCTCTACATGAAGGGCATCGTCAACTTCAACGAAGACCTCGGCCTGTTCGGCCGGCTCGCCAACCAGGACGTCGCCGAGCGCGACCAGCAGGCCTCGCGCGAAGCCCTGCTCGCCTTCCGGCAGTTGGTCGAACAGTTTCCGGAGTCCAAGTACTCGGCGGAAGCCAGGACGCGCATCAACTTCATCACCAACACGCTGGCCGCCTACGAGATCCACGTGGCGCGCTACTACTTCAACCGCAAGGCCTATGTCGCGGCGGCCAACCGCGCGCAGGCCGCGGTGGCCGAGTTCCAGTACGCGCCCGGCATCGAAGAAGCCCTCTTCATCATGAGCGAGAGCTACGACAAGCTCGGCCTCACGCTGCTGCGCGACGATGCGCGCCGCGTGCTGGACAAGAACTTCCCCGACAGCCAGTACGCCAGCGGCGGCGGCAAGCGCAAAAAGCCCTGGTGGCAGCTCTGGTGAGCCGCTGACTCAGTGGCGGGCTGACAGCTCCGTCAGCCAGGCCAAGGCCTCCGCCTCGTTGGCCACGGGAGCCATCGGCGGCAGCGCGGCGCGCAGGCGGCGGCCGTAGTTCATGCCCGCCATGCGCGGGTCGCACACGACCAGCAGGCCGCGGTCGGTCTCGGTGCGGATCAGCCGGCCCGCGCCCTGCTTCAACGCAATCGCGGCCTCGGCGATGAAGTAGTCCGCAAACGCATTGCGCCCCTCGGCCTCCAGGCGCTTGACCCGCGCCTGCACCAGCGGATCGTTCGGCGGCGGGAAGGGCAGCTTGTCGATGACGACACATTGCAGCGCATCGCCCGGCACATCGATGCCCTCCCAGAAGCTCGCCGAGCCCACCAGCACCGCGGCCGGGTTGTCAACAAAACGCTGCAGCAGCACCCGCTTCGGTGCGGCGCCCTGCTGCAGCACGGTGATGGCGTCACCCGCGGCCTCGAAGCACTCGCGCAGCGCATCGGCCACGGTCTGCAGATTACGCAGCGTGGTGGTCAGCACAAAGGTCCGGCCGCCCAGCGCTCGGGCAAGGCGCGAGGCCAGCAAGGCGACGCTGGCCGGATGCTCGGGCTCGGAAGGCTTGGGGAAGCCACGCGGCACGTAGAGCCTCGCGTGGGCCGGGTAGTCGAACGGGCTGCCGACCCGCAGCACCTCGGCGCCGGTCAGGCCGGCGGGCTCGGTGAACCAGCTCAACCCCTCGTCGTCGCCCAGCGTCGCCGACGTGAAGACCCAGGCCTTGCCGGCGCCTTGCGGGCCCTCGAGCTGCTGCTGCATCGCCTCGCGGATGTCGAGCGGCGACTCGACCAGGCGGGCCGAGTGCGGGCCGATGTCGATCCAGCGCACGTCGCCCGCATCGGGCTCGGCGGCGAAGCCGCGGGCCAGGTCGCGCAGTTCCTGCGCTCGCTCGCACAACCGCGCGAAGTCGGGGCTCGCGTCACGCACGGCGGTCAGGGCCTCGAGCGACGTGCCGACGGCCTGCTCAACGCCCAGCAAGGCCGTCGCCAAGGCCGCCGATCCGGCCCTCTCCAGCCAACCGAGCTTGAGCGTGCCGCGCAGCTCGCGGCCGGCGGTGGCCAGCGGGCCAGCCGCGGCCAGGCGCAGCTCACGCGCCGATTTCTCGACAGCGGCGTGCAGGCCCTGCCAATCGTGCACGCCGCGCGCATGGGCGAGGCCCTGGGCCAGCAGGTCACGGGCGAAGTCGATCAACGCGGCCGTGCCGAGCACGGTGCCGAGGAATTGCACACCCGCTTCGGCCAACTGGTGGGCCTCGTCGAAGATCGCGATCTCGACGCTGGGCAGCAGCTCGGCCACGCCGGAGTCGCGCAGCGTGACGTCGGCGAAGAACAGATGGTGGTTGACGACGACGATGTCGGCCTCCATCGCCTCGCGCCGCGCCTTGACGACGTAGCAGGCCTTCCAGTCCGGGCAGTCCTGGCCCAGGCAGTTCTCGCGGCTGGAGCTGACGATGGGGATGATGGGCGAGCGCTCGTCCAGCCCATCGATCTCGGCGAAATCGCCGCTTGCCGTGCCCAGCGCCCAGCGCTCGACGCGGGCCAGCGTGAGCGCCGTGCGGCGGTCCGGAAACTCGCCCGAGACCCGTGCCTCCTTCATCCGGTGCAGGCAGAGGTAGCTGCTGCGGCCCTTCAGCAGCGCCAGCCGTACCGGGGTGTTCAGGGCCTGGGTCAGTCGCGGCAGGTCGCGCAGGAAGAGCTGGTCCTGCAGACTCTTGGTGGCCGTGCTGATCAGCGCCCGGCTGCCGGCCAGCAGGGTCGGCACCAGGTAGGCAAAGGTCTTGCCGACACCGGTGCCGGCTTCGACGACCAGGGCCTGGCGCTGGCTCAGCGCACGCGCGACGGCGCGGCTCATCTGCAGCTGCGGTTCGCGCGGTTTGTAGCCGGGGTCCAGCCGCGCCAGTGGGCCACCGGCGTCAAAGGCGGCCACCACGGCCTGCTCGAGTTCGTCGGGCGGCGGTGGCGACGGCTGGGTGGCCTGATCGAGCTGGTCGAGCCAGTCGTCGAGGTCAGGCGGGTTCATCGGGCGCCGCTTCGGCCTCCAGCCGGGCCAGCATGTCGCGCAGCGCCAGCCGGCGCTTTTTCAGCCGCTGCAGCGCCAGCTCGTCCAGCGGGTTTTGTTCAGCGAGCCGATCGATCATCGCGTCCAGGTCGGCGTGCTCCATGCGCAACTCAATGAGCCGCCGCTGCAACGAGTGAAGTTCTTCATCCATCCAAGGGTGTCCGGCACGAGCGCAAGCGGGCGTACCAGTATAGTTTTCGCATGTACCCATCGACCGCAGCCGGATTCCGATTGACCGCCGCCACCGGCACCCATCGCGGTGACCGGGCCTACCAGCAGGACCAGGTGGCCGTGATCGCCCACCCGCGCATCAGCGGCTGCGTGATGGGCATCGTCGCGGATGGCATGGGCGGCAAGAGCGGTGGACGCAAGGCGGCCGACCAGGTCATCCTGACCGCGCGCCAGCTGTTTGAGCGCTTCTCGCCCGAGGACGAGTCGCCGGCCGAATTGCTGAGCCAGATCGTGTCCGAGTCGCATCTGATGATCAAGCTGACGGCGATCTCCGCCGAGGAGGAGCCGCACAGCACCGTCGCCGGCTTCGTCGTCACCAGCGACCGCTGCGCGCACTGGATCCACTCCGGTGACTCCCGCATCTACTGGTTCCGCGGCGCGCGCCTGGTGCAGCGCACGATGGACCATTCGTACGTGCAGCGCCTGGTCGACGAAGGCCAGTTGAGCGAGGCCGAGGCCAGCACGCACCCGCAGAGCAATTTGCTGACCGCCTGTCTCGGCACGGCCCAGGACCCGACCTCAACGTCGGAGCGCTTCGAGGGCATGGAGGTCGGCGACACGCTGATGTGCTGCAGCGACGGGCTGTGGCATTACTTCACCGCACAGGAGCTGGGCAGCGTGCTGCTCAGCCTGCCGCCGCGCGAGGCCGCCGAGCTGCTGGTCAGCAAGGCGCGCCAGCGTGCGCGGGGCGGCGGCGACAACCTGTCGCTCGCCATCGTCAAGTTCGAAGCCTTGGCCTGAGCGCTCAGCGGGCCGCGGACGCGGCCGATTCGCCCGGCACCGCCAGCGGTGCCGCCGCCGGTTTGGTCCGGCGCTGCAAACGGGCCTCGTGGGCGGCGATGCGCTTGCGCTGCTCGTCCTCGCGGACACGCCGTTGCTCGACACGCTGCGCCGCCACGCCGGCAGCCTGGGCCTCGACGCGCTGACGCTGGCGCGCGGCATCCGCGGCGTCACGGGCCCGCGGCGCATGCGAGGCGGGCGTGGCCGGCACGGCGGGTAGCGGCGCGACAACGGCCTGCTCGCGCCGCTGAGCCTCCTCCTGGGCGGCGGCCAGGTCACGCTCACGCACGCGCTCGGCCTGCGCGGCTGCGCGAATCCTGCGCTCCTCGGCGGCCAGCGCCTGTTCGCGCTTCACCAGCGGCTCCAGCGCGTCGTGGCGCCGCTGGCGCAGGGCTTCCAGGCAGGGCGTGATGGCGAACTGCCGCTCGCAGGCCTGCTTGTCGGCGTCAAATCGCTGCTCGATCGCCGCCCGCTCGGCCGCCAGCTCGGCGCGCGTTGCGGACGCAGCGGACGGCGGCGGCAGTGGCGGCAAGGGCGGTGAGGCCGCGGCGCCCGCCAGCAGGAACAGAAGATAGGCAGTCATCAGGTCAGCGAGGTGTCGACTTCGCGTCGCGCCAGCGCAAGGTACTCCGCCGAGCGCATTTCCTGCAAGCGCGACACCGTGCGGGGGAATTCGTGCGCCAGCGGTCCCTCGGTGTAGAGCTGCTCCGCCGGCACCGCGGCCGAGATGATGAGCTTGACGCGGCGGTCGTAGAGCACGTCCACCAGCCAGGTGAAGCGGCGCGCCTCGCTGGCCAGGCGCACCGGCATCTCGGGCACCTCGGACAGGATCACGGTGTGGAACTGGCTGGCCAGCTCCAGGTAGTCGTTCTGCGAACGCGGGCCGCCGCACAGGGTCTGGAAGTCGAACCACACGACGCCGCCGGCACGGCGCCGGGCCCACAGCGCGCGGTGCTCGATCATCAGCTTGCGGTCCTCGTCCTTGGCTTCCGACAGTGCCTCGAAAGCCTGCTTCAGCGCGGCTTCATTCTCGTCGTTCAACGGCGTCAGGTAGAGCTTCATGTCCTCCAGCGTGCGGCGCCGGTAGTCGGTGCCGGCGTCGACGTTGATGACTTCGAGGTGGGCCTTGAGCAGCTCGATGGCCGGCAGGATGCGGTCGCGGTGCAGGCCGTTCGGATACAGCTCGTCCGGGCGGAAGTTGGACGTGGTGACGATGGACACGCGATTGCGGAACAGCGCGTCCAGCAGCCGGTGCAGGATCATCGCGTCGGTCACGTCGGCGACGTGGAACTCGTCGAAGCAGATCAGGCGGAAGCGCCGCGCGATGCGCTTGCCCAGTTCGTCCAGCGGGTCGGCGATGCCCTTGAGCTCCTGCAGCTCGCGGTGCACCTCGCGCATGAATTCGTGGAAGTGCAGCCGCGTCTTGCGCGTGAGCGGCACGGCCTGGAAGAAGCAGTCCATCAGGAAGCTCTTGCCCCGGCCCACGCCGCCATACATGTAGACGCCGCGCGGGATGGGCGGGCGCACCAGCAGCTTGGTGACGGCATTGCTGCGGCGGGCCTTGTAGGCCTCCCACTCGTCCTGGCAACGTTGAAGCGCCGTGATGGCGCGCAGCTGCGCCTCGTCGGCCGTGAAGCCGCGCTCGTCGAGGGTGTGCTGGTAGAGCTCGGTAACCGTGGTCATGAACAAAAAAGGGGCGACTGTGTCGGCCGCCCCTTGCTGCTTGCGTCAGCCGATCAGAAGTTCAGCGTGCGCTTGTCGACGGCGAGCGCGGCTTCCTTGGTCGCCTCGGACAACGACGGGTGGGCATGGCAGATGCGGGCGATGTCCTCGCTTGATGCCTTGAACTCCATCGCGACGACGGCTTCCGAGATCAGCTCGGACGCGAACGGGCCGATGATGTGCACGCCCAGGATCTCGTCCGTCTTGGCATCGGCCAGGAACTTGACGAAGCCGGTGGTGTCGCCCAGCGCGCGGGCGCGGCCGTTGGCCAGGAAGGGGAACTGGCCGGCCTTGTAGGCCACGCCTTCAGCCTTGAGCTGCTGCTCGGTCTTGCCGACCCAGGCGATCTCGGGCGAGGTGTAGATGACCCAGGGGATGGTGTTGAAGTTGACATGACCATGCTGGCCAGCGATGCGCTCGGCCACGGCCACGCCCTCTTCCTCGGCCTTGTGGGCGAGCATCGGGCCGCGCACGACGTCACCGATGGCCCAGACGCCGGGCAGGTTGGTCTTGCACTCGTCGTCGACGACGATGGCGCCGCGCTCGTCCAGCTTCAGGCCGACCGCCTCGGGGGCCAGGCCGATGGTGTTGGGCACGCGGCCGATCGACACGATGAGCTTGTCGACCTCCAGCGTCTTGGCCTCGCCCTTGGCATCGGTGTAGGCCACGCTCACGCCGGCCTTGCCCGTCTTGACCTCGCCGACCTTGACGCCGAGCTGGATGTCCAGGCCCTGCTTCTTGAAGATCTTGGCGGCCTCCTTGGCGACCGATTCGTCCACCGCGCCGAGGAAGGCGGGCAGGCCTTCCAGCACCGTCACTTCCGCACCCAGGCGGCGCCAGACCGAGCCCATCTCCAGGCCGATGACGCCAGCGCCGATCAGGCCCAGCTTCTTCGGCGTGGCGCCGACGCGCAGCGCGCCGTCGTTGGACAGGATGTTCTCTTCGTCGAACGGCACGCCGGGCAGCGCACGGGCGTTGGAGCCGGTGGCGACGATGACCTGCTTGGCGAAGATGACTTCCTCACCGGCCTTGATCTCATAACCGCCGTCCTTGGCGGCGACAAAGCTGCCGCGGCCGTGGAAGAAGGTGACCTTGTTCTTCTTGAACAGGTAGACGATGCCGTCGTTGTTCTGCTTCACGACCTGGTCCTTGCGGGCC
>RXJV01000029.1 GCA_003963075.1 Burkholderiales bacterium
CGCCCACGGCCAGATGCCCGAGCGCGAGCTGGAGCGGGTGATGCGCGAGTTCGTGCAGGGCAAGCACAACCTGCTGCTGTGCTCGACCATCATCGAGACCGGCATCGACGTGCCGAGCGCCAACACCATCGTCATCAGCCGCGCCGACAAGTTCGGCCTGGCCCAGCTGCACCAGCTGCGCGGCCGGGTCGGCCGCAGCCACCACCAGGCCTATGCCTATCTGATGGTGCCGGACATCCAGGGCCTGACCAAGCAGGCCACGCAGCGCCTGGACGCCATCCAGGCGATGGAGGAGCTGGGCTCGGGCTTCTACCTGGCGATGCACGACCTGGAGATCCGCGGCGCCGGCGAGGTGCTGGGCGACAACCAGAGCGGCAACATGATGGAGGTGGGCTTCCAGCTCTACAACGACATGCTGAGCGAAGCGGTGCGGGCGCTGAAGAGCGGCCGCGAGCCCGACCTGCTCTCACCCACCGGCGCGTTCTCCACCAACACCGAGATCAATCTGCATGCGCCTGCCCTGCTGCCCGACGCCTACTGCGGCGACGTGCAGGTGCGGCTCTCGCTCTACAAGCGCCTGGCCACGGCCGAGAAGCCCGAGCAGATCGACGCGATGCTGGAGGAGATCACCGACCGCTTCGGCAAGCTGCCGACCCAGGGCCAGACGCTGTTCGACCTGCACCGGCTGCGCGTGCTGGCCAAGCCCTATGGCGTCATCAAGGTCGACGCGGCGCCCAGCATCATCAACATCAACTTCCGCCCCAACCCGCCGATCGACCCGATGCGCGTGATCGAGCTGGTGCAGAAGAACCGCAACATCAAGCTGGTCGGCAACGAGAAGCTGCGCGTGGAGAAGGCGCTCAGCAACCCGCAGGACCGGGCGCAGGCGGTGCGCGAGGTGCTGCGGCTGCTCGGCCAGCCGGTCAAGGCCTGAGCCTCGGGATAATTTCAGCCATGCCCTCGATGCCCGCTCCGACCTCACCCGGCCTCGTCCTGCGCGACGGTCCCGCCCTGCCGCCCCTGTCCCACTTCAGGCTCGCCGCCTTCGACATGGATTCGACGCTGATCGGCATCGAGTGCATCGACGAGATCGCCGCGCTGGCGGGACGCGGCGCCGAGGTCGCTGCCATCACCGAGGCCGCGATGCGCGGCGAGATCACCGACTTCAAGGACAGCCTGCGCCGCCGCCTGGCCCTGCTGGCCGGCGTGCCCGCCACGGTGCTGGACCGGGTGCTGGCCGAGCGGCTGACGTTCAATCCGGGCGCCCGTGAGCTGTGCACCGCACTGAAGGCCGCCGGCCTGAAGCTGGTGCTGGTGTCGGGCGGCTTCACCTTCTTCACGCGTTATGTCGCGGCCGAGCTGGGCATGGACTTCGTGCGCAGCAACGAGCTGGAGATCGCGCACGGCGCCCTCACCGGCCGCGTCGCCGTGCAGGACTGGGGCGACATCTGCGATGGCGAGCAGAAGCGCCTGATGCTGCTGGAAAGCTGCGAGCGCATTGGCTGCCGGCCCGACCAGGCCATCGCGGTCGGCGACGGCGCCAACGACCTGCCGATGATGGGCGCCGCCGGCCTGTCGGTGGCCTACCACGCCAAGCCCAGGGTCCGCGAGCAGGCCCGCGTCGCGATCAACGAGGGCGGCCTGGACCGCCTGCTGGAACTGCTGCGCTGAGGCCTCAGCCCGGCGGCAGCACCTTCACCTGCTGGCCCGCGTAGCCGACCTGCTGGCCGGCGCGGATCTTGGCGGTCTTGCGCAGCTCGACCTGGCCGTCCACGGTGACCTCGCCGCCGGCGATCAGCACGCGGGCCCGGCCGCCGCTCTCCACCAGGCCGGTGGCCTTGAGCAGCTTGTCGAGCTCGATGAACTCACCGCGCAATTGCAGCTCAAGCATGCTGGGCCTTGCGTGCGGCTTCGCGGATGGCGGTCAGCGTCGAGCGCGAGGTGGAGACGTCGCTGGACAGGCGCAGGTGCAGCAGCGCCGGCTTGCCGGCGGCGATGGCGGCATCCAACGCCGGCCCGACATCTTGCGTGCGTTCGGCGTAGTGGGCCGCAAAGCCAAAAGCCTCGGCCAGCTTGGCGAAGTCCGGGTTGAACAGATCGCTGCCCGACACCCGGCCCGGGTACTCGCGCTCCTGGTGCATGCGGATGGTGCCGTAGGTGCCGTTGTCCACCACCACGACCAGCAGCTTCTTGGCGCCATAGCCGGTGGCGGTGGCCAGCTCCTGGCCGGTCATCAGGAAGTCGCCGTCGCCGGCGATGTTGACGACCCAGCGGTCCTGTTGGAGCAACGCGGCTGCCACCGCGGCAGGAACGCCATAGCCCATCGCACCGGAGGTCGGCGCGAGCTGGGTCTTGCCGAAGCGGTGCAGCGCCGTGTAGCTGTGGAAGCGGTGCAACCAGCCGGCATAGTTGCCGGCGCCGTTGGTGAAGACCGTGCCCTCGGGCAGCTTGGCGTCGAGCAGGCGGATGACCTCGGCCATGTCCAGCGGCGCCACCGGCGTGGGTTCGAGGTTGGCGCGGTAGTCGGCATTGGCAGCGGCCGTCCAGTCGCGCCAGGCCGGCGCGGCCGGCGGTGGCAGCAGCGCCAGCGCCGGCGCGGCCTGGCTCATGCTGGCGTTGATCAGCAGCTCGCCGGTATAGACCCGGCCCAGCTACTCGGCGCCGGCGTGGATGTGGATGAGGGCCTGCGCAGGGCGCGGCGCCTGCAGCAGCGTGTAGCCGCCGGTTGTCATCTCGCCCAGGCGCGGGCCGATGGCGAGGATGAGGTCCGCGTCCTTCACGCGCGCCGCCAGTTTCGGGTTGATGCCGATGCCCACATCGCCGGCGTAGTTCGGGTGGGCGTTGTCGAACAGGTCCTGGAAGCGGAACGCGCAGCCGACCGGCAGCTGCCAGCGCTCGGCGAAGTGCTGCAGGGCCTCGGTGGCCTCGGCCGTCCAGCCGCCGCCGCCGGCGATCACCAGCGGGCGCTTCGCCGCGGCCAGGCGCTCGCGCAGCTCGGCCAAGGCCGCCGGCGTGGGCGCGGCCTCCGCGGGGCGGGCCGGTGCGACGACGGGGGCGGTGATCGGCTTCGTCAGCATGTCCTCGGGCAGCACGATCACGACCGGGCCCGGGCGGCCCTGCATCGCGGTGTGGAAGGCGCGGGCCACGTACTCGGGCAGGCGCTCGGGGTCGTGGCATTCGCCCACCCACTTGGCCATGCCCAGCGTGCCGGGGCCGAACATCTGGCGGTAGTCCACCTCCTGGAAGGCCTCGCGGTCGCGCTGGTCGCTGGCAACCTGGCCGATGAATAGAATCATCGGCGTGCTGTCCTGGAAAGCCGTGTGCAGGCCGATGCTGGCATTCGTCGCGCCCGGGCCGCGGGTCACGAAGCAGATGCCGGGCTTGCCGGTCAGCTTGCCCTGGGCCTCGGCCATGAAGGCGGCGCCGCCCTCCTGCCGGCAGGCGATGAAGCGGATGCTGGCCGCATGCTCATGGAAGCCGTCCAGCACGGCGAGGTAGGACTCGCCGGGCACACCGAACACGGTGTCCACGCCCTGAGCGATCAGGGCTTCGACGAGGGCATGCCCGGCCAGGCGGGGCGAGGTGGGGGTGTTCTGGGTCGTCATGCCGGCATTCTGCCGGGCGCCGCGCCAGGCCTGCCGCAGCCGCCGCGCCGCGGCGTTCAGCGGCGCCAGAAACGCGGCCGGCGCGCCAGCGTGATGTCGAAGTCGCTGCCATCGAACCGGCCCGTCAGGCCACGACGCGACACGGTGCCAACAAAGCGAGCCTTGGGGCACAACGAGCCCGCCTGGCTGTGCGCCTCGAACTCGATGCGCTCACCCGTCACCTGGGCCTTGACCAGGGCCGGGCGGGTCGCCTCGCCCTCGGCGCATTGCAGCACCGCGTAGTAGCCGGACACCCCGCCATTCACGATGAAGAACTCGAAACCCAGCAGATCGGCCTCGCCGGGGATCCAGCGCAGGTCCGAGTAGATGCCCTCCACCGCGACGGCGGGCCGGGTCTGAGGCCGGTTGCCGCTGGCAGCGCCTGGCGTCTGCGCCGCTGCAGCGGCCATCAACGAGGTCAGCAGCAGGGGCAGTGTCAGGGACGGCAGCAGGGAGACGATGCGATGCATGGCGGGCTGGACCATGGCGCACTGCGCAACACGGCCGGGAGTCGTCGGGACCGCCGCATGATGGCATCGGCCGCGCCGCCCAGCCACTCACGAACTGGGGGGCACCGCAGCGGCTGGCCTCATGCCGGGCGAGCCGTAGCGGCTTTGCGCGTCAGGCCCAGGGCCACCAGCCCCGCCGATGCGATGCCCATCATCAGCGCCGCCGCCGAGCCGGCGAACACGCCGCGCGGCAGGCCGTGGTCGAGGACGGCGCCGAACACCGGTGCGGCGATCGCAAAGCCAATGTCCAGCCCCGAGTAGACCGTGCCGTAGACCCGCCCGGTCGCACCCGGCGGCGCGGCGCGCTTGATCAGCATGTCGCGCGACGGCCCGGCCAGGCCGGTGCCAAAACCCGCCAGGGCGGCGACGACGGCGGCAAGGTCGCCGGGCAGCCAGCCCGACGCCGTCAGCAGCAGCAAGGCCGCAGCGAAGCTCATCGCCCAGGCGATGGTGCGCTCCAGCCGCTCGGCCCGCGCCACCAGGAAGCCGCCACAGACCATGCCCGCCGCACCCGCCAGCATGTAGCCGGTGACGACGTAGGCCGTCTGCGCGAGCGGCAGGCCGTAGATCTGGTGCAGGGCCGGGCTGGCGAAGCTCTGGATGGCCGACAGCGCGGAGGTGGTCCAGAAGAAGAACGAGAAACACAGCCAGACCGAAGGCAGCTTCAGGAAGGCCATCGGATGCTCGGCCGGCGCGCCGGCCGCGGGCTTGGCATGGCCCCAGCTGCCCTGGCGGTCATTGATCGCGGCCCGCTGCCAGAACAGCAGGGCCATCACGGCCAGGGCCACCAAGGCGGTCCCGGCATAGGCCAGGCGCCAGTTGCCGCCCGCCTCGGCGATGCCGATCAGGAACACCGGCGCGACCGCCCAGCCGAGGTTGCCGCTGATGCCATGCACCGAGAAGGCATGGCCCAGGCGCGGCGCCGACACGCGCTTGTTCAGGATGGTGAAGTCCGCCGGATGGAAGGGCGCATTGCCCAGGCCGGCCAGCGCCGCCGCCAGCACCAGCCCGCCAAAGCCCTGCGCCAGCCCGGCTGCCACCGAGGCCAGCGCAAAGCACGCCATCGCGGCGAACAACACCGGCCGGGCGCCCACCCGGTCGACCAGGAAGCCCGACAGCGCCTGGCCGACGCCGGAGATCACGAAGAAGGTGGTCACCAGCAGGCCCAGCTCCGAGTAGCTCAGCCCGAAGGCGGCGATGAAGGCCGGGAACAGCGGCGGCAGCAGCATGTGAAAGAAGTGCGAACTGCCGTGGGCGATACCGATGGTCGAGATGGTGGCCAGGTCCTGGCGGCGCTGCGCCACCAGGCCTGCGGGGGTTGAAGTGAGTGCGTGGTCCATGCGGCAAATTCTGGGCAGGGGCGCCTCGGCGTGGTTGCGATAATTCGTCAACATCTGTTGAAAATCAGCCATGGACCTGCCGACCACCGCGCCCTGGGTATCGCCCGAAGGCTATGCCCCGACGGCGCAGCGGCCGCTGCGCGCCAAGCAGCGCCTGCTGGAAAATCGGGCCGACATCCAGCCCCACCGCCATGCCTGGGCGCAGCTGGTGTTTTCGATCGCCGGCGCGGTGCGCGTCAGCACCGAGGCCTCGACCTATATCGTGCCGCCGTCGCGCGCGGTGTGGATCCCGCCCGGGCTGGTGCATGCCGTCACGGCCATCGAGCAAGCGGACCTGCGCACCGTCTACCTCGGCCCGGCGTTGCTGGACGGTCCCGCCTGGCGCGCCGGTCGGGTGCTGGAGGTGTCGCCGCTGCTGCGCGAGCTGGTGCTGGCCCTGCCCACCCAGGCGGAACCCGCGCCCGCCGAAACACCGGCAGACGCGGCCCGACGCGGCCATGTCGAGCAGCTCGTGATCGCCGAGCTGAAACAGGCCCGCGCGCTGGCCCTGGGCGTGGCCCTGCCGGCGGACGCCCGGCTGCGGCGCCTGTGCGAGGCCATGCTGGCCGAACCCGGCCGCCACGCCGGCCTCGACGCCTGGGCCCGCGAGGCCGGCTACAGCCCGCGCACGCTGAGCCGGCTGTTCCGCGAGCAGCTGGGCACCAGCTTCGCGCAATGGCGGTCACAGGTGTTGCTGGCCCATGCGCTGACCCTGGCCGCGCGCGGCCGGCCGATGAGCCATATCGCCAGCGAGCTCGGCTATGCCAGCGCCAGCGCCTTCACGGCCATGGTGACCCGCAGCGTGGGCATGCCGCCCAGCCGCTTCTTCGCCGAGGCGTGACGGCAACGCCCTTCACGCCACCCTTCATGCGGCCCTTCACGCCGCCCGGATGCGCACCGCATGCGCCGCCACCATCTCGGCCATGGTGGCGGCCACCGCATCGGCGGGCTGGCTGGGGTCGTCGAACAGCAGTTCCAGCGCGGTGTAGAGCACGTCGACATACAACCGCACGCTGAGCCGCGCCCGCGCCGGGTCGGCCTGCGGGTGGGCGGCCAGGAACACCTGCATCAGCAGCTCGGTCATCGCATCGTGCGACTGGGTCCGAACGTCCTGCAAGGACGGCACCGCACGCAGCGCCCGCGTGACCCACACACCGCCCGGCATCTCCTGCGTCACCCGCAGCGTCTGCAGGAAGACCTCGGCCACGCTGCGCGCGAACTCGTCCTCGGGCAGAGACATCGTGGCGGGCGTGGCCCAGGGGCCGAGCAGCTCGTTCTGGCGCTGCATCAGGCGCTGGCCGAGCTCGTGAAGGATGGCGTATTTGTTCGGGAAGTACTGGTAGAGCGCCGGCGGCGACAGCCCCAGGCGCCGGCAGACCAGGTTGGTCGACAGGCGCTCGATGCCGACCTCGCCCAGCAGCTCGGCCGCGGTCGCCAGGATGCGCTCGTAAGTCTCCACCGCACGTGACTGCGTCGGTGCCTTCTTGGGCGCCACGTCGGGCAGCGCGGCGGCAGGACGGCGGGGCTTGCGGGATGCGGGTCGGGTCATGAACAGGTCGTCGGCTGGCGCGGGATTGTCCTAGTGAAGCCAGCGCCGACCAAAAATATAGTCATCGCTATATTAATTCGACACACCCGGAGACACCGATGCACCGCACCCGCAGCCCGCGCCTCAGCGCGATCGCCCTGTCGGCCATGGCCCTGTGCGCTCAGGCCCAGACCCCGGCCGGCGACCCGCCCCAGCAACTCGAGGCGGTGATCGTCACCGGCCAGGGCCGCACCCAGCAGCTGCAGTCGGTGCCCATCGCCATCCAGGTGCTGGGCGCGGAGCAGGTGCGCAAGCTCGGCGCATCCAACCTCGGCGACCTCAATGCCCACATCCCCGGGCTGGACGTCGACGCGAACCAGCCGACCCAGCCGCGCATGTCGCTGCGCGGCATCGGCACCTCGGACTTCGGCATCGGCACCGACTCGCCGGTGGGCATCTACGTCGACGGCGTCTACACCGGCAAGACCGGTGGCGCGCTGCTGAACTTCAACGACGTCAAGCGCATCGAGGTGCTGAAGGGCCCCCAGGGCACCCTGTTCGGCCGCAACAGCGCGGGCGGTGCCATCGCCGTCGTGACCCAGGAGCCCGAGTTCCGCCGCAGCGCCAGCGGCCTGCTGCGCCTGGGCGAACACGGCCTGCGCCAGCTGGAGGCCATCGTCAACCAGCCCCTCGGCGAGAACCTGGCCTGGCGCGCCAGCGTCGTCAGCCGGCGCACGGACGGCGAGTTCCGCGATGCCGCCACCGGCCAGCGCGCCGGCGGCGACAACAGCTGGGGTGCCCGCCTCGCACTGCGCCTGCAGGTCGGCGACGCCACCCAGGCCCTGCTCAGCATCGAGCAGGAAAAGCTCGACCAGCGCGCCCGGCCGGCCTTCGGCCTCGTCAAGGCCACGCCGGCCGGCACGCCGCCGCCCTTCCCGGCCGACCCCAGCCGCTACCTCGACCCCACCCGCGCCCCGCTGCTCAACGACGTGGCCGGCGACCGCGAGAAGCGCGACTACGACGGCCTGACGCTGCGCATCGAACACAGCCTGCCCTGGGCCGAATTCACGTCGACGACGGCCTACCGCCACTTCAGCAGCCTCAACCGCCAGGACAACGACGGCAGCAACAACCCGGCCGTCTACCTCTCCACCACCAATGTCGAGGGCAACCGCAGCGTCCAGCAGGAGTTCCGCCTGACCGGCAAGAGCGCCTCCGCCCACTGGCTGGCCGGCGTGAGCTTCTATGACGAACGCGCGGCGCAATCGGCCCTGGCCGACGCCACCACCACCAGCCTCGACACCCTGAGCGGCAACCTGCTGGGCACGCCGCTGTTCAGCACCGTGAACCAGCTCGCGGCAGCGGCGGGCGTGGCCGGCATCGACCTGCTGAGCCTGCCCTGGCAGGAGCGCATGAGCAATGTCGCGCGCAACCGCGCCCAGGCCATCTTCGGCGACGTGATCTGGCAGCTGAGCCCGTCCACCCACCTGACCACCGGCCTGCGCCTGACCCGGGACGACAAGACCTTCAGCTGGTTCAACCCGCTGCGCGAAGCCACGGCGCTCGATGCCAGGCTGCAGGCCCTGGACGCCGCCGGCCTCTTCCCCGGCCTGGTCGCCGCCGGTGCGATCAGCCAGGACCAAGCCGACCAGCTGCGTGGCGCGATGGGCCAGAACGCACTGATCGCCACACAAGGCGCCACCGGCGCGCCGCTGCTGGTCCGCAAGCGCTGGACCGACACCAGCCCCCGCCTCGTGCTGGACCACCGCTACAGCCCCGACCTGATGGTCTATGCCTCGCTGACCCGCGGCTACCAGGCCGGCGGCTTCAACACGCTGCAGGTCGCGTCCAGCTACCAGCCCGAGCATGTCAGCAACCTGGAGCTGGGCCTGAAGGGCCAGTGGCCGGCCCAGGGCCTGAGCTGGTCGGGCGCGCTGTTCCAGTACCGCTTCGACAATCTGCAGACCCTGCAGCTCGTGCCGGCCGCAACGCCGGGCGGCATCCCGTCCTACCAGGTCACGATCAGCGACCAGAAGGGCAGCGGCCTGGACCTGGAGCTTCGCTGGCAGGCCAGCGCCGCGCTGCGCCTGAACGGCACCGTGGAGCTGCTCGACCAGACCTACCGGCGCGGCCGCGCCAGCAGCGGCGAGGACCTGGCCGGCCTGCCCGTCGGCACGCCGCGGGCCCGGGCCAGCGTCGGCCTGGACTATGGCTTCGCGGCCTTCGGCGGCCGCGCCGGCGCCAGCCTGCAGGCGGCCTACCAGAGCGCCCAGCGCTGCAACCCCGAGTCCTATGTGCAGGGCCAATGCCTGAGCGCGCCGGCCTTCCGTGTCGGCGGCCCGCGCAGCCGGCTCGACGCCCGCCTGGGCTGGGACAGCCCCGGGCGCGACTGGGGCCTGGCGCTGATGGTGACGAATCTGCAGAACCGCCACTACGTTGAAAAGCTCTGGCTTGAAGCCGCCCCGATGGGCAGCGGCTATGCCACGCTGAGCCCGGGCCGCAGCGCCTCGCTGGAACTGCGGGTGAGCTACTGATGCGCTGCGCCTGCCTGCTGCTGCCCGCCCTGCTCGCCCTGCTGGCCCTGCTGGCGGGGTGTGGCGAACGCGCCGCGCCGCCCAGTGCCGCCAGTGCCGCCAGCGTCGACGCGCTGCGGCCGGCCGATGCCCGGCTGGCCGCCGCCTACGAGCGCTCCTGCCTGCTCTGCCACGGCCGGCTGGACAGCGGCGCCCCCGCCACCGGCGACCGGGCCGCCTGGGCGCCCCGGCTGGCCAAGGGCCTGGACGTGCTCGTCGGCAACGCCCGCAACGGCATCGGCGGCATGCCGGCCGCCGGCCTGTGCACCGACTGCAGCGATGCCGAGCTGCGGGACCTCATCCTCTTCATGAGCGCCACGGCGGCGCCCCACACCCCATGACCGCACGCAGGGATCTGCTCAAGGGCGCCGCCGCGCTGGGCCTGGCGCGCCACCTGCCCGGCCAGGCGCAAAGCCCCGCCGCCACCGCAACTACCGCAGCGAGCACGCCCGCCCGCAGCTGGCAGAACTGGTCGGGCATCGCGGCCTGCACACCGCGCCAGTGGCTGCTGCCGGCCGACGAGGCCGAGCTGGCCCGCCTGCTGCCCAAGAGCCCCGGCCCGCTGCGCAGCGTCGGCGCCGGCCACTCCTTCACGGCCCTGGTGCCAACCAGCGGCAGCCTCGTGTCCCTGGACCGGCTCACCTGGCTGGTGGCGGTGGACAAGGCCAGGAACCAGGTCCGGGTGCGCGCCGGCACCCGCATCGGCCAGCTCGCCCGGCTGCTCGACGCCGAGGGCCTGGCCCTGCACAACCAGCCGGACATCGATGTGCAGACCCTGGCCGGCGCGCTGGCCACCGGCACCCACGGCACCGGTGCCGAGCTGCCCGCCCTGCACGCCCAGGTGCTGGGGCTGCGCCTGGTCACGCCGGCCGGCGAGGTGCTGGAGATCAGCGCCGACCGCAACCCCGAACTGCTCGACGCCGCCCGGGTGTCGCTGGGCGCGCTGGGCGTGGTCAGCGAGTACACGCTGGCGGTGCGGCCGCGCTACATGCTGCGCCGGCATGTCTGGATCGCGCCCACCCAGGAACTGCTGGAGCAGGCGCCCGAACTGGCGCGCAAGCACCGGCACTTCGAGATGTATGTGCTGCCCTTCACCGGCCACGGCGCAGGCATCACCCACGACGAGGTGCCGGCCGGCACGCCGGAACACCCGGCCTCGGCCGACGAGAACGTGCTGGCCGACCTGCGCAAGCTGCGCGACTGGCTGGGCCGCTGGCCCGAGCTGCGCCGCTGGACGGCCGCCAAGCTCATCGCCGGCTCCCAGCCCGAGCATGCGCTGGACTGGTCCTGGCGGCTGCTCAGCGCCGTGCGCCCGACGCGCTTCAACGAGAGCGAATACCACCTGCCGCGCGAGCGCGGCATCGCCTGCCTGCGCGAGATCGTGCAGACCCTGGAGCGGCGCAACGAGGTGTTCTTCCCGATCGAGTTCCGCTTCGTCCAGGGCGACTCCGCCTGGCTCAGCCCCTTCCACGGGCGCGACAGCTGCTCGGTGGCCTGCCATGCGCTGCAGGGCGAGGCCTACGACTACCTCGTCAAGGACCTGGGCCCGGTGTTCCGCCGCCACGGCGGCCGGCCGCACTGGGGCAAGCTGCACGACCTGGCGGCGCCGCAGCTGCAGGCCCTCTACCCACGCTTCGCCGAATTCCAGGCCCTGCGCCGCCGGCTGGATCCCGAGGGCCGCCTGCTCAACCCCCATCTCGCCGCGCTCTTCGGAGGTGCCCATGCCTAGCCGACGCCGCCGCCTGCTGCTGGGCAGTGCCATCGCCGCACCGGTCGCGGCCCTGCTGGCCCGCCCGGCCGAACAGGGTGGCCCGCACCCGGCCTATTTCCAGCGCCTGAGCCAGGCCCTGCGCGAGGCCGGCATCGCGCAGGCACGCCTGGTCATCGACCTGCCGCGTCTGCGCGCCAACCTCGCCGCCATCGGCCAGCACACCGCCCGCACCGGCATGCCGCTGCGCGCCGTGCTCAAGAGCCTGCCCAGCCTGCCGCTGATGGACGAGCTGGCCCGCGCCTGGCAGAGCCCGCGCGTGATGACCTTCAATGCCGCCCAGCTGCAGCAGCTGCTCGCCGCGCGCCCGGGCGCCGAGGTGCTGCTGGGCAAGCCGCTGCCTGTCGCCGCGGCCGCGCAGGTGCTGGCCGCCCTGCCGGCCGACCTCGGGAGCCGCATCGAATGGCTGGTGGACACGCCGGAGCGCCTGGCCCAGTACCGCCAGCTCGCCGAACAGCGCGGCCAGACCCTGGGCATCAATCTCGAGATCGACGTGGGCCTGCACCGCGGCGGCTTCGAGGACCCCGAGGCCCTCGGTCGGGCGCTGGCCAGTCTGGCCAGCCTGACCAGCCTGAAGGGCGGGCAGCCGCTGCAGTGGCGCGGCTTCATGGGCTATGACGCCCACGTCGCCGCCCTGCCCGACCTGCCAGGCATGCGCGCCACGGCCTGGGACGAATCGCAGCGCCGGTACCGCGCCGCCTGGGCCGCCGCCGAAGCGGCGCTCGGCCCCCAGCAGCGCGAGGCCCTGACGCTGAACACCGCCGGCTCGCCCACCTTCCGCCTGCACGACGGCCAGGGCGTGGCCAACGAGGTCTCGGTGGGCTCGGCCGTGCTGCTGCCGCTGGACTTCGACAAGCCCCTGCTGGCCGACCTGCAGCCGGCCGCCTTCATCGCCACGCCGGTGCTCAAGGCCTGGCCGCGCTTTCGCCTGCCCGAGGGCGCCACCTGGCTGTCCCGCGCGGCCCAGGCCTGGGACCGCAACCAGGCGCGCGGCTTCGCGATCCACGGCGGGCACTGGCTGGCCGACCCGGTCTCGCCGCCCGGCATCCAGCCCAGCGTGCTCTATGGCGCCTCCAGCAACCAGCAGGTGATGGTGGCCTCCGGGCGCGTTGACTTGCAGCCCGACGACCATGTGTTCCTGCGCCCGCGGCAGAGCGAGGCGGTGCTGCTGCAGTTCGGGGATTTGCTGCTGTTCGATGGCGAGCGCATCAGCGGCAGCTGGCCGGTGCTGCCGGCCTCAGCCTGACGGACAGGGGCCGCGTAGCGCAGGGGCTTGAGCTGGCCGCAGCGCGCCCGCGCGGGCGCTGCGCGACACTTGCGGCTTGAACTCCGGCCATCGCCCCGGCCGACGTGAAGATGTCCCAGACCCTTTTCGACTACACCAAGCAGGACGCCGCCGGCACCTGCTCCACCGCGCATGCCTGGGCCAAGGTGCCGGCCGCGCTGACGCCCGGCGACCGCCAGCGCCTGACCGAGCGTGCGGCGGCGCTGCTCCAGCAGCACAACGCCGTGCTCGTCGCCCACTACTACGTCGACGGCGCGCTGCAGGACCTCGCGCTGGCCACCGGCGGCTGCGTGTCCGACTCGCTGGAAATGGCCCGCTTCGGCCGCGACCATGCCGCCCAGACCCTGGTGGTGGCCGGCGTGCGCTTCATGGGCGAGACGGCCAAGATCCTCAGCCCCGAAAAGCGCGTGCTGATGCCCGACCTGGATGCGACCTGCTCGCTGGACCTGGGCTGCCCGGCGGATGACTTCGCGCGTTTTTGCGACGCCCACCCGGACCGCCAGGTCGTCGTCTACGCCAACACCAGCGCCGCCGTGAAGGCGCGGGCCGACTGGATGGTGACCAGCTCCTGCGCGCTGGAGATCGTGGCCGACCTGCATGCCCGCGGCCAGAAGATCCTGTGGGCGCCCGACCGCCACCTGGGCCGCTACATCCAGGAACAGACCGGCGCCGACATGCTGATGTGGAACGGCGCCTGCATCGTGCACGACGAGTTCAAGGGCCTGGAGCTGGAGCTGCTGCGCGAGCAGCATCCGCAGGCGCAGATCCTGGTGCACCCGGAATCGCCCAAGAGCGTCGTCGACATGGCCCATGTGGTGGGCTCCACCTCGGCGCTGATCAAGGCCGTTGTCGAAGGCTCGGCGCAGGAATACATCGTCGCCACCGACAACGGCATCCTGCACCGGATGCGCCAGCTCGCGCCGCACAAGACCCTGATCGAGGCGCCGACCGCCGGCAACAGCGCGACCTGCAAGAGCTGCGCCCACTGCCCGTGGATGGCGATGAACGGCCTGGCCAATCTGGTGGACTGCCTGCAATCCGGCCGGCCGGAAATCGCGGTGGACGAGGCCATCCGCGTGAAGGCCCAGGCCTGCATCAACCGGATGCTGGACTTCGTCGCGGCGAGAAAGTCGGCGACATCGGGCATGACACCAGGGATAGGCGCGGCCTGATCGCGCTATAACCCAGCATCCCCTTCGCGAGGCCCGCCGCCATGACTGCCGACTTCAGCTCCCTCTACAACCACCACGAACGCGAGGTCTTCGCGGCCGTGCTGGATTCATCCAAGGACTACCCCGAGATCGCGATCAGCAACGACCTGCTGTGCGACGTGGCCTGCGTGGCGCTCAACCGCCTGCCGCCGCGCTACATCCGCCACGAGGTGGACTTCAGCTTCTACCTGACCGAGCACGAGCGCCTGGAGATCGACAACGCGATTTCTGAGGCGGTGAGCTATGCGTTCAATTTCGTGCAGGCCCGCACCGCGCTGCGGGCGCGCAAATAGGCCGCCCGGCCCCGACGCGCCGCCCGCGGCGCTGCGCTAACGGCGCCGCCGCTTGCTGATCAGCACCGTCGGGAAGCTGGCCGGCAGGGTCTGCGGGTAGTCGCGGCTGAAATGCAGGCCGCGGCTTTCGTGCCGCATCAGCGCCGAGCGCACGATCAGCTCGGCGCACTCGACGAGGTTGCGCAGCTCCAGCAGGTCGCGGCTGACGCGGAAGCTGCCGTAGTAGTCGTCGATCTCGCCGCGCAGCAGCTTGATCCGGTGCAGCGCGCGCTCCAGCCGTTTGGTGGTGCGCACGATGCCGACGTAATTCCACATCAAGAGGCGCAGTTCGTCCCAGTTGTGGGCGATGACGACCTGCTCGTCGGCGTTCTCGACCTGGCTTTCATCCCAGCTCGGGATGGGCGCGGCGTCCTGGGCCGGCTGCTCCAGGATGTCGGCCGCGCAGGTCTGGCCCAGCACCACACATTCCAGCAGCGAGTTGCTGGCCAGCCGGTTCGCGCCATGCAGGCCGGTGTAGCCGGTCTCGCCCACGGCATACAGGCCGGGCAGGTCGCAGCGCCCCCGCAGGTCGGTCACCGCGCCGCCGCAGGTGAAATGCACGGCCGGCACCACCGGGATCGGCTGCTTCGCAATGTCGATGCCCAGGGCCAGGCAACGCGCATGGATGGTCGGGAAATGCTCGATCAGGAAGGCCTCGCCGAGGTGGGTGGCATCCAGCCACACATGGTCCAGGCCATGCTTCTTCATCTCGAAATCGATCGCGCGGGCGACGATGTCGCGCGGCGCCAGTTCCATGCGCTCGTCGTGGGCGGCCATGAAGCGGGCACCCCCGAGGTGCTCGGGCAGCTTCAGATGCCCGCCCTCGCCGCGCAAGGCCTCGGTGATCAGGAAGCCGCGGTCCTGCGGCTTGGCATTGGGCACATAGAGGCAGGTCGGGTGGAACTGGATGAACTCCATATTGGCCACGCGGCAACCCGCGCGCCAGGCCATCGCGATGCCATCGCCAGTCGAGGTCTCGGGGTTGGTGGTGTAGCGGTAGACCTTGCCGGCCCCGCCGGTGGCCAGCACCACCGCGCGCGCGGCCAGGGTCTCGACGCGCTGGGCATCGATGTCGAGCGCATAGACGCCATAGACGCGCGGCGGCTCGTCGCGCTGCACATGGCGGGAAGTGATCAGGTCCACCGCCATCCAGCGCTCGCGCAGCGTGATCCGCGGGTGCCGCCGGGCGGCCGCCAGCAGCTGGTCGTGGATGGCCTTGCCGGTGGCATCGGCCGCGTGGGCGATGCGGCGCACCGCATGGCCACCCTCGCGGGTCAGGTGCAGGCCCAGCGGGCCGGAGTCGTCCGGTGTGAACGGCACGCCCTGGTCCACCAGCCAGCCCACCGCGGCGGCGCTGCGCTCGGCGATGAAGCGGGCCGCGGCCTCGTCGACGAGGCCGGCACCGGCCTGCCGGGTGTCGCGCACATGGCTGTCGATGGAGTCGTCGCTGCCCAGCACGCCGACGATGCCGCCCTGGGCCCAGGCGGTGGCGGCTTCGGTCAGCTCTCGCTTGGCGAGCACGATGACGGGAACGGTATCGGCGAGGTGGAGGGCGACGGTGAGGCCGGCCAGGCCAGCGCCGATGATGACGACAGGGGCGTCGTGGGAGTCAGCAGTCATTCAGCAATCGCGCAGCGCGACGGAGTTCCAGGCGGGCCGCTGGGGCTTGAACCGATTCTGCACCATGGGGCAAGCACGTTGCCCGCCCAGGGCTGCAGCCTGGTCTTCCCAGATGACGACGCCGCAGCGAGCTGCCATGATGGCGCACGCCCCTTTCTGCACCGGATCTGCGATGGCTCCCTCCCAGACCGAGAGCCCCACGAGTGCGCTGGCCGAGCGCTTGGCCAGCGCGGCGCAGTTGCTGGCCGAGCCCCGCCCGGCCGAGGCGCTGGCCCTGCTGGCAGACCCACCGGGCGACGCCGCGCCGACCGATCCGCGGCTGCTGCTGAAGCGCGATCTGCTGCGGCTGCAGGCCCACAGCCTGCAGGCCACCCGGGCCGAGCACCTGGCCGAGGCGCAAGGCCTGCTCGGCAGCGCGCAGGCCCAGGGCTTCAGTGACCTGGAGGGCGAGGCCCTGTGCCAGCTCGGCGGCATCCTGAACCGGCTGCACATGTTCCGCGAGGCGCTGGCCCAGTACGGCAGCGCAGAGGCCCTGGCCCGGCGCACCGGGCAGAGCGCGCTGCTGTGGTCGGTGGCGGCCGGTGTCGTGCGGGTGCTCTACGACGCCGAACTGCATCAGGAGCGGATCGACTACTGCGAGCGCCTGCTGCGCGACGAGCAGGACATGCCCACCACGTTGCGCCTGCTGTTGATGAACCAACTGGCCGGCGCCTACAAATGGCTGGGCGACCAGCAGCGGGCGCGCGAGATCTATCTCGAAGCCCTCGCCCTGGCCGAGGCGGGCCAGGCTGCAGGCTCGCCGGCGGGCCTGAGCGTGCTGCTGGTGAACCTGGCCAACAGCTGTGCCTGGACCGGCCACTTCGACGAAGGTTGGCGCCATCTGAACCGATGCGCCGAGATCACGCCGCTCGAGGCCAGCACCGACGACCGGCGGCTCTGGTTCTACCAGGCCCAGGCGCTGCTGGTCTGGAAGGGCGGCGACCCGGCAGCCGCGCTGCCGCTGTTCGAGCGTGTCGTCGAGATCGGGCGCCGCCATCTGCAGACCCGCGCCGGCCTGATCGCCGGGCTGACCCGCCTGATGGAGGCCGCCATCGAGGCCGGCCGCCACGACCGCGCCGTCACGGCCTCGCAGGAACTGCTGGAGCTGACCCAGCAGCGCAGCCGCGAGCAGTCGCAGATGTTCGGCGAGGCGGTGGCCTCGTTGGTGCGCAGCGCCCGGCTCGAAACCGAGAAGCTCGCGGCCGAGCGCCAGGCCGGTTGGCTGGAGGCCCGCGTGGCCGAGCGCACGGCCGAGCTCTCATCGGCCATGGGCCGGCTGCAGGCGGAGATCGAGATGCGCCGCGCCACCGAGGCAGCGCTGCAGCAGGCGCATGACGAGCTCGACCACCGGGTGCGCCAGCGCACCGCCGAGCTGGAGCAGGCCATGCAATACCTGATGCAGCGCGAGAAGCTGGCTGCCCTGGGCCAGATGGCCGCGGGCGTGGCGCATGAGCTCAACACGCCGATCGGCAATGCCCGGCTCGCGGCCAGCCTGATCCTCGAAGAGAGCGACGGGTTTCGCGGCCTGCTGCAGGCGCCGGCGCTGCGGCGCGGTCAGGTCGAGCAGTTCGTCAGCAAGATCGGCGAGAACGCGTCGATGGTGGACCGCTCGCTGGACCGGGCCGGGCATCTGATCCAGCGCTTCAAGTCGCTGGCAAGACCCGAGAGCGCCGGCCATGCCCTGGCCGATGTTGACCTCGCGGTCCTCGTGCGAGACACGGTCAAGATGATCCGGGCCGGGCTGGATGCCGGTGTGCACTGGGCGATGGAACTGCCCGGCAGCCTGCCGGCCCGTGTCGACCAGGAGGCGCTGACCGAGGTGCTGGGCCTGCTGATCGACAACGCCTGGACCCATGGCATCGCCGGCCGCGGCAGCGGGCAGATCACGGTCCGGCTGCGCGAGGCTGAACCGGGCTGGGCCCGCCTGGAGATCCAGGACGACGGCCCCGGCATCGCAGCGGCCCACCTGGGCCGCATCTTCGAGCCCTTCTTCACGACCCGGCTCGGCCAGGGCGGATCGGGGCTGGGCCTGCATCGCGCGCACTCGGCCGTGACCGAGCTGCTGCACGGCGCACTGAGCGTCAGCAGCGAACCGGGCCAGGGCGCCTGCTTCCAGGTCAAGCTGCCACTGAACCGTGCCGCTTGAGTGCGGCGGCCGGGTGCCGCGGTGAGGATTCCCGGGCCCAGCCGCCGGCCACATCGGCCTCAGCCCCTATGCTGGACAACACCGACCACCGCGCCACATCCAGGGAGCCCGATTGAAGATCTTGAACGCGTGGGCCGGCCTGCTGGCCGGCCTCCTGTTGAGCACGACCCTCGCGAACGCTGAACCACCGCCGGCCGAGCTGTTCTTCAAGGATGCCGACATCGTCGAGGCGGTGCTGTCGCCCTCCGGGCGGCAGCTGGCGATCACGTCGGCCAAGGGCCTGACACGGGTCGGTCTGGCCATCCTCGACCTGGGGCCCGACCACAAGATCCAACGCGTGGCGCAGTTCGGCGACGGCGACGTGAGCCAGGTCCACTGGGTCAGCGAGGACAGGCTGATCTTCGGCATCGTGGACCTGTCGGAAGGCAGCGGGCGGCCCAAGGGCGCGCCCGGCCTGTTCGGCGTCAATACAGACGGCAAGCAACTGCGCCAGCTCGTGCGCCGGATGGGCAAGCCCTTCTTCACAACCGCCGGCGCGGAAGAGCGGATCCTCGACTGGAACCATGTCCTGCTGGGCGTGCCGGCACCCCGGCCGGGAACACCCAACGAGGAGGTGCTGATCGCCGAGTGGGGGTTGGACGACATCCACACCCAGTCGCCCCTGTGGCTGAACACGCGCACGGGGCGCACGCGCTCGGTCAGCTTCGATCAGCCCCGGAACACGGTGGGCTGGGTGGTCGACGACCGGGCCGAGCCGCGCGTGGCCATCACGCTGAACAAGGGCCGCCAATCGGCCTACTGGCGCGCACCAGGCAGCCGCGACTGGGTGCAGCTTTACGACACCGACCTGTTCCAGACCCCCTTCCAGCCCAACTCAGTGGACAGCGCCGGCAACCTCTACGTCACGCGCAACGAGGGCACGCAGGGTCTGCAGGTGCTGGCGCGCTACGACTTTGGCGCCAAGGCGCCGGAGGCCAAACCGCTGGTCGTCACCCCGGGCTTCGACTTCGCGGGCAGCCTGATCACCGACGACAGCGGCCACGTGCGCGGCGTTCGCATGACGGTGGACGGCGCGATGACCGTGTGGTTCGACGCGACGCTCAAGGCCCTGCAGGAGCGGGCCGACCGCCTCTTCCCCGGCCGCATGAACGAGATCAGTTGCCGGCGCTGCGGCGAGCCCGACATGGTGGCCCTGGTGCGCAGCAGCAGCGACCGCGACCCGGGCCGCCTCTGGTACTTCCAGGCCCAGCCACCCAGCGGCGAGAAGCCCTGGTCCGCCCTGGGGCCGGTGCGCGGCGATGTGAAGCCCGAGCAGATGGCCACGCTGGACCTGCACCGCATCACGGCCCGTGACGGCCGCGAGCTGCCGGTCTGGGTCACACGGCAGCCCGATGCCAAGGGTCCGCTGCCGGCGGTCGTCCTGGTGCATGGCGGCCCCTGGATGCGCGGCGTCAGCTGGGGCTGGCATGCCATGCCGCAGTTCCTGGCCTCGCGGGGCTATGTCGTCGTCGAGCCCGAGTTCCGTGGCAGCACCGGCTATGGGGAGGCGCATTTCAAGGCGGGCTTCAAGCAATGGGGCCAGGCCATGCAGGACGATGTGGCCGACGCGCTGCGCTGGGCTCAGAAGCAGGGCCTTGCCAGCGACAAGGCCTGCATCGCCGGCGCCAGCTATGGCGGCTACAGCAGCTTGATGGGCCTGGTGAAGGACCCCGAGCTCTACCGCTGCGGCGTGGCCTGGCTGGCAGTGACCGACGTGGACCTGCTGCTGAGCGGCTCCTGGTGGATCAAGGATGACGCCAGCAGCTTCGGACGCAAATACGCCCTGCCCGAGATGATCGGCGACCCCGACAAGGACGCCGCACTCATCGCCGCCAACTCGCCGCTCAAGCAGGCCGCGCGCATCAAGGCGCCGCTGCTGCTGGCGTTCGGGGAAGCCGACATGCGCGTGCCGCTGGCCCACGGTGAGCGTCTGCGCAAGGCTCTGCGCGAGGCCGGCAATGAGCCGGCCTGGGTGAGCTACCCCGGCGAGGGGCATGGCTTTGCCGTCCTCAAGAATCGGCTGGATTTCGCCGCACGGATCGAGTCCTTCCTGGCCAGGCATCTGCAACCCTGATGCGCTCGCGAGGTATCGGCTGCCCCATGACCACCCCGCCACCTGGTATTAACCCCAGGGCCGGGGCTGCCATGCGATGGGACAGTCGCGGCTTTTGAAACTGGGAGCCCTCCCTTGAAGAAGATCCTGCTCACCGCCCTGCTCGCCGGCACGCCGCTGGCCTGGTCCGCCGAAGGCATGTGGACCCTCGACAACCCGCCGCTGGCCAAAATCAAGGCCGAACTCGGCGTGAACCTGGACGCCGCCTGGTTCCAGCGCGTGATGCGCGGCTCGGCCCGGATTGCCGGCGGCTGCTCGGCCTCCTTCGTGTCGCCCGAGGGCCTGGTGCTGACCAACCACCACTGCGCGGTGGGGTGCGTGGAGCAGGTGTCCACGCCCGAGGCAGACCGCGTCAAGCAGGGCTTCCTGGCCCGCACGCGAGCCGATGAGCTCGTCTGCCCGGCGATGGAGGTCAACCGGCTGGAAGCCATCAGCGACGTGACCGCCACCGTCAAGGCCGCCACCAAGGGCCTGCAGGGCCAGGCCTTCAAGGAAGCCTACGACGCCGCCACCGCCAAGATCACCCAGGCCTGCACCGGCAGCGAGGGCAAGACCACACGCTGCGATGTCGTGGACCTCTACCACGGCGGCCAGTACAAGCTCTACCGTTACCACCGCTTCCAGGACGTGCGCCTGGTGTTCGCGCCGGAGCAGGCGGTGGCCTTCTTCGGCGGCGACCCGGACAACTTCAACTTCCCCCGCTACAACTACGACATGTCGCTGCTGCGCGTCTACGAAGACGGCAAGCCGGCAGCGGTGAAGGACTGGCTGCCGCTGAACTCGGCCGGCCCCGAGGCGGGCCAGGCGGTGTTCGTGACCGGCCACCCCGGCAGCACGCAGCGCGGCTACACGATGGCGCAGCTGGAGTCGCTGCGCGCCCATGACCGCACGGACGCTCTGCTGTGGCTCTCGGAATACCGCGGCCGCCTGATTGAATACGGCAAGCGCAGCCCCGAGGCCGCGCGCCAGGCCAATGCCACGCTGTTCGGCGTGGAGAACAGCTTCAAGGCCCTGAGCGGGCAGCTGCAGGCGCTCAACGACAGCGCACTGATGGCGAGCAAGGCCGCCGACGAGGCGGCGCTGCGCCGCTTCGTGGCCGGGCGCAAGGACCTGGCCCCCGAAACCGCCAAGGCCTGGGACGCGATCGCCAAGGCCCTGGCGGACTACGACGCCTTCCGCCCGGCCCACGGCATGATCGGCGACAGTGGCGCCTTCAACAGCGCGCTCTACCGCACTGCGCTGCGCCTGGTGCGCGGCACCGTGGAACGCGCCAAGCCCAACGAGCAGCGCCTGCCGGAGTACGCCGAGGCGGCGATGCCGCAGGTGCAGGCCCTGCTGTTCTCGAAGGCCCCGATCTACCCGGAGTTCGAGAAGTTCAAGCTGGCCTTCTCGCTGAGCAAGATGCGCGAGCGCATGGGCGCCGACCATCCGCTGGTCAAGCAGGTGCTGGGTAACGAGAGCCCCGAGCAGCTTGCCGCCAAGCTGGTGGACGGCAGCAAGCTGGCCGATGTGGAGCTGCGCCGCAGCCTGTGGGACGGCGGCACGGCTGCCGTGCAGGCCAGCAGCGACCCGATGATCCGCCTGGCCCTGGCCCTGGACGGCCCGTCGCGCGACCTGCGCAAGCGCTTCGAGCGCGAGGTCGAGGCCGTCATCCAGAAGAACACCGAGCTGATCGCCGCCGCCCGCTTCGCGCAGAGCGGCACCGGCATCTACCCGGATGCCACCTTCACGCTGCGCCTGTCCTACGGCCGGGTGCAGGGCTGGAAGGCGGGTGACGCCGAGGTGCCGGCCTTTACGCGCACGGCCGGCATCTTCGAGCGCGCCACCGGTGCCGACCCCTATGCCCTGCCGGCCAGCTGGCTGGCGGCCAAGTCCAAGCTCGACCCGAACCGGCCGTTCAACTACGTCACGACGAACGACATCATCGGCGGCAACTCCGGCAGCCCGATGGTCAATGCCAAGGGCGAGGTGGTCGGCCTGATCTTCGACGGCAACATCCACTCGCTGGGCGGCGCCTTCGGCTACGACGGCAGCAAGAACCGCGCGGTGGCCGTCGACACGACCATCCTCGTGGAGGCGCTGGACAAGGTCTACGACGCGCCCCATCTGCTGAAGGAACTGCTCGGCACGCGCTGAGCGTTCAGGGGCCGCGCCGAGGGCGCGGCTTCAACGGCCTGGGCTGCGCGGCCTCAGGGCCTGAAGCCGTTGCCGTGCCGCCGCCATTCCGGCGGCTTCCACAGATGCGCCAGGCGCAGGCCCCAGGTTTTTTCGGCCGCCATGTCGCGGAACATCGCCCGCCATTCGTGGGCGTTCAGCCAGAACAGGTTGTGCGTCGGGTACGGGTGCTCCAGCCCGTAGTCCACCGGCTCCTGCTCCGGCACGAAGCTGCCGAACAGCCGATCGAACACGATCAGCATGCCGCCGAAGTTCTTGTCGATGTACTGCGGGTTGCGGCCGTGGTGGGCGCGGTGGTGCGAGGGCGTGTTGAAAACGAACTCGAACCAGGCCGGCAGCCGGTCGATCCAGGTGGTGTGCACGAAGAACTGATAGCCCAGGTTCAGCGGCAGCGCGAACAGCACCCAGCGCGGCTCGAAGCCCAGCCACACCGCCGGCAGGTAGAACAGCCAGTTGCCAGCGATCGGGTAGAACCAGCTCTGCCGCAGCGCGGTGCCGAAGTTCATCTTCTCCGAGCCATGGTGCACGACATGGGCGCACCAGAACCAGCGGATGCGATGGCTGGCGCGGTGGAAGCCGTAGTACAGGAACTCGACGAACAGGAAGAGGCCCAGAAAGCGCAACGGCGTCACGTCGACAGTGAACAGCCGGTGGTCGTACACCCAGCCCATGGCCGGCAGCACCAGCACGGTCAGCAGGATCAGGTCCGTGACGAGGTAGCTGCCGCCGCTGTTCAGGCTGTCGAAGCTGTCCCACAGGTCGAACACCCCGGTCTTGCGAAAGCGCCAGGCCTCCATCGCGATGGCGATCATGAAGAGGGGCGACAGCATCACCAGCGTCAGGTCGCGCCAGTCGAAATGCCGGTGGTAGAGGTCGAGCAGCCAGTCCATGGCCGAATGATGCGGCGCCTGCGCCGCCCTGGCTTGACGGCGAACCCCAGGTTTTTGACAAATCGCGCCAGCGATCGCGTTATCCCGGCCATCGCGGCGGATCGGTGTGGCCCATGATGCGCCTCCGATGGATGAGACCCGCGTTGCTGCCAGCTATGTCCAGCTGCTCTACGAGCACATGGCCAGGCTGGGCCGCGCCGACGCACTGGGCGAGCCACCGGCACCGACCGAGACCTTCGTCGCGCTGCGGCGCTGGCAGGCCCTGCTGGACAGGGCGCGCGAGCTCGACCCCGGCCCGCGGGCCAGCTTCGCGCTGCGGCTGGCGCGCGGCATCGAGCCCCGGCATTTCGGTGTCGTCGGCTTCGCGGCCCTCGCCTGCGGGACGCTGGCGCAAGCCCTGCAGCGGCTGGAGCGCTACCACCGCTCGGTCTACGACGTGAACCTCGCCCAGGTCCACCCCTGCGCCGAGGGCGTGTGCATCGAGTGGGGAGTCGAGCGCGGCCGCCCCGGCGCGCTGGTGGACGAGACCGCCATTGCCGCTCTGGTGCAGCTCACGCGGGCCTTCACCGACCGCCCGGTGCGCGCACGGGAGGTCGACTTCGTCAACCCCAGGCCCGCCGACCTGCGCCCCTACCAAGACTTCTTCGGCGGCAGCGTGCGCTTCGGCCGGCCCAGCACCCGCGTCGTGCTGTCGGCACGCGACCTCGCGCTGCCGCTGCGCGGCGCCGATGCCGCCCTGCTGGCCCTGCTCGACGCCCAGGCCGAGGCGCTGCTGCAGCAGGTGGCCGCCGTCGGCGAACCGGTCGCGGTGTGGCGCCAGGCCCTGGTCGGCCTGATCCGCAGCGGCCGCACCCAACTGGCCGACCTCGCCCAGAGCCTGCAGATCAGCCCGCGCAGCCTGCAGCGCCGGCTGGCCGAGCAGGGGCACAGCTTCCAGCCGCTGCTGTCCGAGACCCGCCGCCAACTGGCCGAGGCCTATCTGCGCGACCCCCAGCTCGACCTGGCCGAGGTGGCCTTGCTGCTGGGTTATTCCGAACAAAGCGCCTTCACGCGCGCCTTCCGGCACTGGACCGGCCTGGCGCCGAGCCAATGGCGACGCACGCACAAGCAATGAACCCTGCACCCGACACCGTTCTACACGAGGGCCAGCCCCGCCATGGCCGCTATGCCGGCCGCATCGCACGCATCGACTGGGCCGGCCTGCAGCCCCGGCCCGGTTGGCTGTGGCGCCGCCTGCACCACAAGCGCTGGCACTACGTCGGCCTGGGCAATGCCCGGCTGTTCATCGGCGTGGCCATCGTCGACCTGGGCTGGACCTGCACCGCTTTCGCCTACCTGTTCTGCCGCCAGCAGCGCCGCCTGCTGGCCCAGTGGCGGCAGGACGGCCTGCGGGGGCTGCAGGCCCGCGTGTCCGACGAGCCCCTGGACGGCGCCCACAGCTGGTTCCGCGGCCCCCGCGCAGCGCTGCTGCTGCAGCATGAGGCGGACGACCGGCTGCGCCTGCATGTGCGAACGCCGACGCTGCGCGTCGAGGCCCAACTGGACCTCGACGGCATGTCCGAACCCTTGCTGGCCATCGGCCCGGTCGACGGCGGGCGCGTCCATGCGACGCAGAAGACCACCGCCCTGGCCGTGCAAGGCTGGGCCGAGGCCGACGGCTGGCGGCTGGCGCTGGACGACGCACATGCCGCGGTGGATGCGTCCAACGGCCTGCTGGCCCGCGACACGGCCTGGCGCTGGGCCAGCGCCCACGCGCCGGGGCTGGGCTTCAATCTGCAGCAGGGCTACTTTGGCGGCCAGGAGAATGTGCTGTGGCTGGACGGACAGGCCATCGCGCTGGCGGCGGCGCACTTCCAGTTCGACGCCGCGCAGCCGATGTCGCCGTGGCGGGTGCACACCGAGGACGCACTGCTGGACCTGGTGTTCACGCCCGAGGGCGCACGCGCCGAGGACCGCAACCTCGGCGTGGCCGCCAGCCACTATGTGCAGCCGATCGGCAGCTTCAGCGGCCGTGTTCGCGCCAGCGCCATGTCCCCCTGGCGCCAGGTGGAAGGGCTGGTGGGCGTCACCGAGGATCACCGCTCGCGCTGGTAGCGGCACGGTCCTCGGTCCCGCTCATGCCGCGTCGCTTGCAGGCGCCGCGTCCTTCGTCCGGCGTCAGACCGTGCGCAGGCACGGTCCTCGGTCCGGCTCATGCCGCGTCGCTTGCAGGCGCCGCGTCCTTCGTCCGGCGTCGGACCGTGCGCAGGCACGG
>RXJV01000153.1:0-25167 GCA_003963075.1 Burkholderiales bacterium
ACCTTGCCGACGGCCTTGGCCGCGCCGGTACTGCTGGGGATGATGTTCTCCAGGATGCCGCGGCCGCCGCGCCAGTCCTTGTTGCTCGGGCCGTCCACGGTCTTCTGCGTGGCGGTGGCCGCGTGCACGGTGGTCATCAGGCCGCGCTTGATGCCCCACTTGTCGTTCAGCACCTTGGCCAGCGGGGCCAGGCAGTTGGTGGTGCAGGAGGCGTTGGAGATGATGGCCTCGCCGGCGTATTTGGTGTGGTTCACGCCGAAAACGAACATCGGCGTCTCGTCCTTGGACGGTGCCGAGAAGATGACCTTCTTCGCGCCCGCGGCCAGGTGCTTCTGGCCGCCGGCCTGGTCCAGGAAGATGCCGGTGGCCTCGACGACGATGTCGGCGCCGACCTCGGCCCACTTCAGCTCGGCCGGGTCCTTCACGGCGGTCAGGCGGATGCGCTTGCCGTTGACGACCAGGGTGTTGCCGTCCACGGAGACTTCGCCGTCGAACTTGCCGTGCACGCTGTCGTACTTGAGCATGTAGGCGAGGTAGTCGGGTTCCAGCAGGTCGTTGATCGCGACGACCTCGATGTCCTTGAAGTTCGCAATGGCGGCACGGAACACCATGCGCCCGATGCGGCCGAAGCCGTTGATGCCGATCTTGATGGTCATGGGAGAGTCTCCAGGGGATTGAGGATTCGTTGCGGCGGGGATTCTCAGTCATCCCCAGCGCGGGCCGGTTTCGGCGTGATTTCAGGCCCGAGCCCGCGGCGGCGGCCCGGGCCGGGCACGCGGTCAGGTCACTTCTTCTTCAGCACCGCCTTCACGGTCGCCGCGACGTTCTCGGGCGTGAAGCCGAAGTGCTTGAACAGCACGCCGGCCGGGGCGGATTCGCCGAAGCTGTCGATGCCGACGACAGCGTCCACGCCGTACTTCCACCAGAAGTCGGTCACGCCCATCTCGACGGCCACGCGCGGCAGGCCCTTGGGCAGCACGTCCTTCTTGTAGGCCTTGTCCTGGCGGTCAAAGACATTGGTGGAGGGCATGGACACCACGCGCACCGGGATGCCGTCCAAGGCCAGTTGCTCCTGGGCGCGCAGGGCCAGTTGCACCTCGGAGCCGGTGGCGATGATGACGGCCTTGGCCTTGTTCTTCTTGAAGCCGACGTCGGTCGGCTCGGCCAGCACATAGGCGCCCTTGGCGATCTCGTCGACATTGCTCTTCGGCGCATAGGGCAGGTTCTGGCGGGACAGCGCGAGCAGGCTCGGGCGCTGGGCATTGCCCAGGGCCATGGTCCAGGCCACCACCGTCTCGGTCGTGTCGGCCGGGCGCCAGACGTCCAGGCCCGGGATCAGGCGCAGGCTGGCGACATGCTCGATGGACTGGTGGGTCGGGCCGTCTTCACCCAGGCCGATGGAGTCGTGCGTCATCACGTGGATGACGCGCTGCTTCATCAGCGCGGCCATGCGGATGGCGTTGCGGCTGTAGTCGCTGAAGGTCAGGAAGGTGCCGCCGTAGGGGATGAAGCCGCCGTGCAGCGCCACGCCGTTCATGATCGCGGCCATGCCGAACTCGCGCACGCCGTAGTTGATGTGGCGGCCGTTGTTGGGGCTGCCGTCGGCCTCGAAACGCAGGCTGGGCGTGGAGCTGGTGTTCGTGAGGTTGGAACCGGTCAGGTCGGCGCTGCCGCCCAGCAGCTCGGGCAGCTTGGCGGTGAAGGCTTCCAGCGCGAGCTGGCTGGCCTTGCGGCTGGCCACGGTGGCGGCGTCGGCATGGGCCTTGACGACGGCGTCCACCGCCACCTGGGCGAAGTCGGTGGGCAGCACGCCGGCCATGCGGCGCTGGAACTCGGCGGCCAGCTCGGGGTGGGCTTCGGCGTAGGCGTCGAAGCGCACATCCCACTCGCTCTCGGCGCGGTCGCCGGCAGACCGGGCGTCCCAGGCGCTGTAGACCTCGGGCGGGATCACAAAGGGCTCGTACGCCCAGCCCAGGGCCTCGCGGGTCAGCTTGATCTCGTCGGCGCCCAGCGGCTCGCCGTGGGCCTTGGCGGTGTTGGCGCGGTTGGGAGAGCCCTTGCCGATGTGGGTCTTGGCGATGACCAGCGTGGGCTTGTCGGCGCTCTGCTTGGCCTGGGCGATGGCGGCGTCGACCGCGTCGACATCATGGCCGTCCACCGGGCCGATGACGTTCCAGCCGTAGGCCTGGAAGCGCTTGGCGGTGTCGTCGCCAAACCAGGGCGCGACCTGGCCGTCGATGGAGATGCCGTTGTCGTCGTAGATCGCGATCAGCTTGTTCAGCTTCCACGAGGCGGCCAGCGCGGCGGCTTCGTGGCTGATGCCCTCCATCAGGCAGCCGTCGCCCAGGAAGACATAGGTGTGGTGGTTGACGATGGCATGGCCCTCGCGGTTGAAATCGCGCGCCAGCAGCTTCTCGGCCAGCGCCAGGCCCACGGCGTTGGTGATGCCCTGACCGAGCGGGCCGGTGGTCGTCTCCACGCCCGGGGTGATTCCGACCTCGGGGTGGCCCGGCGTCTTGCTGTGCAGCTGGCGGAAGGCCTTCAGCTCCTCGATGGGCAGCTCGTAGCCGCTCAGGTGCAGCAGCGCATAGATCAGCATCGAGCCGTGGCCGTTGGACAGCACGAAGCGGTCGCGGTCGGCCCAGTGCGGGTTGGCCGGGTTGTGCTTGAGGTGGCGCTTCCACAGCGCGACGCCGATCTCGGCCATGCCCATGGGCGCGCCCGGGTGGCCGGAGTTAGCCGCCTGCACCGCGTCCATCGCGAGGGCGCGGATCGCGTTGGCCATGAGGTTGGGAGAGGCGGTCGTTGTTGTCATGGCCTGGGCTTTCCTTGAGCTGGGGGGCAAAGGCCGAGATTTTACGGGGGTGGCTTTCGCGCGCTTGATCCAGCGCAAAGCCGGCCGGGCGCGGCTGCGCGACGCTGCACGGCATGTCTGCAGCGACCCTGCCCCTGACCGTGCGCGTGATCCGCGCCGAGCACGATGCGCTGGCCGCGATGCTGCGCACCGTGCCGCTGCTGCTCGACGCGCAGCGGCGCGCCGGCCGGCCGGTCGACTTCGGCGCGCTGCGGGCCATGCTGTTCTACGTCGACGAATTCCCAGAGCGCCTGCATCACAGGAAGGAAAGCGAGCTGCTCTTCCCCAAGGTGCGCGCGCTGGCGCCGGTGCTGCGCGACACGCTCGACGATCTGGAGGCCGAGCATGCCCAGGGCGAGCGCGCGATCCGCGAGCTGCAGCACAGCCTGCTGGCCTGGGAACAGATGGGCGAGGCGCGGCGCGACAAGTTCGAGCAGCAGCTCCAGGTCTACACGGCCCGCTACCTGCGCCACATGAAGCGCGAGGAGACCGAAGTGCTGCCGCGCGCTTTGTCGGTGTTCGGCCCCGCCGACTGGGAGCAGCTCGACGAGGCCTTCGGCAGCCACCAGGACCCGCTGGCGCCGCGCCCGGGCCAGGCCGTCGACGAGGCCTATGCGCCGCTGCGCGAGCGCATCCTCTCAGCCCTGCCGGCGCCCTGGGGCTGGGGGCCGGCACTGGCCTGACGGCCGCCCCGGCGGCGCAGCGCTCAGGCCGCCAACGGCCGGGTGACCGCGTCGATGCGCGCCAGCAGCTCGGCCGTGAGCCGGGGCGTCACCGCCAGCGCGCCCAGGTTGTCGTGCAGCTGCTCGATGCGGCTCGCGCCGAGGATGACCGTCGACACCCGCGGGTTGCGGTTGGCCCAGGCGATGGCCAGCTGGGCCATCGAGCAGCCCAGCTCGCGGGCGATCTCGATCAGCTCGCCGACCGCATCGTTGCGGGCCTTGTCCTGCAGCTGCTCGCGCATCCAGGCCATGTTGTCCAGCGCGCCGCGGCTGCCGGCCGGGATGCCGTTGCGGTACTTGCCGGTCAGCAGGCCCGAGGCCAGCGGGCTCCAGGTGGTCAGGCCCAGGCCGATGTCGTCATACAGGCGCGCGTATTCCTGCTCGACGCGGCGGCGGTGCAGCAGGTTGTACTGCGGCTGCTCCACCACCGGCTTGTGCAGATGGTGGCGTTCGGCGATGTCCCAGGCAGCGCGGATGTCGGCCGCACTCCATTCGCTGGTGCCCCAGTAAAGCGCCTTGCCCTGGCGGATGATGTCGCTCATCGCCCAGACGGTCTCCTCGATCGGCGTGTGCGGGTCCGGGCGGTGGCAGTAGATCAGGTCCAGATGATCGAGCTGCAGCCGCTTCAGCGAGCCGTCCACCGCCTGCATCAGGTATTTGCGGTTCAGCGTGTCCTTGCGGTTCACCGTGGTCACGCCGTCGCGCTGCAGCCCCCAGAAGAACTTGCTGGAGACGATGTAGTCCAGCCGGTTCCAGCCCAGGGCCTTGAAGGCCTGGCCCATCACCACCTCGCTCTCGCCCTGGGCATAGACCTCGGCGTTGTCGAAGAAGTTGACGCCGGCGTCGAAGGCGGCGGCCAGCATCTCGGTGGCGGCTTTGGTGCCCACCTGGTTGTGATAGGTGACCCAGGAGCCGAGCGACAGCTCGGACACTTGGAGGCCGGCACGGCCCAAACGGCGGTATTGCATGGTGGTCCTGTCGCAAAGCAAAACGAAAAGGGTGCGACAGCTTAAGCCGCTCGGCGATCGGTCGCAGCGCTGGCCCGCAGAGGCCTTCGCCGGTCCGGCCGTCGGCCACCGCCGCGCGTCGCCGGCCGCGCCGGCAGGTATCGTTGAGGCCATGAAGATCGCCGTCATCGGCGCCGGCCCTGCCGGCCTTGCGCTCGCGCTGCTCGCTGCCGAGCGCCTGCCCGACACCGAGATCCACCTGTTCGACAGCCGGCCGCTGGACCGCGATGTCCGCGCCGACGCGCGCACGCTCGCGCTCAACCTCGGCAGCGTAAGGCTGCTGCAGCGCCTGGGCGCCTGGCAGGCCGAGTCGGCCCAGGCCATCCAGACCGTGCATGTCAGCCAGGCGCCACCCGCGCCGGTGGCCGGCGAGGTGTGGATACGCGCGGCCGAGCTGGGTGTGCCCCAGCTCGGCGCCGTGCTGCCCTATGGCGCGCTGGTGGCGCCGCTGCAGCAGTGCTGGCTGGCCCGCGCGGCCGGCCAGCCGGCCCGGCTGTTCAGCCGCTTCGGCACCGCGGTGCTGGCGATCCGGCCGCGCGCCGCGGGCGTCGAGCTGGACTGCGGCGAGGGGCCGCTCGTCGAGGGCTTCGACCTCGCCGTCGTGGCCGAGGGCGGCGTGTTTGCCGAGCAGGACCGCAAGCCGGTCACCAGCGACTACCGCCAGAACGCCTGGGTCGGCAGCGTGCGGCTGGCGCCTCCCGGCCTGCAGGGCATGGCCATCGAGCGCTTCACGCGCAACGGGCCGCTCGCGCTGCTGCCGCTGCCGCCCGACGCCCAGGGCCCGCGCGCGGCGCTGGTCTGGTGCCTGCCCCAGGCCGAGGACGACATCGCCGGGCTCAGCGACGCCCAGCGCCTGGTCGTCATCCAGCAGCAGCTGCCCGAGGTTGCCGGGCGGCTGACCGGCATCTCGGCGCTGAAGTGCTTTGCGCTCGGCCTGAATGTCGAGCCCCGGCTGCTGCAGGGCCGCACGCTGCGCATCGGCAACGCGGCCCAGACCCTGCACCCGGTGGCCGGCCAGGGCCTGAACCTCGGCCTGCGCGACGCCCAGGCCCTGGTCGATGCGCTGCACGACTGGGCCGAGTCGCCCGCCGCCGGCGCTGTCGGCCTCGACGCGGTGCTGGCCCGCATCGACCGCCAGCGCGCCCCCGACCGCTGGCCGATGATTGCCGCAACCGACTTCCTCGCCCGCAGCTTTGCCTGGCGGCTGCCGGGCCTGCCGGGCCTGCGCGGCCTGGCCCTGGCCGGGCTGGAGCGGGCCGCGCCGCTGAAGACCGCCCTGGCCCGGCGCATGATGTTCGGGGCCTGAGCCACGCCCGCAAAGCGCCGCAGAACCGCAGAACCTGGAACCCGCCGATGCCCCACACCCCGTCCCTGCTGCTGGCCCTGCTGCTGGCCGCCGCCCCGGCCGCACAGGCCCAGACCGCCGCGCTGATCGCACCGGGCAAGGCGCTGGCCGGCGCCTCCCAGGAGGAGTGGTCCAGGCGCTGGTGGCGCTGGGCCCTGTCCTTCGATGACGATGAGGGCCCGATCGCCGATGCCGACGGCAGCCAGTGCGGTGCCGGCCAGTCCGGGCCGGTCTGGTTCCTGGCCGGCAGCTATGGCACGGCGCGCACGGTCCGCCGCTGCCATGTGCCGGCCGGCAAGACCCTGTTCTTTCCGCTGGTCAACACGCTGACGCTGGAGCCCGAGGACCAGGACGAGTCCTGCACGTCGCTGAAGCGCCGCGCCGCCGCGCTGGCACAGCCGCAGGGCCTGGTGCTGGAGGTCAACGGCAAGCGCTTCCGCGGCCTGGAGGCGCACCGCCAGGCCACGCGGCGCTGCTTCCACGTCTTCTCCGACGACGACACGCTGGCCGCCGGCAATGGCTTCTACGTCGCCCTCGGCCCGCTCAAGCCGGGCCGCTACACGCTGAACTTCGGCGGCATCCTGCCCGAGCTGTCGCAGGCGGTGACCTACACGCTGACCGTGGACTGAGCCCGTCGCCGGCCGGCATCGGCGCGAAACCGCGCCGGAAACCCCGGCGTTTCAAGGGATCGACCGCGCCCCGGCGGCCTAGCATCGGGGTCCAATGCCCTGCCCTGCCCGCCTCACCGCCGCCCTGCTGCTGGCCCTCGCCCTGGCCGGCTGCGGCACGCCCGGCCAACCCTTGCCGATGGCGATCAGCACCGCCGACACGCTGCAGATCCGTGGCTGGGTGCCCGAGGTGCTCAAGGCCCAGGTGGGCCTCGCGCCGGTGCCGGAGGCCCAGGAAACCGGCCGCTGGTGGGGCGCCAGGCTGCAGGCCGCAGCGCTTGCGCAGGCGCTGGACGAATCGCTCTACGGCGTGGGCATGAAGCCCCCGGCCCCGCAGCCCGCGCCGCGCTTCGAGCTGCGGGCCGAGCTGGTGCAGCTGGAACAGCCGGTCGTGTCGCTGATCGGCGTGACCGTCACCGTGGGCGTGCGCTACACGCTGGCCGACCTCGCGAGCGACGGCCGCATCATCTACCAGCGCGTGATCTCCACCCAGGAGGAAGCCGGCGTCGGCGATGCCCCGCTGTCGCCCTACGAACGCGCCCGCATCGCCACCGAGCGCGCGCTGCGCAGCAACATCGACCGCCTGCTGCGCGAGCTGGTCACGCTGCGGCCCTGACCGGGGCGCAGGCAAGCCGGCGGTGCCCGGTGGTCGGCCGAACGCCGCGGGCCCGGATCGACAGCAGCCCCCCCGCCCTCAGAGCACCCGCGGCAAGTCCCGCCGGACCGCCACGCGGTCGCCGAAGTCGAAATGCCACCACTCGGTGGCGATGCCGTGGAAGCCTGCCTCGCGCATCGCCGCGCGCAGCCAGCCGCGCTCGGTGAGTTGCTGGGCGCTCAGCACGCCCAGGGCCAGGTGCTCGGCCTCGTGGTCGGGGTGGGAGGCCAGGGTCATCTCGTCGAAGCCGGAACCCATGTCCACCTCGCGGCCCTGGGGGTCCAGCAGCGTGAGGTCCACCGCCATGCCGAAGCTGTGGATGGAGCCGCGCTCGGGCGGGGCGAGGTACAGGGTCAGCGGCGTGCCCTGCAGCTCGTCCCACAGGCGCTGCTGCACGCGCTGGGGGCGCAGCGCGTCCAGCACCAGCAGGCGGTAGCCGGGGCGGCGCGGGTGCAGCCAGGCGGCGGCGTGCTCCAGCGCATCGGCGGCCTCGCGGCGCAGCCAGGCGCAGTCGATGCCGTCGTAGACCGGGTGGCCCACGAAGTTGTCGGCCGTGGCGTAGCGCAGGTCGGTGGCGATGCCATGCCCAAGCGAGCTCAGGCGGCGGAAGTCCGGGTGGCCGGCGATGTCTTCAATTCGAATCATGGCGAATGGCGCTCATGCCCGCATCGGCAGCTCGCAGGCACGTCGTGCCTGTCCAGGCGACTGCCGCGGAACCGGCTTTGCCGGGCCGCTGGCAGTGCCCCCTCGAGGGGGCGCGCGAAGCGCGTAGGGGGTGGGCCATCAGGGCAGCCGGGCCAGGTGTTCGGCCGCAGCCGCGGTGATGAACTTGACGAGGCGGCGCGAGGCCTGGCCCAGCGGCGCGCTGGCGGCGCTGAGCAGCACCAGCTGCACCGGCACGGTGGGCGCCAGCGGCCGCACGCGCACCTTGGCGGGGTCGGCACTCGCGGCGGTGAAGGGGTCCACCAGGGTCATGCCCACGCCGGCCTCCACCAGCGCACGGGCGAGCTGGTAGGTCTGCACGGTGATGCGGCTGGTGAGCCGGGCCGAGGTGGGCTCGCCCAGGGCCTCGCCGGCATGGTGGAGCAGGCCGGCGAGCGGGTCGTCGCTGTGCAGGCCGACGATCTCGGTGCGGATGTCTTCCAGGCTCAAGGGGCCCTCGCCGCGGGCCTCGGGGCTGCCCAGCGGGCACAGGGCCACCATGGCGCCGCTGGCAATGACCTCGGCCTTGATGCCGGGGTGGCGCGGGTCCTGCAGCGACAGGGCCAGATCGGCCTCGCCCAGCAGCAGGGCCGAGACGATCTCGCGCGTGTGGTGGGTGGCCAGCGAGCAGTTGGCCTGCGGGTGGGCCTTGCACCAGGGCGTCATGGCCGCGGGCACGATGGCGGTGGCCAGCGCGGGCGTGGCGATCAGGCGCACCTGCTCGCTCTCGCCGCTGCGCAGGTTGGCGGCGAGGCGCCGGATGCCGACCAGGTCGCGGTTGAGTTTGTCGACCTCGACGAACAGGCGCTGGGCCTCGGGCGTGGGGTAGAGCTTGCCGCGCACGCGGTCGAACAGCGGCATGCCGAGCTGCAGTTCGCAGTGCTGCAGCACCTTGGTGACGGCCGGCTGGGAGATGTGCAGCAGCTGGGCCGCACCGCTGATGGTGCCGGCCTGCATGATGGCGTGGAAGACTTCGATATGCCTCAAGCGCATGGTGCCCCCGGCCCAGCGTGAACGCTGGTCCGCCCCCCGAGGGGGCCGATCAACGACCAGGCCCGGAGCCTGGCCGCTGATCGCGTGGGCCGGCTCAGGCGCGCCCGGCGCTCGGCCCATGAATTCACGACGGCCTTGACGATCATTTTCTGTAGACGCCTTCGAAGTCCACGCTGCCGTTCGGCGCCATCTTGAAGCCGACGACGTCCTTGCGGATCGGGATGTAGATCGTGGAGTGGGCCATCGTGATCCACGGCCGCTCGTGCTTGAAGATCTCCTGCGCCTTTTCGTACAGGGCCAGGCGCTTCTTGGTGTTGGTGGTGGCGCGGGCCTCGTCGATCAGCTTCTCGAACTCGGCGTTGCAGAACTTGATGCCGCCCTTGCTGGCCGCGCAGCTCAGGTTGGGCGTCAGGAAGTCGTCGGCATCGCCGGTCTCGCCGCTCCAGCCGCTCATGTAGACGTTGTGCTCGCCGTTGTTGGCGCGCTTGAGGTACTCGCCCCACTCGAAGGTCTTGATGCTGGCCTTGACGCCGATCCTGGCCCAGTCCTGCTGGATCAGCTGGGCCATCAGCTGGCCATTGGGGTTGGTGGGGCGTTGCACCGGCAGGGCCCAGAGGTCGATCTCGAAGCCGTTGGGGAAGCCGGCTTTCGCGAGCAGGGCCTTCGCCTTCGCCGGGTCGAACTCGTTCTTGAGCTTTTTGTTGTAGCCGGGCACGGCCGGCGGGAAGGCGCTGACGGCCTGCATCGCGTCGCCGCGCGGGAACAACGCCTTGAAGATGGCGTCGCGGTCGATGGCGATGTCCAGCGCCTCGCGCACCTCGCGCTTGTCGGTGGGCGGCTTCTTCAGGTTGAAGCTCAGGTAGGAGATGTTGAGCGCCTGGATCTTCTCGATGCTGATGGCGGGGTTGCCGGCCAGCGTGCCGACGTCGACATCCCGCAGCGGCGCGGTGACATGGCACTCGCCGGCCGCGATCTTCTGCACCCGCACATTGGGCTCGCGGCTGATGCTGAACACCAGGGCGGGCGTGGCCTGCCTGCCGCCCCAGTAGTCGGGATGGGCCGTCATGCGCAGCACATCGTCCTTGGCATAGCTCTTGAACTGGTAAGGCCCCGCGCCCACCGGCTGCACATTGATCTGGCTGGCCTTGCCCTCCTTCAGCAGCTGGGCCGCGTACTCGGCGGAGTGGATGCCCGCCCAGGCGAAGGCAAAGTTGGCGACGAAGGTGACGTTGGGCTGCTTGAGACGGAAGCGCACCGTGTGCTCGTCGAGCTTGTCGATGCCGTCGATCAGCTTGGCCAGGCCGAGGTTCTGCGGGTAGATGAAATTGGCCGGGAAGGCCTTGTTGAACGGATGGTTGGGGTCGATGAAGCGGCTGAACGTGAAGACGACGTCGTCCGCATTGAAGTCCCGCGTGGGCTTGAACCCCGGCGTGCTGTGGAACTTCACGCCCGGGCGCAGATGGAAGGTGAAGGCCTTGGCGTCCGGCGAGATCTCGTAGCCCGTGGCCAGCTTGGGCACCAGCTCGGTGGTGGGCCGCTTGAAGCCCAGCAGCCCGTCGAAGATCTGGGCGCTGACGATATTGGTGCTGGCGCTGTCCCACAGGCCGGGGTCGAAGCCCTCGGGGCTGGCGTCGGCGCAGTAGATCAGCGGCTTGCCCTGGGCCTGCGCGCCCCCGGGCAGCAGCGCAAAGGTGGCGGACAGCAGCAGCGGGGCAAGAAGCTTCATGGCGAGCGGCGAACGGGGGCGCGGATGGTCGTGGATTGTTGGAAGCGCCGCCCGGAGCCGGCAAGCGCAGCCGACATCATGGGCCATAACGAAATCTCATACCTCGGTGCCGATCCACAATCCGCGCCATGTGGAACGACTTCCAGGCGCTAACCTTCCAGCGCGACGGCGTCACGCTGTTTGCACGCCAGGCCGGACCGGCGAATGCCGGCCTGCCGCCCTTGCTGCTGCTGCACGGCCATCCGCAGACGATGGCGATGTGGCACCGCGTGGCGCCGGCGCTGGCGCGCTCGCGCCGCGTCGTGCTGATGGACCTGCGCGGCTATGGCGACAGCGACCGGCCGCCCGCCGGCGACGGCAGCGCCGCCTATGCCAAGCGCGAGATGGCGCGGGACGCCGTGGCCTTGATGCGCTCCCTCGGCCACGAGCGCTTCGCGGTGCTGGCGCACGACCGCGGTGCACGGGTGGCCCACCGGCTGGCGCTGGACCACCCCGAGGCGGTCACGCGGCTGATGCTGCTCGACATCGCGCCGACGCTGGCCATGTACGAGGGCACGACCGAGGCCTTCGCGCGCGCCTACTGGCACTGGTTCCTGCTGATCCAGCCCGCGCCGCTGCCGGAACGGCTGATCGAAGCCGACCCCGCGGCCTATCTGCGCGACGGCATGGGCCGGCGTGGCGGCACGGTGTTCGACCCGCGTGCCTGGGCCGAGTACGAGCGCTGTATCGCCCGCCCGGGCACGGCCGCCGCGATCTGCGCCGACTACCGCGCCAGTGCCGGCATCGACCTCGTGCATGACCGTGCCGACCGCGACGCCGGCCGGCGCGTCACGCAGCCGCTGCGGGTGCTGTGGGGCGCGCAGGGCGTGGTCGGCCGTTGCTTCGAGCCCTTGAAACTCTGGCAGGCCGTGGCCGACGATGTGAGCGGGCGTGCGGTGAACAGCGGCCACTACATCGCCGAGGAGGCGCCCGACGTGGTGCTGGCCGAGGCCATCGAGTTTTTCCACCAGGAGTTGTGATGCAGAAGATCGCGGTGATCGCCGGTGACGGCATCGGCCAGGAGGTGATGCCCGAGGGCCTGCGCGTGCTGCGCGCGGTGGCCGAGCGCTTCGGCCTGCCGCTGCGTTTCGATGAATTCGACTTCGCGCATTGCGGCTACTACGCACAGCACGGCCGGATGCTGCCCGACGACTGGAAAGACCAGCTCGCCGGCCATCACGCGATCTACTTCGGCGCCGTGGGCTGGCCGGCCACCGTGCCCGACCATGTCAGCCTGTGGGGCTCGCTGCTGAAGTTCCGGCGCGAGTTCGACCAGTACATCAACCTGCGCCCGGTGCGGCTGCTGCCCGGCGTGCGCTCGCCGCTGGTGGACCGCCAGGGCCGCGCGCTCACGCCCGGCGACATCGACATGTGGATCGTGCGCGAGAACACCGAGGGCGAGTATTCCAGCGTGGGTGGCCGCATGTATGCCGGCACCGAGCGCGAAATCGTGCTGCAGGAGACGGTGATGAGCCGCGTCGGCGTGGACCGTGTGCTGCGCTTCGCGTTCGAGCTGGCCGCCAGCCGTCCGCGGTTCAAACTGACCTCGGCCACCAAGAGCAATGGCATCGCGATCGCCATGCCCTACTGGGACGAGCGCGTCGAGGCCATGGCCGCGCAGTTCCCCGGCGTGTCGGTCGACAAGTTCCACATCGACATCCTCTGCGCCCACTTCGTGCAGCGGCCGCAAGCCTTCGATGTGGTGGTGGCCAGCAATCTGTTCGGCGACATCCTGTCCGACCTCGGCCCGGCCTGCACCGGCACCATCGCGGTGGCGCCCTCGGCCAACCTGAACCCCACGCGCGAGTGGCCCAGCCTGTTCGAGCCGGTGCATGGCTCGGCGCCGGACATCGCAGGCAAAGGCATTGCCAACCCCATCGGCCAGATCTGGGCCGGCGCGATGATGCTGGACTTCCTCGGCCACCGTGCCGCACACGATGCCGTCATGGCCGCCATCGAGGCGGTGCTGGCCGACCCCGCCGCACCCAAGACACCGGACCTCGGTGGCAGCGCCTCTTGCGCCCAGCTCGGCGAGGCGATTGCCCGGGCTGCGAGAATTGCGCCACCATGAAGTCCATCGCCTACACCCGCGCCCAAGGCCTGCCGGCCCTGCTCCAGCAACGCATCGCCGTGCTCGACGGCGCGATGGGCACGATGATCCAGCGCTACAAGCTGACCGAGGCCGACTACCGAGGCGATCGCTTCAAGGACCACCCCAAGGATCTGAAGGGCAACAACGAGCTGCTGCTGTTCACGCGGCCCGATGTCATCCGCGAGATCCACGAGCAGTACCTCGCCGCCGGCGCCGACCTGATCGAGACCAACACCTTCGGCGCCACCTCGGTCGCTCAGGAAGACTACGACCTGCCCGAGCTGGCCTACGAGATGAACCTCGTGGCCGCGCAGATCGCCCGCGGCGCCTGCGACAGGTATTCGACGCCCGACAAGCCGCGCTACGTGGCGGGCGCCCTGGGCCCCACGCCGCGCACCGCGTCCATCAGCCCGGACGTCAACGACCCCGGTGCCCGCAACATCGACTTCGACACCCTGCGCGACGCCTACTACGAGCAGGCCAAAGGCCTGCTGGACGGCGGCGCCGATGTCTTCCTGATCGAAACCATCTTCGACACGCTCAACGCCAAGGCCGCCATCTTCGCGGTGGACCAGCTGATGGACGACACCGGCGAGCGCCTGCCTGTCATCATTTCGGGCACGGTCACGGACGCCTCCGGCCGCATCCTGTCCGGCCAGACGGTCACGGCCTTCTGGCATTCGGTGCGCCACGCCCGGCCGATTGCCATCGGCCTGAACTGCGCGCTGGGCGCCACGCTGATGCGCCCCTACATCGAGGAGCTGTCCAAGGTGGCGGGCGAGGTGGCGGTGAGCTGCTACCCCAACGCCGGCCTGCCCAACCCGATGAGCGACACCGGCTTCGACGAGACGCCCGACGTGACCGCCCGCCTGGTGGGTGAGTTCGCCCAGGCCGGCTTCCTGAACATCGCCGGCGGCTGCTGCGGCACCACGCCCGACCACATCGCCGCCATCGCCAAGGCCGTGTCGGCCTACAAGCCCCGCGTCAGCGGCGACAGGTTCTTCACGCAGATGCTGGACGCGGCCTGAGCCGCCAGCGCGCGCCGTGCTCACCCTCCAAGGCCTGGACCACCTGGTGCTGCGCGTCGTCGACCTCGACGCGATGCTGCGCTTCTACGTCGGCGTGCTCGGCTGCACGGTGGAGCGGCGCCAGGACGAGATCGGCCTCGTGCAGCTGCGCGCCGGCCGCTCGCTGATCGACCTGGTGCCGGTGGCCGGCAAGCTCGGCCGCCTGGGCGGTGCGGCGCCGGGGCCTGAGGGCCGCAACCTCGACCACTTCTGCCTGCGGGTCGAGCCTTTTGACGAGGCGGCGATCCGGGCTCATCTCCGGGCGCACGGCACTGACGCCGGGGCGGCAGAGAGCCGCTACGGCGCCGAGGGTGAAGGGCCCTCCGTCTACCTGAGCGACCCCGAGGGCAATGTCGTCGAACTCAAGGGGCCGCCGGCGCGCTGACCGGCATCGCCGGGACATGACGGCTTCATGACCCAAGAGGCCGCGGCGGCCGGGGTTTGAGCTGGATCAAGGCTTGGCGTCGAGCCGGGCGCCGGGTAACGGGAATGTCATGCACCGCGGTCAGGCTGCGGACACGCGTTGCGCGTGATCGACAAGCCCTCACCACCATGGCCACCTTCTGGGATCAGGTCCGTACCCTGCGCTGGGACGACCACCGCTACTACCACCAATGCCGCATCAACCAGACGCTGCACCTCCTCAGCGCGATCAGCTTTCTGGTGGCCTACGGCCTGCTCTTCATCGACCCGGCCGCCGCGGCCTGGGTGGGCTGGTGCGTCGGCATGGTCACGCGCCAGAGCGGCCACATCTTCTTCGAGCCGCGTGGCTACGACGCCGTCAACCAGGCCACCGACGAACACAAGGAGGCCATCAAGGCCGGCTTCAATATGCGCCGCAAGGCCATGCTGATCGGCGTGTGGCTGTCCCTCCCGCTGCTGCTGTGGGCCAACCCCAGCCTGTTCGGCCTGATCGAGCCTGCCCACGGCGCCGCCGGCTGGGCCCATGACGTCGGGCTGGCCTGGCTGACGCTGGCCGCTTCGGGCCTGCTGCTGCGCGCCCTGCAGCTGGCGGTGCTGCGCGGCCCGAGCTGGGGCCTGGCCTGGGTGACCAAGATCCTGACCGACCCGCTGCATAACATCGACATCTACTGGCGTTCGCCGCTGGCCCTGCTGCGCGGCCAGCGCTACGACCCGATCGAGCCCGCGCACTGAGTCAGGCGTCCTGGCCCGCGAGGCGGAGCGCGAGCGCTGAAGCGCAGGCGGCATCCCCAGCGTGCTTCGAGGCCCTGGAAGTGACCCTCACGGATCGCTTGCTGTGAGCGCTGCAGGTGTGGCCCTAAGTTACGGCTTCCACCCATCGCTGGAGTTCTCCCATGCAAGTTCAGTTCAAGTGCCGCGCGCCCCATGCACGCGACCTCCGTGAGTTGGCCAGTTCCCGCCTGAGCGCCGCGTTGCAGAGACTGGCGACTCAGGTGCCACGGGTGACCGTCGAGCTGTCTGACGTCAACGGCCCGCGCGGCGGCGTCGACAAGCGCTGCCAAATCTCGCTGCATACAGCCGGCTCTGGCACGGTGATCGTGAACTCCATTGCCAGCCGCTGGCGCGCCGCCTTTGACGATGCGCTGGCCAGGGCGCTGCGCTTGCTGGCGCGCTTGCTACATCGGGGCGAACGTCGGGCCACGCCGCTGCGCCGGCTGGGCACGAGCGTATCCGTCGAGACCTGATGAGAGCCGCTTAGCGTGCTGAACATGCCGTGCTGCATGTGCCCACGCTTCTCGGTCACCGGCTAGCGTAGGGCCGCACCCTGCCGAGTGCAGACAGGGATCCCCGTCGGGTGGCCACTCATTGTCGAGAGGAGAGTTCTTCTTGAAGCGCGTCCTGCTTTTCTTGCTGACCAACCTGTGCGTCATGCTCGTGCTGGGCATCGCGGTGCAAGTGCTGGGTCTGAACCAGGTGCTTGGCGCCAATGGCCTGAGCCTGAGTGGTCTGTTGGCCTTCGCCTTCGTCATGGGCTTCGGGGGCGCCTTCATCTCGCTGCTGATCAGCAAGCCGATGGCGAAGTGGACGACCGGCCTGCAGCGCATCGACGGCTCGCCGGACGCGACCCACCGCTGGCTGGTGACCACCGTCGCGCGCTTCTCGGCGGCGGCGGGCATCCGCGCGCCCGAGGTGGGCATCTACGAGGGCCCGCCGAACGCCTTCGCCACGGGCGCGTTCAAGAACTCGGCGCTGGTGGCCGTGTCCACCGGGCTGCTGCAGTCCATGACGCGCGAGGAGGTGGAGGCCGTCATCGGCCATGAGGTGGCCCACGTCGCCAATGGTGACATGGTCACGATGGCGCTCATCCAGGGCGTCATGAACACCTTCGTCGTGTTCCTGTCGCGCGTCATCGGCTACGTCGTTGACAAGCTGGTGTTGCGCAACAACCAGGAAGGCCCAGGCATCGGCTACTACGTGACGACCGTCGTGCTGGACCTGGTGCTGGGCGTGCTTGCCGCACTGGTGGTGGCCTGGTTCTCGCGGCAGCGCGAGTTCCGTGCCGATGCGGATGCCGCCCGGCTGATGGGACGCAAGCAGCCCATGATCCATGCGCTGGCCCGGCTGCACGGCCTGGACCCGGGCGAGATGCCCAAGGCACTGCAGGCCATGGGCATCAGCGCCCGCCCGAGCGGCTGGCTGGCCTGGTTCTCCAGCCACCCGCCCATGGAGCAGCGCATCGAGAGCTTGCGGCAGACGCCGCTGCAGTGACAGTCCCGGGGGCAGGCGCAGGCGTCGCGACAATCAGCGCCAGTCGCGACTGCCCCGCCTGCCATGCCCGCCCTGCCCACCAAGCTGCCGAACACCGGCACCACCATCTTCAGCGTCATGTCGGCCCTGGCCGCCGAGCATGGTGCCGTCAACCTGGGCCAGGGCTTCCCGGACTTCGGCGCCGACCCGGCCCTGCTGCAGGCCGTCACCGAGGCGATGGCCGCCGGCCACAACCAGTACCCGCCGATGACCGGCGTGCCGGCGCTGCGCCAGGCCATCGCCGCCAAGCTCAACGGGCTGTACGGCGCGGCCTACGACGCCGACCGCGACATCACCATCACGGCCGGCGGCACGCAAGGCCTCATCACCGCGCTGCACAGCTGTGTCGAGGCGGACGATGAAGTCATCATCATCGAGCCCGCTTACGACAGCTATGACCCGGCCATCCGCCTCGCCGGCGCGGTGCCGGTGGGCGTGCCGATGACGCAGGACTACCGCATCGACTGGGCCGCCGTGCGCGCCGCCCTCACACCGCGCACGCGGGCGCTGGTATTGAACACGCCGCACAACCCGAGCGGCCGCGTCGCCAGCGCCGACGACCTGCGCGAGCTGGAACGCATCGCCGAACAGCATGACCTCTTCATCATCAGCGACGAGGTCTACGAGCACATGGTGTTCGACGGCGCCGCGCACGAGAGCGTGGCCCGCTACCCGGGCCTGCGCGAGCGCAGCTTTCTGGTCAGCAGCTTCGGCAAGACCTTTCACGTGACCGGCTGGAAGGTCGGCTTCGTCGCGGCGCCGCCGGCGCTCAGCGCGGCCTTCCGCCGCCTGCACCAGTACACGGTGTTCACGGTGCATACGCCCACTCAGCACGCGCTGGCCGCCTACCTGGCCGACCCCGCGCCCTGGCAGGGCCTCAGCGGCTTCTACCAGGCCAAGCGCGACGGCTTCCGCGCCGCGCTGGCCGCCACGCCGCTGAAGCTGTTGCCTTGCGAAGGCACCTACTTCCAGACCGTGGACTACTCGGCCGTGTCCGACCTGCCCGAACTGGAATTCGCGAAGTGGCTGACGACCGAAATCGGCATCGCGGCCATTCCGCTGTCGGTGTTCTACCAGCAGCCCCAGCAGCGCCGGCACGTCAGGTTCTGCTTCGCGAAGCGGGAGGAGACGCTGGCGGAGGCGGCGAAGCGGCTGCGGCAAGGGCTGCGCTGCTGACGCGGGGGGAGCACCGGCACCGCCTGCACCAACACATTGCACCCCGCTTCGATGTGCTCGGGCCTCGCGTCCTCGATCTCGTTGTGGCTGATGCCGTCCTTGCAGGGGCTGAAGATCATGCCGGCTGGCGGCATGCAACTTTGTTGGTTTGACTAAGCAGCTTCGACCGGCACGTTCAAGCCCGCCTTCGCCGCGCGCCGGACCAGCCCCTTGTCGAAGGTCACGAAGCCGGTGCAGCGGCTGCTGCGGATGACATGCAGGGCGTCCGCGAAATCGAGCTTGTGGGCCTCGCAGGCGGCTATCGCCGCCAGCACGTCGTCTCGGCTTTCCAGGGTCACGCCATGCATGCCGGCCAGGGCCTTCAGCACGCGGACCACATCGGCACGGCCCAGTTCGTAGAAGCCGCGCAGCACCCACTCGAACTCGAGCACGACGGTGAGGCTGACGTACACGCAGCCCGTCATCGCGCGGATGGCGGCGGGGCGTTGGCGGGCGGCTTCGGGTCGTCCGCGTCGTTGACGAAGAAGCGCGCCAGGACGTTGGTGTCGACAGCCTTCATCGCCGGTTCAGCCGCGCGTCTTGGCGATCATCGAAGCCGGATCGAACCCGGACAGCTTGCGCGGCTTGCCACGTGATGGCGCGGTGACCATGCCCGCCAGTTCTTCCACTGTCGCGGCAGGCACGGCGCGCTGCACGCGCAGCCGCAGCCCGTCGGGCTCCTCGGTGACTTCGAGCCGTGCGCCAGGGTTCAGGCCTAGCCGGCGACGGAGGTCAGCCGGCAGCACGACCTGGCCTTTTGCGGAAACAAGGACGGAGGACATGGCAAGCTCCAGATCAAACGAGCGGTCAACTTACCAGGTAAGGCAAATCAGCCGGCGCGCGCCAACATGGCCTGAAGCAATACATTGCACCCCGCCTCGAGGTGCTCCGGCTTCGCGTCCTCGATCTCGTTGTGGCTGATGCCGTCCTTGCAGGGGATGAAGATCATGCCGGCCGGGGCCAGGCGGGCCATGTAGACGGCGTCGTGGCCGGCGCCGGAGACGACCGGCATGCTGCTGAAGCCCAGCGCGTCGGCGGCTTTCTGGACGGCGGCGATGCAGTCGGCGTGGAAAGGCTGCGCGGGGTAGGCGCTGACGGGCGTGATCTCGATGGAGAGCCCCGAGTCGGCCGCCAGCTTCGCGGCCACGGCGCGGATGTCGGCGTCCATCGCTTCGCAGAGCGCATCGGTCGCGTTGCGCAGGTCGATGCTGAACTTCACGCGGCCCGGGATGACGTTGCGGCTGTTGGGGTGCACCTGCACCATGCCCACCGTGCCGCGGCCGTGCGGGGGGTGGCGGTGGGCGCAGGCGACCACTTCCTGCATCAGCTGGGTGGCCACCTGCAGCGCGTCTTTGCGCAGTGCCATCGGGGTGGGGCCGGCGTGGGCTTCCATGCCGGTGACGACGCAGTCGTACCACCGGATGCCGAGCACACCGGTGACCACGCCGATGGTGATGCCGTGGTCCTCCAGCACCGGGCCCTGTTCGATGTGGGTCTCGAAATAGGCGCCGACGGGGTGCTCACCCGGCACCTGGCTGCCGATGTAGCCGATGCGCTCGAGCTCGCCCTTCACGGTCTTGCCTTCGGTGTCGGTCGCCGCGTAGGCGTGCTCGAGCGTGAAGGCCCGGGCGAAGACGCCGGAGCCCATCATGACAGGCACGAAGCGCGAGCCTTCTTCGTTGGTCCAGAACGCGACCTCGATCGGCGCTTCGGTCTCGATGCCATGATCGTTCAGCGTGCGCACGACTTCGAGGCCGGCGAGCACGCCGTAGTTGCCATCGAACTTGCCGCCGGTGGGCTGGGTGTCGATGTGGCTGCCGGTCATGATCGGCGGCAGGCTGTTGTTGCGCCCCGGCCGGCGCATGAAGCCATTACCGATCTGGTCGATGGTGACCGTCATGCCCGCCTCGCGCGCCCAGCGGGTGACGAGGTCGCGGCCCTGCTTGTCGAGCTCGGTCAGCGCCAGGCGGCAGACGCCGCCCTTGTCGGTGGCGCCGATCTGGGCCAGCTCCATCAGCGAGGCCCACAGGCGCGTGCCGTTGATGCGGAGCTGCCGTAGATCGACGGTCTTGGCGGACATGTCCATGGCGAGTTCTCAGTCCGGCAGTTCGGTGCCGAAGCGCAGCTTGTTGTGGTCGGGGTCGACGAGCAAGAACTCGCGCACGCCGTAGTCGGTGTCGTGAATCGGCTTGACCGGCTTCACGCCCTTGGCGATGAAGGCGGCATAGGTGGCATCGGCATCCGGGACCCAGAAATAGACGGCGCCGCCGGGCTCGCAGTCGCCGGCATGGCCGGTCAGGAACAGGGTCTGGCCCTCACGCGTGAGTTGCAGGAAGAGGGGCAGGCCGGGTTCGAACTGGTGCTGCCAGTCGATGCTGAAACCGAGCTGGTCGACGTAGAAGGCTTGCGCGCGGGCCGCGTCGGTCATGCGCAACTGGGGGATGACGGTTTGGGTGCTCATCGTGCAACGGCGGTGGGGGCCAGATCCTGCGCGCGCCTGGCGGCCGCGTCAAACTGCGGGCCGTAGGGCGGACGCTTCAGGTAACGACCCTGGCCGGCCTCGGCGCGCAGCTCGCCGCGCGCGAACACGACCCGGCCCTGCGAGATCGTGTGGCTCGGGATGCCACGCACGGTGCGGCCCTCGAAGATGTTGAAGTCGTTCTTCGAGAACTGGGTCTTGGCGCTCAGCGTCTTGGTGCCGGCCGGGTCCCAGAGCACGAGGTCGGCATCCGCGCCCTCGGCGATGACGCCCTTGCGCGGGTACATGTTGAAGAGCCTGGCCGCATTTGCCGAGCTGATGGCGACGAACTCCGACGGCGTGAGGCGCCCGGAGTTCACGCCGGCATCCCACAGGACGGCCATGCGTTCCTCGACGCCGCCACAGCCGTTGGGGATCTTGGCGAAGTTGTCGATGCCGGCAGCCTTCTGCGCCGCGCAGAAGGTGCAGTGGTCGGTGGCCGTGGTGTGCAGCTGGCCGCTCTGCAGGCCGCGCCACAGGAACTCCTGGTGGATCTTGGGCCGGAAGGGCGGGCTCATCACATAGGCGGCAGCGGTGGCGAAGTCGGGGTCGCGGTAGACGCTGTCGTCGATCAGCAGGTGACCGGCCAGCACCTCGCCGTACACCCGCTGGCCGCGGGCCCGCGCGCGGGCGATGGCTTCGGCCGATTCGATGCAGCTCACGTGGACGATGTAGATCGGCACGCCCAGCACGTCGGCAATCGCGATCGCGCGGTTGGCGGCCTCGCCCTCGACCATCGGCGGGCGCGAGAGCGGGTGGCCCTCGGGGCCGGTGATGCCCATCTTGGCCACCTCGGCCTGAAGCAGGTAGACGAGCTCGCCGTTCTCGGCGTGCACGGTCGGCATGGCGCCGAGTTCGAGGGCGCGCTTGAAGCTGTTCACCAGCGTCTCGTCGTCGCACATGATGGCGTTCTTGTAGGCCATGAAGTGCTTGAAGCTGTTCACGCCTTCGTCGCGCACTAACGTCCCCATGTCGTCACTGACGCTCTGGTCCCACCAGGTCACGGCCACGTGGAAGGCGTAGTCGCTCGCCGCCTTCTCGGCCCAGCCGCGCCAGGTGCGGTAGGCGTCCATCAGCGGCTGCTGCGGGTTGGGGATGACGAAGTCGATGATGCTGGTCGTACCGCCGGCCAGCGCCGCGGCGGTGCCGGTGAAGAAATCGTCCTGCGTCACCGTGCCCATGAAGGGCAGTTGCATATGGGTGTGCGGGTCGATGCCGCCAGGCAGCAGGTACTGGCCGGTGCCGTCGAGCGTGGTCGTGCCGGCGGGCGCCTCGCGCACGGCTCGTTCACCCAGGGCGGCGATGCGGCCGTCGACGCAGAGCACGTCGGTGCGGGACTCGGCGTCGGCATTGACGACGACGGCGCCACGGATCAGCAGGGAGGAACTCATGGGGCAGTCCTTGCGAGTTGCGGTTGGGTCTTGCCGGCCATCAGCCCGCCATAGACGATGGCCGCGAGAGCCAGCCCGGCGAACCAGGCATAGGTGTAGATGGCCTTGAACGCCGCGCCGACGTCGGGGAAGGCCGCCGGGAAGGCCGCGTTCAGGAAGCCGGGCACATTGGGCGCCACGCCCACCGCGAAGGCGATCAGGGCGGCCAGGTTCCAGCCGCCGCGGTAGTGGTAGCGGCCGCCTTCGCGGTAGAGGTCATCGACGACCAGCTCCGTCTTGCGCAGCGCGTAGTAGTCGACGATCAGGATGCCCGCCACCGGCCCCAGCAGCGCCGAGTAGCCGATGAGCCAGGTGAAGATATAGCCCTCGGTCGAGGCCAGGATCTTCCACGGCATCATGACGATGGCGAGGCCGGCCGTGATGATGCCGCCGAGCTTGTAGCTGACCTTGCCCGGCGCCAGCGCGGAGAAATCATAGGCCGGGCCGACGAGGTTGGCCGCGAGGTTGACGCTGACCGTGTCGATCAGCAGCACGATCAGTGCGATGAGCACGGCCGCGCCGGTCATGCGGCTGGCCAGGTCCACCGGGTCCCACAGCGCCTTGCCGTAGATGACGACGGTGGCCGAGGTGACGAACACCGCGAGGGCCGCCAGCAGCCCCATCGGCGCGGGCAGGCCGAGGGCCTGGCCGACGAGCTGGTCGCGCTGGCTCTTGGCGAAGCGCGTGAAGTCGGGAATGTTCAGCGCCAGCGTGGCCCAGAAGCCCACCATCGCGGTGAGGGACGGCCAGAACACGGCCGGGAACTGGCCCGCCTTCGTGCCGCCTTCCACGAAGGCCGAGGGTTGGTCCAGGATGGGGCCGAAGCCACCAGCCCGATCCCAGGCCCACCACAAGAGCACGAAGCAGATGACGATCTTGATCGGCGCGGTGTAGGTCTCGAGCTGGCGGATGGCGTCGATGCCATGCACGACGAACCAGAACTGCAGCGCCCAGAAGGCCAGGAAGCAAACCAGCTGCGACCCGCTGATGCCCAGCCCGGGCAGCGGGTCGCCGCCAAGTGGATGGCCCAGCAGCACGCCGGCCAGCGTGTAGATCATCTGCCCGCCAAACCAGGTCTGGATGCCATACCAGCCGCAGGCCACCAGCGCGCGCAGCAGCGCCGGCAGCCTGGCGCCTTGGGTGCCGAACGAGGCCCGCGCCAGCACCGCGTACGGGATGCCGTACTTGGCGCCGGCATGGCCGATCAGCAGCATGGGCACCAGCACGATCAGGTTGCCCAGAAACACCGTGCCCACCGCCTGGCCCCAGCTCATGCCCGCGTCGATCAGGCTGGCCGCCAGCGTGTAGGCCGGGATGCACATCACCATGCCGACCCACAACGCGGCAAAGTGGTACCAGCGCCAGGTGCGCTGAGCAGCGGTGGTCGGGATCAGATCCGGGTTGCTCAGCGCGGGGTCGGTCATGGTGCGTTCTCGTCTTCAGTGGTGCGGGTTGCGCGCCGAGCGCCGGGCTGCCATGGGCCAGAGGCCCATGGCCTGTCGTAGGCACAAGCAGTCCGCAGGGACTGCTTGTGTCCGACTCCAGTTCGCCAAGCCGGCCCGCCCTTGGCGATGTGCTCGTGGCTCGACGCCACGAGCATCGCCGTCCCCGCGGGGGACCGACCAGGCACGCCTGCGTTCAGCAGGGCGAGATTGGGCGAGGGGCTCACGTGTTCTGCGGGAAAGCAAATTGCGGGCCCTTGGGCGTGCTGTCGGGCCAGCGCTGCATGACGGCCTTGTGCTTCGTATAAAACCGCACCGCCTCGGGGCCGTAGGCGTGGTGGTCGCCGAACAGGCTGCGCTTCCAACCACCGAAGCTGTTGAAGGCCATCGGCACCGGCAGCGGCACGTTCACGCCCACCATGCCGACCTGAATGTGGTGCACGAACTCGCGCGCCACGTGGCCGTCGCGGGTGAAGATGGCGACGCCGTTGGCGTATTCGTTGGCCTCGATCAGCGCGATGGCCGCGGCGAGGTCCGGCACGCGCACCACGCAGAGCACCGGACCGAAGATCTCCTCGGTGTAGCAGCTCATGGCGCTGCTCACGCCGTCCAGGATGGTGCCGCCGACGAAGAAGCCGTCCTCGTGCCCGGGCACCTTGTAGCCGCGCCCGTCCACAACGGCCTTGGCCCCGGCCTCGATGCCTTCGCTGATCAGCCGCTCCACCCGCTGCTGCGAGGCGCGGGTGATCAGCGGGCCCATCTCGGCGCCGGCCTGGTGGCCTTCGCCGATCTTGAGCGCCTTGACCTTGGGCGCGAGGGCCGAGACCAGCTTGTCCCCCACATCGCCCACCGCCACGGCCACCGAGATCGCCATGCAGCGTTCGCCGGCCGAGCCGTAGGCCGCGCCCATCAGCGCGTCCACGGCGCCGTCGAGGTCGGCGTCGGGCATGACGACCATGTGGTTCTTCGCGCCGCCCAGCGCCTGCACGCGCTTGGCCGATGCGGAGCCCACCTTGTAGATGTGCTCGGCCACCGGCGTGCTGCCGACGAAGCTGACCGCGGCGATGCCGGGGTGGGCCAGGATGGCGTCGACGATGTCCTTGTCGCCCTGGACCACGCTGAACACGCCGTCGGGCAAGCCGGCTTCCTTCAGCCACTGCGCCATCAGCAGGCTGGCGGACGGGTCGCGCTCGCTGGGCTTCAAGATGAAGGCGTTGCCGCAGCCGATGGCGATGGGGTACATCCACATCGGCACCATGGCGGGGAAGTTGAACGGCGTGATGCCGGCCACCACGCCCAGCGGCTGGCGCATGCTCCAGGCGTCCATGCCGCGGGCGATCTGCTCGGTGTACTCGCCCTTGAGCAGCTGCGGCATGGCGGTGGCGAACTCCACCACTTCGATGCCGCGGGCCACCTCGCCGAGCGCGTCGGGCACCGTCTTGCCGTGCTCGCGCACGATGGCTTCGGCGAGCTGGTCCTTGCGGTCCTGCAGCAGGGTCAGGAACTTGAACAGCACGCGGGCGCGGGCCAGCGGCGGCGTCTGGCTCCAGGATTTGGCGGCCTGCGTGGCGCTGGCCACGGCGGCATCCAGGTCGGCCGTGCTGCCCAGGCGCAGCGTGCCCTGCACGGCGCCGGTGGCGGGGTTGTGGATGTCCTGCTGGCGCTCGCCGGTGCCGCGCGTCACCGCGCCGTTGATCCAGTGGCCCACTTCGTAATGACTCATCGCTCGTCCTTCAGCCGCAGCTGGTGCTCATCGGGTTGTTCGGATGCGTCGTCCAGTTGGCGTAGGACCCGTCGATCACCCGGCCGGTGCGGGGGTCAAGCTCGCCGGGCTGGAGCGCGCGCATCGTGATGGTGCCAGGGACCGGGCAGATCGACACGCAGAGGTTGCATCCCACACACTCCGCGTCGTTCACGTGGAAGTGGCGCTTGCCGTCTTTGGTGGCAAAGATCGCCTGGTGT
>RXJV01000153.1:25217-26002 GCA_003963075.1 Burkholderiales bacterium
CGTAACCCTTGTCGTCCATGAAGTTGGCGAGGCCCGAGCTCAGGTCCTGCACGATCTTGAAGCCGTAGACCATGGCGGCGGTGCAGACCTGCACCGTGCCGCAGCCCATCGCGATGAACTCGGCCGCATCACGCCAGGTGCCGATGCCGCCGATGCCACTGATGGGCAGGCCCGCAGTGGCCGCGTCACGGGCGATCTCGGCCACCATGTTCAGCGCGATCGGCTTGACGGCCGGGCCGCAGTAGCCGCCGTGCGAGCCCCAGCCGTCGGTGACCGGGCTCATGGTCATGCGGTCCAGGTCCACGCCCATCACCGAGTTGATGGTGTTGATCAGGCTGACCGCATCGGCGCCGCCGGCCTTGGCCGCGCGGGCCGGGAATCGCACGTCGGTGATGTTGGGGGTGAGCTTCACGATGACCGGCATCTGCGTGTGCTTCTTGCACCACTCGGTCACCTGCTGGATGTACTCGGGCACCTGGCCCACGGCCGAGCCCATGCCGCGCTCGCTCATGCCGTGCGGGCAGCCGAAGTTCAGCTCCACGCCGTCGGCGCCGGTGTCGGCCACGCGCTCGAGGATGGCCTTCCAGCTCGGCTCGTTCACCGGCACCATCAGCGAGACGACCATGGCCCGGTCGGGGAAGTCGCGCTTCACGCGGCGGATCTCGTCGAGGTTGACCTGCAGCGGCCGGTCGCTGATCAGCTCGATGTTGTTGAAGCCGATGACGCGGCGGTCCTGGCTCCACAGCGTGGCGTAGCGCGGGCCGTTGACGTTGACGACCGGCGGG
>RXJV01000124.1 GCA_003963075.1 Burkholderiales bacterium
TCGACGAACGCCATGTGCAAACTGACTTCAAGCTCTTGCGCAATCATGCGGCCTCCATAATGCACTGCAGGGGGTGGCCGGCACGCCGGGAGGCGGCCAGTACCAACTCCACCTTGGTCGCGGCGACGTCCTTGGTGAACACACCGCAGACCCCGCGACCCTCGTGGTGGATTTTGAGCATGATCTGCGTCGCCGTATCGAGGTCATGCCGGAAAAATTCCTGCAGAACCATGACTACAAACTCCATGGGCGTGAAATCGTCGTTCAGCAGCAGGACCTGATAGAGCCGCGGAGGCTCGGTTTTCTGGGTCTGGCGCTCGACGACGACCGCGCCTTCGCCTTCGTCCTGCCCGGGCTTCGGAGGAGGCACGGGCGCGGGCGGAGCCGACTGGTTTCGCGGCAAAAAGACGGACAGCACAGGCATGACTTGATTCTATCGACGGGGGTATCCCCTCGCCGACGGCTGGCACATGGCGACGGCGTGGTGAATTGCAAGCATCCAAGGGTCAACCCGGCCGGGAAGGTCCCGAATTGACGCCAGTTGTCGCGCTACCAGAATCTGCGTCCGCCTCCTCGGGAGGTGCCAATAAGCACGGAGACAAGATGATGGCGCTGGGCAAGGTCAAGTGGTTCAACGATGCCAAGGGCTTTGGATTCATCGAGCCGGAAGCCGGCGGCGATGACGTCTTCGCCCACTTCTCCGCGATTCAAATGGAAGGGTTCCGCACCCTCAAGCAAGGCAGCCAGGTTCAGTTCGACCTGGTGCAGGGCCCCAAGGGCCAGCTCGCACAGAACATCACGCCGATGGGTGGCGCCGCGCGGTCGGCAGACCCACAGCCGCTGGCCTCCTGAGCCGCGCCAGCCATCCTCCCAGCCCCGTGGCCTGGCGCGACGGGGCTTTCTGCCTTGTGCGCTGCGCTGGCGCGCGGCCGGACGGCAAGCGGCTTGCTAGAGTTCAGGCCTCGCGCACAGCCCACTGGCCGCTGTGCGTTGCCTGGATTTCCCTATTACCGGACCACGTTCATGACCGCCGAAAAGACGCCCCAGATTGTTTACACCCTGACCGATGAAGCCCCGCGCCTGGCCACCGCCTCGCTGCTGCCGGTTGTGCAGGCCTTTGCAGCCCAGGCGGGCATCGACGTGGTGACCAGCGACATCTCGGTGGCCGGCCGCATCCTAGGCCAGTTTCCCGAGCGGCTGACTGAGGAGCAGCGCGTGCCCGACAACCTGGCTGCACTGGGCAAGCTGACGCTCAAGCCGGAAGCCAACATCATCAAGCTGCCCAATATCAGCGCGTCCGTCGCGCAGTTGAAGGCCGCCATCAAGGAGCTGCAGGACAAGGGCTACAACATCCCTGACTTCCCCGAGAAGCCGCAGACCGACGAAGAGAAGGACATCCGCGCCCGCTACAACAAATGCATCGGCTCGGCCGTGAATCCGGTGCTGCGCGAAGGCAATTCCGACCGCCGCGCGCCCAAGGCCGTCAAGGAATACGCCCGGAAGAACCCGCACCGGATGGACGAATGGAGCCAGGCCTCGCGCTCGCATGTGTCGCACATGCATGGCGGCGACTTCTATCACGGCGAGAAGTCCATGACCCTGGACCGCGCCCGCAGCGTGAAGATGGAGCTGCTCACCAAGAGCGGCAAGACCATCGTCCTCAAGCCCAGGGTCGACCTGCTGGATCGTGAGGTCATCGACTCGATGTTCATGAGCAAGAAGGCGCTGCTGGCCTTCTACGAGAAGGAAATCGAGGACGCCCACAAGACCGGCGTGATGTTCTCGCTGCACGTCAAGGCCACCATGATGAAGGTGAGCCACCCCATCGTGTTCGGCCATTGCGTCAAGATCTTCTACAAGGACGCCTTCGAGAAGCATGGCAAGCTCTTCGACGAGCTGGGCATCAATGTCAACAACGGCATGGTGGACCTCTACACCAAGATCGCCAGCCTGCCGCAAAGCAAGCAGGAAGAGATCAAGCGCGACCTGCACGCCTGCCACGAGCACCGGCCCGAGCTGGCGATGGTGGACTCGGCCAAGGGCATCACCAACTTCCACTCGCCCAACGACATCATCGTCGACGCGTCCATGCCGGCGATGATCCGCAGCGGCGGCAAGATGTACGGTGCCGACGGCCGCCTGAAGGACGTGAAGGCCGTGATGCCGGAGTCGACCTTCGCCCGCATCTATCAGGAGATGATCAACTTCTGCAAATGGCACGGCGCCTTCGACCCGCGCACCATGGGCACCGTGCCCAACGTCGGCCTGATGGCCCAGCAGGCCGAGGAATACGGCTCGCACGACAAGACCTTCGAGATCCCGGAAGACGGCGTCGCCAACATCACCGACCTGGAAACGGGCGAGGTGCTGATGAGCCAAAACGTCGAAGAGGGCGACATCTGGCGCATGTGCCAGTGCAAGGACGCCGCGATCCGCGACTGGGTCAAACTGGCCGTCACCCGCGCCCGCAATTCCGGCATGCCGGTGGTGTTCTGGCTCGACCAGTACCGCCCGCACGAGGCGCAGCTGATCACCAAGGTCAAGATGTACCTGCACGAGCACAACACGGCCGGGCTGGACATCCAGATCATGAGCCAGGTGCGTGCCATGCGCTACACGCTGGAGCGCGTGATCCGTGGCCTCGACACCATCAGCGCCACCGGCAACATCCTGCGCGACTACCTGACCGACCTGTTCCCGATCATGGAGCTGGGCACCAGCGCCAAGATGCTGTCCATCGTGCCGCTGATGGCCGGCGGCGGCATGTACGAGACCGGCGCGGGCGGCTCGGCTCCCAAGCATGTGCAGCAGTTGGTCGAGGAAAACCACCTGCGCTGGGATTCGCTCGGCGAGTTCCTGGCCCTGGCGGTGAGCCTGGAAGACCTCGGCATCAAATACGGCAACGCCAGGGCCAAGGTGCTGGCCAAGACCCTGGACGCCGCCACCGGCAAGCTGCTGGACAACGGCAAGGGCCCGAGCCCCAAGACCGGCGAGATCGACAACCGCGGCAGCCACTTCTACCTGACGCTGTACTGGGCCCAGGAGCTGGCCGCGCAGACCGACGACCCCGCCTTGGCCGCCACCTTCAAGCCGGTGGCCGAGCAGCTGACGGCCAACGAGGCCAAGATCACCGCCGAGCTCAAGGCGGTGCAGGGCCAGCCGACGGACATCGGCGGCTACTTCCTGCCCGACGAGTCCAAGCTCGAGCAGGTCATGCGCCCGAGCGCCACGTTCAACCAGGTGCTCGCCTCACTGGCTGCCTGAAGCGCCTGACAGGCCCGCTCGGCGCCCTGAGGGGCCCGGCGGCATGACCCAGGGGCGCCGCGGCGCCCCTTTCCTTGTTGCGAGCCTTGCATGCCTTCCGTTGCCACCGCCACTGCCGCCCGCGAGCACCCAACCCGCGCGCCCCAGCTGCCGGCCAGCCTCGCGGCCCGGTGCGAGGGCGCGCAGTGGCATCGCAACCGGGTCGGCGAGGCGGGCGCCGCGGTCTACCGGTTGGCGCAGCCGGGCCGGCCCGACCTCTACCTGAAACACGGCCACGGCGCCGTGGCCGAGGCCCTGGTCGACGAGATGGTGCGGCTGCGCTGGCTGCAGGGGCGCCTGCCGGTCGCCCGACTGGTGCATTTCGAGGCGACCCACGGCGAGGCCTGGCTGCTGACGCGCGCCCTGCCCGGCCGCACCGCCTACCAATGGCTGTGCGACTCGCCGGAACGCATGCCGCAGATCGTCACCACGCTGGCCCGGACCCTGGCCCGCCTGCATCGCCTGCCCGTGTCGAGCTGCCCCTTCCAGGCGCCCCTCACGCAACGCCTGGCGCAGGCGCAGCGGCGGCTTGATGCCGGGCTGATCGACGCGGACGATTTCGACGACGCCCGCCAGGGGTGGACGCCCCAACAGGTCTGGCGCGAATTGCAGCGCCTGCAGCCGACGACGCACGACGAGGTGGTCTGCCATGGCGACTACTCGCTGGACAACCTGCTGCTGGACCGCGAGGGCCGACTCACCGGCGTCATCGATCTGGGCCGCCTGGGCGTGGCTGACCGCTTCCAGGACATGGCCATCCTGTGGAACTGCCTCGATGAATTCGGCCCGCAGGCCCAGCGCCAGCTGTTCGCGGCCTACGGCCTGGCGCCGCCCGACCGCCGCCGTCTAGACTTCTACCTGTGCCTGGACGAGTGCTTCTGACGCGCGCTCAGCTGCCCACCCGGTCGACCACTACGGCCGCCGCGCGGGCGGAGCCCGCCGGCCTCATTCCATGCAATCGATCATGACCTGGCCGAAGCCCGAGCACGACACCTGAGTCGCGCCGTCCATCAGCCGGGCGAAGTCGTAGGTCACGCGCTTGCTCAGGATGGCCTTTTCCATCGACAAGATGATGAGGTCGGCAGCCTCGGTCCAGCCGATGTGGCGCAGCATCATCTCGGCGGACAGGATGGACGAACCGGGGTTCACATAGTCCTTGCCGGCGTATTTCGGTGCCGTGCCATGGGTGGCCTCGAACAGTGCGATGGAGTCGCTCATGTTGGCGCCCGGCGCGATGCCGATGCCGCCCACTTGGGCCGCCAGTGCGTCGGAGATGTAGTCGCCATTCAGGTTGAGCGTCGCGATCACGCTGTACTCGGCCGGCCGCAGGATGATCTGCTGCAGGAAGGCGTCGGCAATGCTGTCCTTGATGGTGATGGTCTTGCCGGTCTTCGGGTTCTTGAACCGGCACCACGGGCCACCGTCGATCGGCTCGGCACCAAATTCCTTCTGCGCCAGCGCATAGGCCCAGTCGCGGAAAGCGCCCTCGGTGTACTTCATGATGTTGCCCTTGTGCACGATGGTCACGCTGGGCTTGTCGTTGTCGATGGCGTACTGGATGGCCTTTCGGACCAGCCGTTCGGTGCCCTCCTGGCTGACGGGCTTGACACCCAGACCCGAGGTCTCGGGGAAGCGAATCTTGTGGGCGCCGAGTTCATCACGCAGGAAGCGCACCAGCTTGCGGGCCTTCTCGCTGCCGGCCTCGAACTCGATGCCGGCATAGATGTCTTCCGAGTTCTCGCGGAAGATCACCATGTCCACCTTGTGCGGCTCCTTGACCGGGCTGGGCACGCCGTCGAAGTACTGCACGGGCCGCAGGCAGACGTAGAGATCGAGCTCCTGGCGCAGCGTGACGTTCAGCGAGCGGATGCCACCGCCCACCGGCGTCGTCAGCGGGCCCTTGATCGAGACGACATAGTCCTTGAGCACCCGCAGCGTCTCCTCCGGCAGCCAGACCTCGGGGCCGTAGACACGCGTGCTCTTGTCACCGGCGTAGATCTCCATCCAGTGGATCTGGCGCGCACCGCCGTAGGCCTTGGCCACCGCCGCGTCCACCACCTTGAGCATGACGGGCGTGATGTCGATGCCGGTGCCATCGCCTTCGATGAAGGGAATGATGGGCTGGTGCGGGACGTTCAGCGACAGGTCGGCGTTGACAGTGATCTTCTGGCCACCTTCGGGCACCTGGATGTGTTGGTACATGGCGTGTGGGATCCGCTGAGGCGCGGCGAAAACAAAACCCGGCGAGTTTAGGGCGGCCTCAGCAGGCCAGCTGGACCCGCTGCCAGACGCCATGGCCCAAGGCCCAGGCCGCGCCGACGACAAGCGCCAGGCCGGCCAGCCGCAGGGCCAGCATGTCGCCGCTGCCACCGCGCTGGAGCAGCCGCGCCCGCCACAGCGGCGCAATCACGAGCCCCGGCGTGCTGGCCAGCGCGAAGGCCGCCATCGCCGCCGCGCCGCCTGCCACGGAGCCGGACAGCGCCGCCAGCAGCAAGGCCGCGTGCAGCAGCGCACAGGGCATGGCCACCCAGGCCAGGCCGGTGGCAAAGGCATGGCGCGGCTGCGGGCGCCACGGCATGGCGCCCAGCCAGGCCGGCATGCGGCCACGCACGAGCAGGGTCAGGCCGAGCATCAGCATCACGGCCTGCAGCAACACCCAGGCGGGCTGCAGCAAGGCGACACCCTGCGAGGCCCGCGCCAGCGCCTGCGCCGACGCGGCCGCGACGGCACCGCCGGCTGCATAGCCGAGCAGCCGGCCGGCCAGCAGGCGCCAGGGCCGCTGGCCCGAGGCCAGCGCACAGGGTGCGCTGCACATGGCCGCGCAATGTGGCGTGCCCGCCAGCCCCATCAACGCGGCGGAAGCGATCAGCGCGGCATCCAGCCCCATCAGATGATCTTGGAGAAGCGCTCGCGGCTGGCGTCGGCCTGCAAATAGCGGTCGAAGACCATCGCCACGGCGCGCACGAAATACCAACCCAGCGGCGTGACCTGGATGGCCTGCGGCTCCAGCACCACCAGGCCCTGCCCCTCCAGGTGAGCGAGGCGCTCGAACTCCGCTGCGAAATAGCTCGGCACGTCGACCAGATAGGACGCGGCGACGGACTCGAACTCCAGCCGCCCCTGGCACATCAGCGCCATGATGACCGCCCGGCGCAGCAGGTCATCGCGGGTCAGCGCCAGGCCGCGCTGCACCGGCAGCTGGCGCTGGTGCAGGGCATCCTGGTACTCGTCCAGCGTCTTGGCGTTTTGTGCATAGGTGGCACCGACACGGCTGATCGCGGACACGCCCAGGCCGACAAGGTCGCAATCGGGTTGGGTCGAATAGCCCTGGAAGTTGCGGTGCAGCAGGCCCTGGCGCTTGGCGATGGCCAGCGGGTCGTCGGGCAGTGCGAAGTGATCCATGCCGATGTAGGCATAGCCCTCGCCGAGCAGCGCACTGATGGCACCGGACAGCATCGACAGCTTGTCTCCGGCAGCCGGCAGCAGCTCGGCCACGATGCGGCGCTGCGGCTTGAAGCGCTGCGGCAGATGGGCGTAGGCATACATCGCGATGCGGTCCGGGCGCAATTCGGCCACCTGGCCGATCGTGTGCGCAAAGCTGGCCGGCGTCTGCAGCGGCAGGCCGTAGATCAGGTCGACGCTGATCGACGCAAAGCCCAGCTCGCGCGCCGAGCGCATCAGCGCGGCAACCGACGCCATCGGCTGCACCCGGTGCACGGCCTTCTGCACGGCGCTGTCGAAGTCCTGCACGCCGAAGGACAGGCGGTTGAAGCCCAAGTCCTTCAGATGCGCCAGCCGCGCCGCATCGACGGTGCGCGGATCGACCTCGATCGACAGTTCGGCACCGGGCAGCAGCCGAAAACGGCGCCGCAGCGCGGCCATCAGCAGGCCGAGTTCAGCGTCGGACAGGAAGGTCGGCGATCCGCCCCCGAGGTGCAGCTGCGACAGCGGCGCATGCCCGCCGAGCGCGCTGGCCACCAGGTCCATCTCCACCTCCAGCGCGGCCAGGTACGGCTGGGCGCGCTCATGGTGGCGGGTGATGACCTTGTTGCAGGCACAGTAGTAGCAGACCTGTTCGCAGAACGGGATGTGCACATAGACCGACAGCGGCTGGGCGGCGCCACGCTGGGCCAGGGCCTGGAGATGCTGCGGCGCCTGGTGGGCCTCGACGAAGCGGTCCGCCGTCGGGTAGGAGGTGTAGCGTGGCCCCGCGACATCGTGACGCCTCATGTTGGCGTCGAGCAGGTCGGGGTCCAGCGGTCGGTCGGTCACAGCAGCCATGCGCCGACTGTGCCGAGGGCGTCTGGGGCGGGCCTTGATCCACGTCAAGCCAAGCGCGCGCAGCCCGGCCAAGAATGCGCCTCGTTTGACGCCACTCCGCAATTCCATGCTGATGCCCCTCGCGCCCACATCCCGCATGTCGACCGCCCCCGAAATGACGCCGCCCGCCCCCGGTGCGATCGAGCCGCTCCAGGTCGCCTGCGCGAGCTGCAATCTGCGTGAGCTCTGCCTGCCCGTCGGACTGAACGCCCGCGAGCTGCAACAGCTCGACGGCCTCGTCGCCAAACGGCGCAGCGTGCCGCGCGGCGAGCACCTGTTCCGCAACGGCGAGCGCTTCGAGGCCCTGTACGCGGTGCGCACCGGGTTTTTCAAGACCTGTGTCGGCAGCGAGGATGGCCGCGACCACGTGACCGGCTTCCAGATGGCGGGCGAGCTGCTGGGGCTGGACGGCATCAGCAGCGATGTGCATCACTGCGATGCGGTTGCGCTGGAAGACTCCTCGGTCTGCGTGATTCCCTACGCCGAGCTGGAGGGCCTGTCGCGCGAGTTCAGCGTGCTGCAGCACCAGTTCCACAAGATCATGAGCCGCGAGATCGTGCGCGACCATGGCGTGATGCTGCTGCTGGGCAATATGCGCGCCGAGGAAAGGCTGGCCGCCTTCCTGCTGAACCTGACGCAGCGCCTGCGCGCACGCGGGTTCTCGGCCTCCAGCCTGGTGCTGCGCATGACCCGCGAGGAAATCGGCAGCTATCTCGGGCTCAAGCTCGAGACCGTCAGCCGCGCGTTCTCGAAGTTCCAGGAGGACGGCGTGCTCGACGTCAAGCAGCGTCAGATCACGGTGCTGGACCCGCAGGCCCTGCAGCGCCTCGTCTCCAACGCGGCCTGCTGAGGGCAGCCGCACGGTCTGACCCTGACGGCCTGTCCGGGCTTTGCTGCGCCGCAACAAGATCGGGCGTAGCATGGCTTCATGCGTCCCCAAGTCCTCATCATCGGCTGCGGCTTCGGCGGCCTGGAGGCGGCGCGAGCCCTGCGCGCTGCCGACGTCGACATCACCGTCGTCGACAAGACCAACCACCACCTGTTCCAGCCCCTGCTCTACCAGGTGGCCACGGCCGGGCTGTCGGCGCCGTCGATCGCGGCGCCGATCCGCCACCTGTTCCGCAGCCAGCGCAACGTCACGACGCTGCTTGGCGAGGTCGTGGCGCTGGATGCCGCCGCGCGCACCGCGACGCTGAGCGACGGTACCCGGCTGCACTGGGACCACCTGATCGTTGCCGCCGGCGCCACGCACAGCTATTTCGGCCGCGACGACTGGGCGGCCCACGCGCCCGGCCTGAAGACGCTGGATGACGCGTTTGAGATCCGCCGCCGCGTGCTGCTGGCCTTCGAGGCCGCCGAGCGCGAGGACGACCCGGCGCGGCGCGCGGCGCTGATGCAGTTCATCGTCGTCGGCGGCGGCCCGACTGGCGTCGAACTGGCCGGCACCCTGGCCGAGATCGCGCGCCACACCCTGCCCGGCGAGTTCCGCCGCATCGACCCGCGCCAGGCCCGCGTGCTGCTCGTGGAGGGCAGCCCGCGCGTGCTGCAGGCCATGCCCGAGGCCCTGAGCGAGCGCGCGCGCGAGCAACTGGCGGCCCTCGGCGTGGAGGTGCGCCTTGCTGCCCGCGTCACCGGCATCGATGCCGACGGGCTGGACATCGCCACCGCCAGCGGCACCGAGCGCCTGGCCAGCCGCTGCGTCGTCTGGGCCGCAGGCGTGGCCGCCTCGCCCTTGGGGCGCGTGCTTGCCCAGGCCACCGGTTGTGCGCTGGACCGCGCCGGCCGCGTCGTCGTCGAGCCCGACCTCAGCATCCAGGGCCATCCGGGCATCCAGGTCATCGGCGACCTCGCGGCCGCGCACAGTCATGCGCCCGGCCGTGAGCCCCAGCCCGTGCCGGGCGTGTCACCCGCGGCCAAGCAGATGGGGCGCTGTGCCGCCGCCAACATTCAGCGGCGGCTGCGCGGCGAGGCGACGCAGGCCTTCCGCTACCGCGACTACGGCAACCTCGCCACCATCGGCCGGCACAGCGCCGTTGTCGACCTGGGCACACCGGTCGGCCCGCTGCGCTTCAGCGGCTACGCGGCCTGGCTGTTCTGGCTGTTCGCCCACGTCTACTTCCTGATCGGCTTTCGCAACCGCTTCGTCGTGCTGATGGACTGGGCCTGGGCCTACTGGACCTATGACCGCAGCGCCCGCGTCGTCGCGTCTGCCGCGCTCAACGGGGCCAGCCGGGCGAGCGACGCGCCGGCCTGACATCGTCCGCCGGCAGGCTCACGAGCAGCAGCGTCAGGCTGGCCCCGAGCGCGATCACGGCCCAGAACACCAGAAAGCCGACCGTGTAGACGGTCTGCGGCGACGACTCGACCGGCGCCGCGCCGAACCAGCGCAGCTCGCCGGGGTCGACGACGGCGAACACCAGCAGTTCGAGCACGCCTGCGGCCAGGAAGGACGACCAGGCCACCGCCATCGCAAAGCGTGCGATGCGCGAGGGGCCGGCCGGACCATTCACCGCTTGACTCCGGCCGTGCCGGTGGCGGCATGGTTGCGGGCGATCAATGCCGGCACGTCGCCTTCGCGCGCACGCATGTCGGCCGGCTCGACATCGTCGGCCGAGCGCTGGGCGCCGGCGCGCAGGTCCAGCGGCGGGTCGGGATGCTTGAGGGCCAGGCCCAGCGAGATGAAGCTGGCAACGACGACGCTGGCCGGCCCTCCGACGACGAGCCACACCATGGGCTCGCGCCAGGCGGGTCGGGAATGGATTGCGGACATCGGTTTCTCCTCGCCGTCAGCGCGGCAACACAAAGGTGGATTTCTCGACCAAGCTCGCGGCCTGATCCTCGCCGACGCGCTCGATGCGCCAACGCATCGGGTGCGCGCCGGGCTGCAGCTGCTGTGCCACCTCGGGCGGCATGCGCAGGGCCACCGCCACCCAGCGCGCCTCGGCGGGGCCAAGCGCCACCGTCGTCGGCCGCGACAGCACCAGGCCCGGCAGGCCTTCGACCTCGACGCGGTAGCGCTGCGGCGCCTCAGTGGCGTTCATGACCTGAAGCCGGTAGACGTTCTCGACCCAGCCGTCCTCGACCAGCCGCGCCAGCGACGCACGGTCCCGCACGACATCAACACGGAAGCCCTGCCGCGACGCCAGGCTCCACAACAGCGCCGCGCCGATGACCAGCAGCACCGCGGTGTAGATGACGACGCGCGGACGCCACAGGCGGCGCCAGCGCTGGGCAGGGCTCAAGTCCTGTTCGAGGCCGTTCTCGGTGTCGTAGCGGATCAGGCCGCGCGGTGTGCCCATCTTGTCCATCACGCCGTTGCACACGTCGATGCAGGCGGCGCAGCCTATGCACTCGTACTGCAGGCCGTGGCGGATGTCGATGCCGGTCGGGCAGACCTGCACGCACAGGCCGCAGTCGATGCAGTCGCCCAGCGCATGGCCGCTGGCCTCACCCTTCCTGCCGCGCTTGGCGTTGTTGCCGCGCGGCTCGCCACGGCCGGGGTCATAGCTGACGATCAACGTGTCGCGGTCGAACATCGCGCTCTGGAAGCGCGCATAGGGGCACATGTATTTGCAGACCTGCTCGCGCATATAGCCGGCGTTGCCATAGGTGGCAAAGCCGTAGAACAGCACCCAGAAGCTCTCCCAGGGGCCCAGGCCCAGCGCCATCACCTCGCGGCCCAAGCTGTGGATGGGCGTGAAGTAGCCGACGAAGGTGAACCCGGTCCACAGCCCGATCGCGATCCAGACCGCCTGCTTGCCGGCCTTGCGCCAGAGCTTGTCGAAGGACCAGGGCGCCTTGTCCAGCCGCAGCCGCGCATTGCGGTCGCCCTCGAACCAGTGCTCCACGCGCATGAAGATCTCGGTGTAGACCGTCTGCGGGCAGGCGTAGCCGCACCACAGCCGACCCGCGACCGCCGTGAACAGGAACAGCGCATAGGCCGAGATCATCAGCAGGGCCGTCAGGTAGACGAAGTCCTGCGGGTAGAGCACCAGGCCGAAGACGTAGAAACGCCGCGCGCCCAGGTCGAAGAGCACGGCCTGACGTTCGCCCCAGGGCAGCCAGGGCAGGCCATAGAACACCGCCTGAGTCAGCGCGACGATGAGCCAGCGCCAGCGGGCATAGAGGCCATCGACGGCGCGCGGATGGATCTTGTCCTCGGACCGATAGAGCCGGATGACCTGGACAGCGTCACCCGGCCCGGGCGTGGCGGGCGTGGGCATGGGGTCAGGGCGCCGCGGCACCGCCCTGTGGTTGCGACAGCCCCCACACATAGGCCGCCAGCACACGGATCTGCTCCGGCGTGAGGCGCTCGCCATGGGCCGGCATCACGTTGTGCTTGCCGTTGTTGACCATCGCCGTGATGGCCTCCTCGCCCCAGCCGTGCAGCCAGATCTTGTCGGTCAGGTTGGGCGCGCCGAGGGCCTGGTTGCCCTTGCCCTGCGGGCCGTGGCAGGCCGCGCAGACGACGAACTTCTCCTTGCCGAGCTGGGCGTAGAGCGAGTTGTGCGGGCTGCCCGACAGCGACAGCACATAGTGGGCGACGTTGCGGACATCCTCGCTGCTGCCCACCGCGGCCGCCATCACCGGCATATTGCCCTCGCGGCCCTTGGTGATGCTTTCGACGATGGTGTCGAAGCTGCCGCCCCAGAGCCAGTCGTCATCGGTCAGGTTGGGAAAGCCCTTGGAGCCCTTGGCGTCGGCGCCATGGCATTGCGCACAGTTGTTGGCGAACAGCCGCTCGCCGATGGCATGGGCCTTGGGATCCCTGGCGAGCTGCTCCGGCGTCTGGCTGGCAAACGCGGCATAGACCGGCGCCATCGAGGCGCGTGCCTGTGCGATCTCCTTGTCATGCTCGCCGACGCTGGTCCAGCCGAGCTTGCCGGCCTCGCTGCCCAGGCCCGGGTAAAGCGCGAGGTAGATGCCGGCGAACACGATGGTCAGCACGAACAGGCCCATCCACCACGCCGGCAACGGGTTGTTGAGTTCGCGCAGGTCCTCGTCCCAGACATGGCCCGTGGTGTTGTCGGAGGCCATCACCTGGCGACGGCTCGCAATGATGAGCAGGATGCCGCAGGCGACGAGGCCGCCGATGGTCGCGACCGCGATGAAGAGGGACCAGCCGCTGCTGAAGAAGTCGCTCATGGCTCGTCTCCCTCGAAAGGCAGGCGCGCGGCCTCGTCAAACCGTCCGCGCCAGGCCCAGGCGATGATGCCGATGAAGACGGCCAGCGACACTAGGGTCACGACCGTGCGAAGCGTGTTGATGTCCACGATGGACGCTCCTTACTTGTTCGCGGTGCCAAGCACCTGCAGATAGGCCACCAGCGCGTCGAGCTCGGTCTTGCCGGCCACGTCCTGGGTGGACGACGCCACCTCGGCCTCGGTGTAGGGCACGCCGAGGGTGCGCATGGCCGCCAGCTTGGCGGGCATGATGGCGGCGTCCACCGGGGCCTTGCCCAGCCAGGCATAGGCCGGCATGTTGGACTCGGGCACCAGGTCGCGCGGGTTGTTCAGGTGGATGCGGTGCCAGTCGTCGCTGTACTTGCCGCCGACCCGGGCCAGGTCGGGCCCGGTGCGCTTGCTGCCCCACTGGAAGGGGTGGTCGTAGACGAACTCGCCCGCCGTGGAGTACTTGCCATAACGCAGCGTTTCGGCGGCGAGCGGCCGGATCATCTGCGAGTGGCAGTTGTAGCAGCCCTCGCGCAGATAGATGTCGCGGCCGGCGAGCTGCAGCGCGGTGTAGGGCTTGAGGCCGGGCGCCGGCTGGGTGGTGGAGCGCTGGAAGAACAGCGGCACGATCTCGACGACGCCGCCGACCAGCACGGTCAGCAGCACCAGCACGATCATCAGCAGATTGCTGGTCTCGATGCGCTGGTGGCCGGAGACGGCTTGGGTGTGGGAACTCATGAAATCTCCTTCAGGCGTAAGCCGCCGCGGCGACCGGGATGCGCACGGCCTGCGCACGGCCGGCCTGCACGGTCTTGATGACGTTCCAGCTCATCACGCCCATGCCGGCGAGGTAGATCAGGCCGCCGCCCAGGCGGATCACATAGAACGGCCAGGTCGCCTTGACGCTCTCGACGAAGGTGTAGACCAGGGTGCCGTCCGGGTTGACCGCGCGCCACATCAGGCCCTGCATCACGCCGGCGATCCACATCGCGGCGATGTAGAGCACGATGCCCAGCGTCGCGATCCAGAAGTGCAGCTCGATGGCCCGCTTGGAGTACATCTCGGTGCGGCCGAACATGCGCGGGATCAGGTGGTAGAGCGAACCGATGGAGATCAGGCCCACCCAGCCCAGCGCGCCGCTGTGCACATGGCCCACGGTCCAGTCGGTGTAGTGCGACAGCGCATTGACCGTCTTGATCGACATCATCGGGCCCTCGAAGGTCGACATGCCGTAGAACGACAGCGCCACGATCAGGAACTTCAGGATGGGGTCGTCACGCAGCTTGTGCCAGGCGCCCGACAGCGTCATCACGCCGTTGATCATGCCGCCCCAGCTCGGCGCCAGCAGCACCAGGCTGAAGATCATGCCGATGCTCTGCGCCCAGTCCGGCAGGGCCGTGTAATGCAGGTGGTGGGGGCCCGCCCACATATAGGTGAAGATCAGCGCCCAGAAGTGGACGATGGACAGCCGGTAGCTGTAGACCGGGCGCTCGGCCTGCTTGGGGATGTAGTAGTACATGATCCCGAGGAAGCCGGCCGTCAGGAAGAAGCCGACCGCGTTATGGCCGTACCACCACTGCACCATCGCGTCCTGCACGCCGGCATAGGCCGAGTAGCTCTTCCAGAAGCTGACCGGGATCTCGGCGCTGTTGACGATGTGCAGCAGGGCCACCGCGATGATGAAGGCGCCGAAGAACCAGTTGGCCACGTAGATGTGCCGGATCTTGCGGGTGCCGACGGTGCCGAAGAACACGACCGCATAGGCCACCCAGACCACGGCGATCAGCAGGTCGATGGGCCACTCGAGTTCGGCGTATTCCTTGCCGGTGGTGTAGCCCAGCGGCAGCGTGATCGCGGCCAGCAGGATGACGAGTTGCCAGCCCCAGAACGTGAACCACGCCAGCTTGGGCAGGAAGAGCCGGGTCTGGCCGGTGCGCTGCACGACGTGGTAGCTGGTCGCGAACAGCGTGCAGCCGCCGAACGCAAAAATGACCGCGTTGGTATGCAGCGGTCGCAAGCGGCCATAGCTGAGCCAGGGAATGCCGAGGTTGAGGTCGGGCCAGGCCAGCTGGGCGGCAATGATGACGCCCACCAGCATGCCCACCACCCCCCACAGGACGGCCGCCAGCGCAAACGCGCGCACCGGTCCGTCCTCGTATGTCGCCCCGGTGGTGGCCAGGGCCTTGTCGTTCGCCATCGCGACTCCTTCAGTCTGATGCCGAAGATTCTTTGCGGGCGCTGCTCTGGGGGACTTGATCTTCATCAAGCAGGATGCGTTCGCCCTCCTTGGCGAGGTCCTCCAGTTGCCCCGAGTTCACAGCCCAGCCGAACACGGCCACGATCAGCAGCACCAGCACGACCGAAAACGGGATGAGCAGGTAGAGGATGTCCATCAGCGTGCCAGACGTTGGGCGTTCAGCACCACGATCAGCGAGCTGGCCGCCATGCCGATGCCGGCGGCCAGCGGCGGCAGCCAGCCGGCCAGCGCCAGCGGCACGCAGGCCAGGTTGTAGAGCGCGGCCCAGGCCAGGTTCTGGTGGAGCACGCGGCGCGTGCGCCGCGCCAGCGCGAGGGCCTGCGGCACCGCCATCAGCCGGTTCGACACCAGCAGCGCATCGGCATGGGCGCGCGCCAGCATGGCGCCCTCCCCCATCGCGATGCAGACATCCGCGGCCGCCAGCACCGGCGCATCGTTGATGCCGTCGCCGACCATCAGCACGCGCTCACCGCGGGCCTGCGATTGCTTCACCGCGGCGAGCTTGTCCTGCGGCGTGGCACCGCCACGCCAGCCGTCGATCTGCAGCTGCGCCGCCATCCGGGCAACGGCCGCGGGCTGGTCGCCGGACAGCAGGCCCACGCGCCGGCCGGCAGCATGCAGCGCCGCGACGGCCTCGGCCGCATCGGGGCGCGGCAGCTCGGCCAGGTCCAGCCACAGCACCGGGGCCGCCCCCGCCGGCCCGAACGCCAGCCGCGCAGCCGGGTCGGGGGGATCGGCCACCCAGGCCGGCGCCCCAAGGCGCCAGAGCCTGCCGCTGGCATCGCGCGCCTCGATGCCGCGGCCGGGCAGCTCATGAACATCGAACCAGTCGCCGGCATCGCCACCCTCGGCGAGCGCGCGCGCATGCGGATGCCGCGACAGCGCGGCCAGGCCGCGCGCCATGGCCAGCAGCCGGTCGGCATCGCCGCCCGGGGCCCAGTGGCGCTGCAGCCGCAGCCGGTCCTCGCTGACGGTGCCGGTCTTGTCGAAGACCACGGTGTCCACGTCGCACAGCCGCTCCAACGCCGACAGATCGGCCAGCAGCAGGCCGCGGCGCGCCAGCGCACCGCTGGCCGTCAGCCAGGCCGCTGGCGCGGCCAGCGTCAGGGCACAGGGGCAGGTCACGATAAGCACCGCCACCGCCACGGCGACGGCCCGCGCCGGCTCGATCCACCACCAGGCGAGACCGGCGGCCAGCGCCAGCAGCAGCACCCCCGCCGTGAAGCCGGCAGCGACCCGGTCCAGCACCCCGCCGACCCGCGGGCGCTGGCTCTGCGCCTGCTGCATCAGCCGCACGATGCCCTGTGCCGTCGTGTCGGCCCCGACGCGCTGCACCGCCACCACGAGCGAGCCATCGAGGTTGAGGCTGCCCGCGACGACGGCATCGCCGGGCGCCTTGGCGACCGGCGCGGACTCGCCGGTGAGCAGGGCCTCGTTGACCCAGCCCTGGCCGGCCAGCACCTGGCCGTCCGCCGCAAAGGCCTCGCCGGCGGCGACCCGGATGCGGTCTCCCACCCGCAGCGCCTCGGGCGGCACGCGCTCGCTGCCGCCACCGTCCAGCAAACGCTCGGCCGCCATGGGCAGCCCGTCGGCCACCGCTTCCAGGGCCTCGGCCGCGCGGTGGCGCGCGCCGAGCTCGAACCAGCGCGCGAGCAGCAGCAGCGCGATGAACATCGTCAGCGAGTCGAAATAGACCTCGCGGCCGAACGCGCCACCGGGGTTGAACAGCGCGCCGCTGCTGGCGATGAAGGTGACCGCGATGCCCAGCGCCACCGGCACCTCCATGCCGAGCCGCCCGGCGCGCAGCTGCCGCCCCGCCCCGACAAAGAAGGGCATGGCCGAGAAGGCCATCACCGGCAGCGTCAGCACCCAGCTGGCCCAGCGCAGCAGCTGGTCCAGGTCGGGCGCCAGCTCGCCGGCACCGGCCACATAGGCCGGCGTGGCCATCATCATGACCTGCATGCCCAGAAACCCGGCGACGAAGAGGCGCCAGAGTGCCTGGCGCCGCTCCTGGCGGCGCAGCGCGCGCGCCGGCGCCGCGACGTCCGGCGTGGCCCGGTAGCCGGCGGCCTGCAAGGCACTGAGCACATCGGCCAGCGCGAGGCGCGCGGGCTGCCAGCGCAGCGACAGCCGCGCCGAAGCCGCGTTGACGCTGGCAGCAGCCACGCCCGGCAGCTTGAGCAGCGCCGCCTCGATCAGGCCCGAACAGGCCGCGCAATGCATGCCGGCCACCTGGAACTGCGACAGTGCCGCGCCACCCGGGCCGTCCGGCCAGGTCGTGAAGGGGGCGAGAAGGCGTGCGTCTGAATCAGCCGCAGACAGGCCGGGAGGTGGGGCGCTCACGCTGCGGATCTTTGCCGCGCGCGGGCATGCCGACCCTGACCTTTGTCAAATTTCGGGCAATCGGCGCCGGTCCAGGCCTCGCCGGGGGCGGCCCGGGCTCAGCGCAGGTCGCGCAGCGGATGCTCGGCCGGCGCCCAGGGGCTGACGAAAAAGGCGGCCACCTCGGCCGCGTCGACGCCGGCCACCGTGTCGGGCTGCCAGCGCGGCTGGTGGTCCTTGTCGACAGCCAGCGCACGGATGCCCTCGACCGTCTCGCTGCGCGCCGCGCCGCGCAGATGGAAGGCGTGGTGGACCAGCTCTCGCTCCAGCCGCAGCTCGTCGGCCAGGCCGAGGCGGCGCCCACGGCGCACGAGCTCCAGCGTGACCGCCATCATCGTCGGTGAGCGCTTGAGCAGCGTCGCATGGGTGTCGCGCGCCCAGTCGTCGTCGGCCTGGGCCAGCGAGTCAAGGATGGCGGCCAGGTCACGCTGGCCGAAGTGGCGGTCGATGCGTTCCAGCGTGGCCTTGGGCGCCGACACCGGCGCGAGGTCGGCGCGCTCCATGACGCTGGCGACCACATGCTCGGCACTGGGCTGGGCACCGTGGCGCAGGTCCTCGACCAGGGCCGGCCAGTGCTCGCCCCGCACGAAGACATCGCCGAGGCCCCATTCGATCGCATCACCGGCCGCGATGGCCTGGCCGGTCAGCGCCAGCCATTCACCCACATGGCCCGGGCACTGGGCCAGGAACCAGCCGCCGCCGACGTCGGGGAACAGGCCGATGCCGGTCTCGGGCATCGCGAGCTTGGAGCGCTCGCTCAGCACGCGCAGCTTGGCGCCCTGGCTGATGCCCATGCCGCCGCCCATGACGATGCCGTCCATCAGCGCCACATAGGGCTTGGGGTAGGCATGGATCAGGTGGTTGAGGCGGTACTCCTCGGTGAAGAAGTCGCCCAGCGCCGGGTCGCCCGCATGCGCGGCCTGGTGAAAGAAGCGGATGTCGCCGCCCGCACAGAAGGCCGGCGGCTTGCCCTCCCGACCGGCGCCGAGCACGGCCACGGCCTGGATCTCGGGACGCGCGGCCCAGTGGTTGAGCAGCGTCGTCAGGTCACGGATCATGGCCAGCGACAGCGCATTCAGCGCCTGCGGGCGGTTCAGCGTGATGAGGCCCAGGCAGCCATTGATCTCGGCCTGGATCTGGCCGTCGGACACGAGGGGCGGGAGGAGATCGTTCATGCGTTCTTCAGGACGGATGGGACGGAGGGAGGCGCCAGGGCTTCATGGGCCACCAGCGCAGCAAGCACAAGGCTACCGCCGATCAGGGCCGCATGGCCCGGGTGTTCGCCCGCGAACCACCAGGCCCAGAGCACGCCCAACAGGGTCTCGGCCTGGCCCAACAGGGCCAGTTCGTGGCTGGGCAGCTCGCGCGCCAGGCGCACGGCCAGCAGGCAAGGCAGGGCCAGTTGAAACACGCCAAGACCCGCGAGCAGGGCCAGGTCATGGGCACCGGCGCGCAGCGGCCAGGCCAGCGGCAACGTGGCCACCATGCACAGCAGCGCCCCCAGCAACACGGCGGGCAGCATGTCGACGTCGCGGCCGACCTTTTGCAGCAGGCACCAGTTCGTCGCCGCGGCCAGGGGCACGCCGAGTGCCACCCCCACGCCCGCGAGCGGGCCGCCGAGCTGCCCACCGAACATCCATCCGATGCCCATGCCCGCCACGACGACGGCCCACCAGGTGCGTGTCGGAACGGGCTGTCCCAAAAAGACGCGCGCGAACACCGCTGTGAACAGTGGCGACAGCGACATCGTGACCAGCACATTGGCCACTGTCGTCAGTGACAGCGCGAGCATGAAGGCCGTGAACATCACGGCCCAGCAGGCACCCGAAGCCCAGACCACGCCGCCACGCAGCGCCGCCAGCAAGGCCCTGCCGCGCAGCACACCGAGGATGAGGGTCAGGGCCAGCGCGTTGAAAGTGGCCCGCCAGAACGTGATCTCGAAGCCCCGCGCCGCCTCCAGATGCCGCGTGACCACGCCCGCCGAGCTCCACAGCAGCGTGACGAGCAGCATCAATAAAACAGCCGAGCGATGCCTCATAGCAAAGCGCCCCTTCCGGGGCGCGATCAATCCACTGCCGAGAGCCCCCTCGCGAAGGGGGCTGAGCCCGGACTTGAACAGTCCTGAGGACTGTTCATGCCTGGCGAAGGCCGGGGCCTCCGTGCCCCGGCATGGGGGAGCACAACATGCCAGCGCAGCGGTGCGTGAGAACGCTCAGGCGTTCTCGCGCGCCGCGCGTTTCCTCTCGTTTTCCGAGAGGAAACGCTTGCGCAGGCGGACCGACTTGGGCGTGATCTCGACCAGTTCATCGTCATCGATGAAGTCCACGCCGTACTCCAGCGTCAGCTCGATCGGCGGCGTGATCTTGATCGCGTCTTCCTTGCCGGACACGCGGAAGTTGGTCAGCTGCTTGGTGCGGGTGGCGTTGACGACAAGGTCGTTGTCGCGGCTGTGGATGCCGACGATCATGCCCTCGTAGACCGGGTCGTTGGGCTTGACGAACATGCGGCCGCGGTCGTCCAGCTTGCCCAGGGCGTAGGTGAAGATCTCGCCATCGTCCATCGAGATCAGCACGCCGTTCTTGCGGCCACCGATCTCGCCCTTGTGCGGCTCGTAGCCGTCGAAGATCGACGAGATCAGGCCCGAACCGCGGGTCAGGTTCATGAACTCGTTGGCGAAGCCGATCAGGCCGCGCGCCGGGATGCGGTACTCCAGGCGCACGCGGCCATGGCCGTCCGGCTCCATGTTCAGCATCTCGCCCTTGCGCAGGCCCAGCGCCTGCATCACGCCGCCCTGGTGGATTTCCTCGACGTCGGCGGTCACCAGCTCCATCGGCTCGCACTTGACGCCGTCGATGTCCTTGAACATCACGCGCGGCTTGGACACGGCGAGTTCGTAGCCCTCGCGGCGCATGTTCTCCAGCAGGATGGTCAGGTGCAGTTCGCCGCGACCGCAGACCTCGAAGACGCCGTCCTCCTCGGTCTCGGAGACGCGCAGCGCCACGTTGTGCTGCAGCTCCTTCTGCAGGCGGTCCCAGATCTGGCGGCTGGTGACGTACTTGCCTTCACGGCCGGCCAGCGGGCTGGTGTTGACGCAGAAGTTCATCGTCAGCGTCGGCTCATCGACCTTGAGCATCGGCAGCGGTTGCGGGTTGGCCGGGTCGGTCACCGTCACGCCGATGCCGATCTCCTCGATGCCGTTGATCAGCACGATATTGCCCGGGCCGGCTTCGGTGACCTGCACGCGGTCCAGGCCGTGGAAGGTCAGCACCTGGTTGATGCGGCCGTTGACGCTCTTGCCGCCGGGGCCTTCCATCACCGTGACCTGCATGCCGGGCTTGATGGTGCCCTGGCTGATGCGGCCGACGCCGATGCGGCCGACGAAGGTGGAGAAGTCCAGCGCCGAGATCTGCAATTGCAGCGGCGCGGCCGGGTCGCCCTTTTGCGGCGGCACATGCTTCAGGATGGTCTCGAACAGGGCCGACATGTCGGGGCCCCACTGCTCGCCGGGCGCGCCTTCGGTCAGCGAGGTCCAGCCGTTGATGCCGGACGCATAGACCACCGGGAAGTCCAGCTGCTCGTCGTTCGCGCCGAGCTTGTCGAACAGGTCGAAGGCCGCGTTGATGACGGCATCGGGCTTGGCGCCCGGCTTGTCGACCTTGTTGACGACGACGATCGGCTTCAGGCCCAGGGCCAGCGCCTTCTTCGTGACGAAACGGGTCTGCGGCATCGGGCCTTCCTGGGCGTCGATCAGCAGCACCACGCCGTCCACCATGGACAGCGCGCGCTCCACTTCGCCGCCGAAGTCCGCGTGCCCAGGGGTGTCGACGATGTTGATGTGGGTGCCGCCCCAGCTGACCGCGCAGTTCTTGGCCAGGATGGTGATGCCGCGCTCGCGTTCGATGGCGTTGCTGTCCATCACGGTGTCGACGACCTTTTCATGGTCGGCGAAGGTGCCGCTCTGGCGCAGCAGCTGGTCCACCATGGTGGTCTTGCCGTGGTCGACGTGGGCGATGATGGCGATGTTGCGGATCGGGGTGGTCATGGCACTTCTCGGTAAAAGCTGATTCGGATCAGGACAAAAGGGCCTGCACTTCGGGCGGCGTCAGCAGGCGGTCGGCGATCAGCTCGCCGGCGGTGATGTGGGCACTGCCGAGGAAGGCGCGCGGCTCGGGGCCGTAGACACGCACGCGCTCGGCGTCGGGCGCATCGACGCGGCGACGCAGGCCGGACAGGAAGCGCACCGCCTCGGGCATGTCCAGGCGCAGTTCCGGCGCATCGAGCAGCAGGCAGTCGGGCGAGGTCAGCAGCGCGGCGCGCTGCTCGTCGGGCAGGGCTTCGATCTGCGCCAGCGTCACGGCGCCGTTCAGCGTCAAACCGCCCGAGCCGGTGCGGCGCAGGGCGGCGAGCGACGCACCCACCCCCAGCGCGGCGCCGATGTCTTCGGCCAGCGTGCGGATATAGGTGCCCTTGGTGCAGCGAACATCGAGTGTCACGGTGCCAGGGTGCATCGCAACGATGTCGATGGCATGAATCGTCACGCGCCGGCTCTTGCGCTCGATCTCGATGCCCTGGCGCGCGTATTCGTACAGCGCCTTGCCTTCGTGCTTGAGCGCCGAATACATCGGCGGCATCTGGTCGATCGCGCCGACGAAGGCCCGGCTGGCGGCCTGCACCTGCTTGGCGGTGATGTGGTCGGCCTCGTGGCGCTCCAGCACCTCGCCCTCGGCGTCGCCGGTGGTCGTGCGCACGCCCAGCGCGAGCGTGGCCAGGTAGCGCTTGTCGGCATCTAGGCTGAGCTGACTGAACTTGGTGGCCGCGCCAAAGCACAACGGCAGCAGGCCGGTGGCCAGCGGGTCCAGCGTGCCGGTGTGGCCGGCCTTCTCGGCGCGCAGCAGCCACTTGGCCTTTTGCAGCGCATCGTTGCTCGACAGGCCCAGCGGCTTGTCGAGCAACAACACGCCGTGCAGCGGGCGGCGCTGCACCCGCACGCGGGGCGGGCGGGCGGCGTCGGGCGCGGCGCTGACGGCAGCCTCAGTCATTCGGCTCCTCGTCGTCGTCCAGGGCGCGCGTGGCATTGGCCTTGTTGATCAGCGCGCTCATCTCGGCCGCGCGTTCGGTGGTGCGATCGAACTGGAAGTGCAGGGTCGGCACGGTGTGGATCTGCAGGCGCTTGAACAGGCCGTTGCGCAGGAAACCTGCCGCTTCGTTCAAGGCCGCCTGCGTCTCGACCGGGTCACCGATCAGTACCGAGAAGAACACCTTGGCGTGGGCGTAGTCCGGCGTGACCTCGACCGCACTGATGGTGGCCATGCCGATGCGCGGATCCTTCAGCTCGCGGATCAGTTCGGCCAGATCGCGCTGGATCTGATCGGCGACGCGAAAGCTGCGGTTGGGGATGGCGCGTTTGTGTCTCATGGCGGTTTCCTAAAGAACAAACCCCGCCCCGAGGGGCGGGGTTCACCCTCGGAGCGAAGCGTTACAGCGTGCGAGCCACTTCCTTGACCTCGAAGAATTCGAGCTGATCACCTTCCTTGATGTCGCTGTAGTTCTTGAGCTTGATGCCGCACTCGAAGCCTTCCTTGACCTCGCGCACGTCGTCCTTCTCGCGGCGCACCGACTCGACCTCACCGGTGTAGACCACGGTGTTGTCGCGCAGCAGGCGGAAGCGCGCGCCGCGACGCACCAGGCCGGAGGTGACCATGGAACCCGCCACCGTGCCGATCTTGGAGGCGACGAACACGACACGGATCTCGGCCGTGCCCAGCGCTTCCTCGCGCTGCTCGGGCGCCAGCATGCCGGACATCGCGTTGGTCACATCGTCGACGGCGTCGTAGATGATGCTGTAGTAGCGCAGGTCGACCGCATTGCCCTCGGCCAGCTTGCGCGCACCGGCGTCGGCCCGCACATTGAAGCCGATGATGACGGCCTTGGAGGCGATCGCGAGGTTGATGTCGCTCTCGCTGATGCCGCCGACCGCCGCGTGGACGATCTGCACCTTGACCTCGGCATTGCTGAGCTTGAGCAGCGACGCGGCCAGCGCTTCCTGCGAACCCTGCACGTCGGCCTTGATGATGAGGGGCAGCGTCTGCACGTCGCCCTGACCCATCTCGTTGAACATGTTCTCGAGCTTGGCGGCCTGCTGCTTGGCCAGCTTGACGTCGCGGTACTTGCCCTGACGGAAGGTGGCGACTTCGCGGGCGCGGCGCTCGTCGGCCAGCACCATGAACTCGTCACCGGCCTGCGGCACCTCGGTCAGGCCCTGGATCTCGACCGGGATGGACGGGCCGGCTTCGGCCGTGGCTTTGCCGTCTTCGTCCAGCATGGCGCGCACGCGGCCGTAGGTGGAGCCCGCCAGCACGACGTCGCCGCGCTTGAGCGTGCCGCTTTGCACCAGCACGGTGGCGACCGGGCCGCGACCCTTGTCGAGCTTGGCTTCGATGACCAGGCCCTTGGCCAGGGACTCGACCGGCGCCTTCAGTTCCAGCACTTCGGCCTGCAGCAGCACCTGCTCCAGCAGTTCGTCGATGCCCTGGCCGGTCTTGGACGAGACGCCCACGAACGGCGAGTCGCCGCCGAAGTCTTCCGGCACCACCTCTTCGCCGACCAGCTCGCTCTTGACGCGCTCGATGTTGGCGTCGGGCTTGTCGACCTTGGTCATCGCGACCACGATGGGCACACCGGCCGCCTTGGCGTGGTGGATGGCTTCCTTGGTCTGGGGCATGACGCCGTCGTCGGCCGCGCAGACCAGGATGACGATGTCGGTCGCCTTGGCACCGCGAGCGCGCATGGCCGTGAAGGCCGCGTGACCCGGGGTGTCCAGGAAGGTGATCATGCCGCGCGGGGTTTCCACGTGGTAAGCACCGATGTGCTGCGTGATGCCGCCGGCTTCGCCCGCGGCCACGCGGCTGCGGCGGATGTAGTCCAGCAGCGAGGTCTTGCCGTGGTCGACGTGACC
>RXJV01000115.1 GCA_003963075.1 Burkholderiales bacterium
ATGCCGAAATGACTATGACGTCGTTCAGCATGACGACGCTGCCGAACAGCGCTGAACAGCTCGATGGGCTGACTGACGAGGTGGACTGAAATACGCAGCGCCGACGATAAAGGCCAACCCGGGGTCGGTGGCGATGTTCGCCGACGAGTAACCACCTATCTTCACCTCGACGATGCCGTAGCAGAACAGCAGCCCGAACAGCATCGTCAATGTGCCGATGAATACCAGCCGCGTGCCTGGCGGCAGTCGATCAGGTCCCGAGCTCACGAGATCCGCCAGCGACAGCGTCGCGGTCCGCACGCCGTAGGACAGGCAGACACCGACCAGACAGCCCACCCAAAGAAGCATGAAGTTCGCGGTGGCAACGCGCGACAGCCCCAGCTCCCCGAGAAGCCTTTCGATCTCGCCCGAACCGATCACACAGAGCACGAAATAAAAGACCAAACACGGCAGCGACAGGACTGTCGCCATCTCGGCGAGCGCCGACAGGTTGCGTGTCTTGACCCGCAGGCCCTCATCGTCCAGCAGCGACGCCTTGATGCTGTCCAACGCCGATTTGGCCTGCTTGGGTGCGGCATCCTGCCCCTGCAGCCCGACCTGGGTGAGGCGGAAGATGCGCACGTAATAGGCCCTGAACTTCTGCTTGTTGGGGCAGGTGCCATCGGGCAGGTACAGGCGACGAACGACATCGAGCACGTAGGTGATGTCGTCATAGAGCTTGGACTGGTCGTCCGGTGGCACGCCGGCCGGCGCGAAATAGATGTCTACCGCCTTGTCCGACGCGGGGTCAGGCAACTTGCTGCTGTCAGCCGTGGGCTCGGTGCTCACCCAGACGCCGTTGTCGTCACAAGTCCAGACTCGAAACGCTCCCGTGGTCATTCGCGCTCCCTCGGTTGCGGCAGGCACGTGCTGCGCCTAAGCCGCCGCACTCAAAGCCGGAATTGTCGAGTTCTCGGGCCGGCGGACCGCGCTCCCCGCGCCCCGACACCCTCAATCTTGAGGATGGAGCCTGCCCACGCATCGAGTGCCCGCAAGCCAACGGTCCGATGCATCTGCCGCGCGGGTCGACTGCAGATGTCGGCAGACATGCCGGCGCGGCCTCATCGCAGTCATCGCACTGCCGCACCACGGCGCCAGGCATCTGGGCCCAGCACTCGGGCCGGCTCCGCAGCAGGAACGGCCATGGCCGCGCCGGCAGCACGGTCGGTCAGCCGGCTGAGGATGCCGAACAGCAGCGCCATCGACCCTCAGCCGGGGCTCTCGGCACCGGCTGCGGCCGCCCCCTGCTCCAGCGCGCGCTCGAAGGCGCTGCGGCTGGGCGTGTCCACGAACACGCAGGGTGTGCCATGGCGCTTGCAATGGGCCTTGACCCGCCAGTAGGCGTCGTGGCTGATGCAGCCGGTCTGGCAGATCACCAGGTCCGCCGCGGCGAGCTGGGGATCGAGCTGGGCCGGCTTGTGCTCCTCGCCGCCGTCGTGATGCAGGAACTGCGCGCCCACTCCTTCCACCGCCTGGCGGTACTGCGGCACGCTGCCCCCCCGGCCGCCCACGCAGAGCACAACGCGATGGGCACCCAGCAGCGCGCGTACCTGCGCGGCCGCTGCGGAGGCTGCAGGCGGGGCCGGGTCCGGCGGTGGTGCCGGCACTGGGCTCGCGGCCGGCGTTCGGCTGGCCAGCAGGTTGAGCTCGCGCTGCAGCTGCTGGTTGCGCTCGACCTGCTGTGCCAGACGCTGCTGCAGGGCCTGGCGCTCCGGCAGGCCGGGGTGCAGCGCCTGCCATTGCCGCAGTTGCTGCTGGGCCTGGTCGCACTGGCTTTGCAGGGCCATCAACGCGGCACGCTGTTGCATGCGCTCGCGTTCCCAGTCCTGCTGCTCGCGGCTGCGCTCCAGCGCCCAGGCCGTCATGCGCTGCTGCACCTCGGCCAAATCCCGCGCCAGGGCGCGGTGCTCGGTGACCAGCTCGCGGTGGCGGGCCAGGTCCACGCGCTGGGCCGCGCCGACCTGGTGCTGCAGCATATGCACCTGGCCCAGCACACGCATCTCCAGCCAGTCGTCGCAGCGTGGATGGGTCAGCGTGGCCCACAGCGCCCCGGCGATGGCCTCGCCGGCGGCGGCACGGCCGCGCCACCAGCTCATCAGGCTGTCGCGGCATTTGGCGCGGGCGGCCTGCCGGATGTCCAGCGCGAAACGCTGCTCCAGCGTCTTCTGCAGGGCCTCGGCGACCGGGTTGCGCCGGGCAGCGGCCGTCACCAGGCTGCAGTGCAGGGTGTAGTCGTCCTCATCGCCTCGCAGCACCAGCCACCGGCTGGCGAGATCGCGCACGTGGTCCAGCGCAAGGCAGACTCCGATCACCGGGCAGTGGGCATGACTGCCCAGCTCCCAGAGGCGGCGTCGGCGTGAACCCGGGGTCAGAGGTGGGGCCGCATGCGCGGCGCAGCAGATGTCAGCCATTGGATGAACCTTCGAGGGCAAACCGAACCGGGAACTCAACCCAGCTGCCGATCGGCTGCTGGCCGCGAAGCGCCGGGTGGAAGGGGCAGCCGCGTGCCTGGGTGATCGCGGCTTCGTCGAACAGGCGCCAGCCGCTGCTGGCCGCCAACAGCACCTGGCCCGCCCGGCCCAGCTCGTCGACCCAGACGCGCAGCCGCACAACGCCTTCAATGCCGCGCTCGCGCAGCGCGGGCGGGTGTGGCGCCGGCGCGCAGGCGGCGCGTCGGGCCGCCTGCAGCGGTGCCGCGCTGGCCGGAGCGTCATCACGCGCGGCCCCGGCCGCCGCCAGCACCGGCGGCTGAGCCGGCGCTGCCTGTGGCTCCACCTCGGGCGCGCCGCGCCGCTCGGCCAGCACCTCGAACTCCGGCGGCGCAATCGCCATTACCGCCGGCGCATGCGGCAGCGGCGGCACCGAACGCAGGGCGGCCAACGCCGGAGTTGCCGCGACCCTGGTCGTGGCCGTGGCCGGCACCAGCCGCACCGCCAGCTCGCGCCGGCCGGCCTGAGGCGCTTCAGGCCAGCGCGAGACCCAGCACCATGCCAGCAGCGCGCCATGCAGCGCTGCCACGCTCAGCAGCAGGCCGACTCTCAAGCGGCCGCCTCCAGCCGGCGTGCCGCCAGCGCCCAGCCACCGCCGACCACCGGCACCGCCAGCAGCCGCAGCCCGAACAGCGACTCCAGCGCCGGCAGCGCCGATGTGTCGGCGGACAGGTCGGCCTGCAGCAGGCCCCGGCGCAAGAGCAGCAGGCGGTCGAAGCCCTGCAGCGCCTGCTGGATGTCGTGCAGCACCGCCACCAGCCCATGGCCGCGCTCGCGGCAGAAGCTGGCCAGGGTGTCCAGCAGCTCCAGTTGCAGCCCCGGGTCCAGGGCCGACAACGGTTCGTCGACCAGCAGCAGGCCGCGCTCCACGTCCGCCAGCTGGGCCAGCACGCGAGCCAGTTGCACCCGGGCCTGTTCGCCGCCGGAGAGCTGGTCGTAGCGCCGCCCCTGCAAATGGCTGGCATGCGCCCAAGCCAGGGCCTGAGGCACCCAGCGGTCGCCGTCTCCACCGGCCCAGCGGCCCAGGCTGACGACCAGATCCACCGGCAGCCCGAAGGCCAGCTGATGCGACTGCGGCAGCACCGCACGGCGGCGCGCCCGCTGTTGCGCCGGCATCCCGGCCAGCGGGCGCCCGTCGAGCAGCACCTGGCCGCGCGTCGGCGCCAGCTCGCCAGCCAACAAGCCCAGCAGCGTGGACTTGCCGGCGCCGCTGGGGCCGAGCAGCGCAACACGCTCACCGGCGGCCAGGCTCAGCTCGAACGGGCCGAAGCGCTGGCCGTGGCGAACCAAGGCGGCGTTTTCGAGCCGCAAGGTCTGCGGCATCATCCGCCGGCCCCCATCTCGCGCTGGGCCCGCTGCAGCAGCAGGAAGAGCACCGGCGCGCCCAACAGCGCGGTCAGGATGCCCACCGGCAGCTCGGCCGGCACGACGAGGGTGCGCGCCGCCGTGTCCGCCAGCACCAGCAGCACCGCGCCGAACCAGGCCGCCAGCGGCAGCACGCGCCGGGCGTCGGCGCCGACGATGCCGCGTGCCGCATGCGGCGCGAGCAGGCCGACAAAGCCGATCAGCCCGCACCAGGCCACGGCCAGGCCGCTCAGCAGCGCCAGCACCAGCACGAGCCGGCGGCGCAGCGACTGCACCGGCACACCGACCTGGGCCGCCACCGCCTCACCGAGGGCCAGTGCATTCAGCGCCTGGCCCCAACGGCGCGACATCAGCAGGGTAACGACCACGGCCATGCCCAGCACGATGACGACGGGCCAGCCGGCCAGTGCCAGCGAGCCCAGCTGCCAGAAGGTCAGGTTGCGCAGCTGCTCGTCGGTCGCGACATAGGTGCAGAGCCCGACGATGGCCATTGCCAGCGCGTTCAGCGCCAGCCCGGCCAGCAACAGGCCGCCCATCGCGCCGGGCGCGCGCAGCCGTGCCAGGCCCTGCAGCAGGCCGCACATGCCCCAGGCCCCCGCCAGTGCCGCCAGCGGCACGGCCAGCTGGCGCCACGCGGCCGGCAGCCCGGCGGCCGCGGCGGACAGGACCGTCGTCACCAGCGCGACCGCGCAGATCGCGCCACTCGGAATGCCCAGCAGCGAAGGGTCGGCCAGCGGGTTGCGAAACAACCCCTGCGCCAGCGCCCCGGACAGCCCCAGCGCCGCACCGACGACGACGGCAAAGGCCACGCGCGGCAGGCGCAGCTGCGCCAGCACCATCGCCCCCTGGGTCGGCGCATCCTGCAGCAGCGCCTGCCAATCCGCCACGCCGAGCGGGAAGGCTCCGGTCGTGGCCGCCAGCGCGACGATCAGCATCAAGGCCAGGCCGGCCGCCAGCGAGTGCGGCAGGGCATGGCGCTTGCGCCGCAGCAGCGAGCGCCCGCGGCTCGGTGGCAGCACCGCCGCGCTCATGCCACGCCGCCATGCAGCTTGACCGTCAACGCCGCCACGGCCTGCGGCAGTCGCGGCGTGAAGCCCAGCAGCAGCAGGGCTTCCATGCTTTGCACGCGACGCGCCCGACCCGCAGGGGTCAGCGTCAGGCCAGGCGCCCTGAGCAGGCCGTCCACGCCGCCCTGCGCCTCCAGGCCCTGGTCGGTGCACAGGATCACATCGGGCGCCGCCTGCAGCGCGGCCTCGGCGGTCAGTGGCTTGTAGCCCTGCACGCCCGCGAAGGCGTTGCGCGCGCCGGCCAGGGCCAGCATCGCGTCGGCCGCCGTGCCCTCGCCTGCCACGCGCAGCTGGCCGCCGGCATGGGCCAGCACGAACAACACGCGCGGCGTGCTGCCGGCCGGCGGCTTCGGTCGTGCGGCCCAGTCCTGCTGCAGCCTGCCGACCCACTGCCGCGCCTCGCGCTCACGCCCGCACAGCGCGCCGATGCGCTGCGTGCGCTCAAGGACGCCGTCGAAGCGATGGTGTTCATCCAGCACCTCGACGCGCACGCCGGCGCGCCGGAGCTGGGCCAGCACCGGCGGCGGGCCGGCCTCGCTGCTGGCCAGCAGCAGCTGGGGCGCGAGGGTCAGCACACCTTCGGCCGACAGCGTGCGCGCATAGCCCACCTGAGGCAGCTTCGTCGCGTCGAGCGGGAACAGCGACGTGGTGTCGACACCGACGAGCTGGTCCTGAGCGCCGAGCCCGAACACCGTCTCGGTGACGGCGCCGCCCACGCTGACCACACGCGGCCGAGACTGGGCCACCGCCAGGCCGGGCAAGCCAGCCGCCATCCACAGCCAGGCGCGACGCTTCATGCGGCGCACCCGGCTGCCTGCTGGCACCACGACGGGTCATCCACCAGGCCATCGAGCAGCTGGCGCCAGGAGCAGCGCTCGGGCTGGCCGGGCTTGCGCTGGCCGAAGAACTGGGCGATCAGTTCGCCATCGGCCGCATACAGCTCCAGCGAGCTGACCAGCCCGTCCACCGTCGGCTTGCGCACCGCCCAGGCTTCGGCAATCGCGTCCTCGCGCAGATGCAGGTTGAAGCGCGGGTCGAGCACATTGAGCCACGGCCCCATGACGGCGACGCGCTTGATCGGGCCGCCGTGGATCTGGATGATGCCCGGGTTGCCGACAAACACCATGATGGGCGTGCCGTTGGCCGCCGCCCCCTCCAGCAGCACCCGGGCCGCATGCGGGTCCACGCGCTGCGCGAACTCCGGCGCGGCGAGATGCATCGCGGTGCGGCGCGTCAGGCCATGCTTGCGCAGCAGGCCGAAGAACTCGTGCGTGTCGCGCAGCGCGGCCCAGCCGGCACGGAAGGCGCCGGCGTTGACATCGGGCGCATCGACCACTGCGGGCGGCGCCTCGTGGCGCCACTGTGGCGCGGGCGCGGCGGGGTCGGCCCAGCCGATGCGCAGCGCCTGCCACGCGGCGAGGTGGGTGCCCGGCCGCGTGAAGACCTTGTGCACCGCCACGCCCCGTGCATCGAAGAACTGCAGGCTCTGCTGCTCGCCCTGCGGCGTCGACTCATGCACCGCATAGCCGTGGGCCCAGTGGCTGTAGAACAGCCGCAGGTCGATCTCCTCGCCCAGCGCCATGCCCATCTCGCGCCCCGGTTCGCCCTGCGCGCTGAGCTGCTCGTAGACGCCGGTGCGTTCATGCACGCAGTGGGCATTGCGCGTCAGCGCCATCACCTCGCCGGCGTGCCCCAGCGCGGACAGCAGGGCGGGAAAGTCGCGGCGCAGGCGCTGGGCCTGCAGGCCACCGGCCGGTGCGCCGACATGGGCGTCGATGAGCATGCCTTCGGTGATGCCGAGGGAGAGGGCGATGTCGCGGTGCCGGGTATGGCCGGCGGCACGCGCGTCGAGATAGGCCTGGCGCAGATCCATGGCGGGCTCCTTCAAAGGGTGGCTTGCAGCACGAGGCCGAACTGGCGGCCTGGTGCGGTGTAGGCATCGAGGGCGGTGCCGGTCGCACTCAAGCCCCGCACATCGGCCCAGCGCCAGTAGCGGCGGTCGGTGACGTTGTCGATGCGCGCCTGCAGCGACCACACGGGCGTGATCTGCCAGGCGGCAGCCAGGTCCAGCACCGTGTAGCCGGCGGGCAGGAAGGGTGCCTTGGCGTCGACGCGGCGGGCCGACTTGGCCTGGGCGTTCAGCACCGTGGCCTCCCAATGCCAGCCGGACAGCTGCTGGCGCAGGCTGACCGAGGTCTTGGCCGGCTCGACGCTGTCCAGCGCACGGCGCACGCCGGCGCGCTCGTAGTCGCCATGGCTGCGGGCAAGGGCCAGCCCCAGCCGCCACTGCCGGCCGATCTGGCCGTGCAAGCGCGCCTCCAGGCCGCGGATGCGGGCGTCGTCGACGTTGACGTACTGGAACACCAGCGGATCGGTCGTCGTGCCGGAACCGGAGACGGTCTGCTGCTGGATGAAGTCGGCGTAGCGGTTGTCGAAGGCCGCGAGCTGCCAACGCCAGCCGTCGATGTCGCCGCGCAGGCCGAGCTCGATGCTGTTGGCCCGCTCGGCCTTCAGCCGCGAGTTGCCGATGGTCTTGTAGCCCTGGGCGAGGTTGGTGAAGCCGCTGTTGACCTGTGACGGCGTCGGCGCCTTGAAGCCCTGGGCCCACTGCGCGTACGGCGCCCAGCCGGGTGCGGCCTTCCACACCAGACCCAGACGCGGCGTGATGGCGCCGTCGCTGAGCGTGACGATATCGCCGCTATAGCCGGTGGCCGAGGGCTTCAGCGAGAAGCGCTCGACCCTGAGCGCCGGCACGAACTGCCAATCGCCCGCCGCGAATTCGCCCTGCACAAAGCCGCCGAAGAGGCGGTAGTCGGTGTCCGGGAAGGGCCTGGAGGGCAGCGTGTCTCCCGCCGAGGCATTGAAGCCCTCGCGCAGGCCGCTGACGGTGTTGCGGCTGGCGTCGAGGCCGACGGTGACGCGCTGCGCCGCCCAGCCCCACTGGCCCTGCGCCGACAGGCCGGTCAGCGCCTCGTCATAGCGGTTGTCGCGCGCACGGTCGGTGCTGCTGCGGTTCTCATAGGCGTATTGCGCGACCCGCGAGGCCTGGTGGTAGAGCTGTAGGCTGGCCTGCTGCAGCCAAGGCGCATCAGGGTCATCCAGCGTCCAGCCGAGGGACACGCGGCCACGGCGGCTCTTGTCATCGGCCTTCAGGCCCAGCGTCGTCGCGCTGCGGGCGGACAACACGTCGAAGCGGTCGCGCTGGCGCACACCCTCCAGCGTCAGCTCCAGCCGCTGCGCGCTGCTCGGTCGGTAGCCGGCCTTGACGAGCAGCGTATGGCGCTCACGATCCAGCGGGTCGGGCAAGGTGCGCGCGGCGCCCTCGCCACCGACACTGCCCTTGTTCTGCAGCTCGTGCGAGCGGCGCGCGGCGCCCTGCAGCAGCCAGTCCCACGCGCCCCGCGACCAGGCGCCGGCCAGGTTCAGCCCCTGGCCAGCGTCGCCGCTATAGCCGGCAGCCTGGGCGCGCAGGCCGAAGCCCTGGCCCGGCTTGATCAGGTCGCTGGCGCGCAGCGTGCGCAGCGCCAATGCGCCGGCCAGGCCATCGCTGCCGAATTGCGTCGACGCGGGGCCGCGCAGCACCTCCAGCTGCTGCGCGCCCTCCAGGTTCAGCAGGCTGGACCGGCCGGTGGCGAACGGGCCGAAGCTGAAGCTCTGTGGCAGGCGGATGCCGTCCACCAGCATCAGCACCTGATTGCCCTCCAGCCCGCGGATGTTGATGCCCTCATTGCCGGCCCGGCCGACAGCACTGCCCGCCAGCGTGAAGCGTGGGTTGGCGGCACGCACCGCGAGGTCCACCTCGCCGCGCAGCAGCTCGCGCAGGTCGCGCGCGGCGGCGCTGGGCTTGATGACGCTGACCGTGGCCGGCACGTCGTCGACGCGTCGGCTGCCACGCGTGGCGGTGTTGGTCAGCTCGGGCAGCTCGACAGCGGCCTCGTTGGGGGTTTGCGCCAGGGAGGGGGCGCAGGCGCAGGCTACAGCCAGCGCAACGGCAGTCTTCAGCACGGGGGCTCCGGGAAAGAGCGCGGGCTGGCTGAGGCTGGCTGGCGCGGGGTGCGGGAAAGGAGGAAGCGGGGCTTACTTGGTCAGGATCAGCTTGCCCAGGGACGTGATGCGCAGGCGGTACACCTGCTGCTGGTGGTCGATCAGGATTTCGCCCTGGCGGCCGAGCAGCTCGACGCTGCTGATGCGGCGTTGCTCGGTCGACTTCGGTGCGATGGGCGAGCCTGCGCGGCCGGGTTGGGCGCAAGCCAAAGGACGCAAATCAGCTGGCATGCGGCTACTGTAATGCGACGCATTCTCATTTGCAACAGGCCAGCATGCCCGGTGCCCTTCAGCCGGCTTGCGCGGCGGCGAGCGGCCGCCCGCTGGCCTGCCGAGGCCGAACACCCGCTCAGCCGCGCTGGCGGTGGCTTTCGTACAGACAGATGGCCGCTGCGGCGGCGACGTTGAGCGACTCCTCGCCACCGGGCTGGGGAATGCCCACCGTCAGCGCACAGCGCGCCATCAGCGCCGGCGAGACACCCTGCCCTTCGTGGCCCATCACCCAGGCGCAGGGCTGAGGCAGCGCAACCTGGTGCAGCTGCCGGGATGTGTGCGAGCTGGTCGCCACCAGAGGCAGGCTCAGCGCGGCCAGGTCTTCCGCGGCCAGGCCCTCGATCAGCCGCAGGCCGAAATGAGCGCCCTGCCCGGCCCGCAACACCTTGGGCGACCACAGGGCCGCCGTGCCCTTGAGAGCCAACACCTGACGCACGCCAAAGGCCGCGGCACTGCGCAGGATGGCGCCCACATTGCCGGCGTCCTGCAGGCGGTCGAGCACGACGCTGGCCGCCGCGGGCTCGACGGCCGGCGCCACCGGCAGGCTCAACTCCGCACCGATCTGGGCCGGTGACTCCAGCCCGCTCAAGCCCTTGAACAGGGCCGCCGGCACGACGATGGCACGGGCCGCTGCGCTCGCGAGCTCGGTCAGCGCGGCGTCCTGCGCGGCCGCTTCGGTCAACACCGCCAGCGCCGGCCGCCAGCCGCGCTGCAGGGCCGCGCGGAACAGGTGGTCGCCCTCGAGCCAGATGCTGCCCGTCTTGCGGTAGGCCGACCCATCGGCCGTCAGCTTGCGCAGCCGCACCAGGGCCGGGTTGTCGCGCGAGGTGACGAGGTCGAAGCTCATGCCGACGCAGCGCCCGAGGGTTCGGCCACCAGGGCGCGCACCGGCGCGAAACTGCGCCGGTGCCAGGGGCTGGGCCCATGGGCCCGGAGGGCCTCCAGGTGCTCGGCCGTGCCATAGCCCTTGTGCGTGGCGAAGCCGTACTGCGGATGGCTGCGGTGCATCTCCTCGCAGAACAGGTCTCGTGACACCTTGGCCAGGATGGACGCGGCGGAGATGGCCGGCACACGGGCATCCCCCTTCACGATCGCCTCGGCGGCCATCGGCAGCACCGGCAGGCGGTTGCCGTCCACCTGCACAAGGGCCGGCTTCAGACGCAGGCCGTGCACGGCCCGCTGCATGGCCAGCATCGTGGCCCGCAGGATGTTGAGGCGATCGATCTCTTCGGTCGTGGCCTGCGCGATGCAGCAGCACAGGGCCTTGGCGCGAATCTCGTCGTAGAGGCGCGCGCGCCGCCCGGCGCTCAGGGCCTTGGAATCGGCCAGGCCCTGGATGGGCTGAAGATCATCCAGGATGACGGCCGCGGCGAACACCGGGCCGGCGAGCGGACCGCGCCCGGCCTCGTCCACCCCGGCGATGAGGCCGGCGGGCGTCCAGTCAAGGGCGACCTGTTCAGGCATCGAGCAGCTTGGCGATTGCATCGGCGGCCCGCTGGGCGGTGTCTTGGCGCAGCTGAACGTGCTGCTCTTGAAAGCGCGCCCGCAGGGCCTGGCAACGCGGCGCATCGGCCAGCAGGCCTTCCGCCTCGCGGGCCAGGGCCGCGGGCGTGCAGGCGTGCTGGATCAGCTCCGGCACCAGGAACTCACGGGCCAGGATGTTGGGCAGCCCCACCCAGGGCTGCAGGCCCTTGCCTTTTATGCGCCACCAGTTCAGCGCGGACATCCGGTAGGCGATGACCATGGGCCGCTTGAACAGCGCCGCCTCCAGCGTGGCGGTGCCGCTGGCCACCAGCGTCAGGTCGCAGGCCGCCAGCACGGTATGCGACTGGCCGTCGACGCACTGGATGCCGGTGCCGGCCAGCAGGGGCTCGAGCAGGCCGCGCAGGCCTGGCACGACGGGCAGGATGAAGCGCCGGCCCGGCCGGGCCAGCAGCCGGGCGGCGCCGATCAGCGCGGGCGCGATGTGCTCGATCTCGCTCTTGCGGCTGCCGGGCAGCAGCGCGATGACGGTGTCGCCGTCCGGCAGCTGCAAGGCCGCGCGGGCGGCCTCGCGCGGCGGCTCCAGCGGAATGGCATCGGCGAGCGGGTGGCCGACAAAGGTGGCGTCGATGCCCGCTCGCTGCAGGATCTCGGGCTCGAAGGGGAAGAGGCAGAGCACATGGTCGGCCGCGGCCTTGATCTTGATGACGCGCTCCGGCCGCCAGGCCCAGATCGACGGGCAGACGAAGTGCACGGTCTTGATGCCGCCCTCGCGCAGCCTGTGCTCCAGGCCGAAGTTGAAGTCCGGTGCATCGACGCCGATGAACACATCGGGCCGCCGGGCCAGCAGCCGGTTGCCCAACTGCTTGCGGATCGACAGCAGCTCGCGCAGGTTCAGCAGCGCGTCGACATAGCCAAAGATCGACAGCTTGCTGTGCGGCCACCAGCTCTCGAAGCCCTGGGCGATCAGCTTCGGGCCGCCGATACCCTGCGCGGTCACGCCAGGCCAGCGCGCGCGCAGGCCCTGCAGCAGCAGGCCGGCCAGCAGGTCGCCGCTGGCCTCGCCGGCCACCATGCCGAGGCGGGGCGCCGTGCTCATCCCCGGTCAGCGCACGATGCCGCGCGTCGAGGCGGCGAGGAAGGCCAGCATGGTGTCGATGTCGCCGTCCGCGACGCCGCCCTCCGCGCCGCGCAACGCGGCGATGGCGGCCTTGGCCTCATCCAGCGTGAGTCCGCTCCGGTAGAGCAGCTTGTGCACTTGGCGGATGACTCCGATGCGCTCGGCGCTGAAATCACGGCGCTTCAGGCCGACGACATTCACCGCGCGCGCGGCGAGCGGGTTTCCGTCCACCGTCATGAACGGCGGCACGTCGTTGGCGACATGGGCCTGGAAGCCGATCATCGCGTGGTCGCCGATGCGCATGCGCTGCAGGATGCCGCTCAGGCCGCCGATGGTGACCCAGTCACCCACGGTCACATGGCCGGCAAAGGTCACGCCATTGGCCAGCGTGTTCTGGTTGCCGAGCACGGAGTCATGGGCGATGTGGCAGTAAGCCATGATCCAGTTGTCATCGCCGATGCGGGTCTCGCCCCGGTCCTGGACCGTGCCGATGTTCAGCGTGCAGAACTCGCGGATGGTGTTGCGGTCGCCGATGACCAGCGTGGTCGGCTCGCCACCGTACTTCTTGTCCTGATTGGCCGCGCCGATGGAGCTGAACTGGAAGAAGGTGTTGTCGCGGCCGATGCTCGTGTGGCCTTCGATCACGACATGCGGGCCGACCTTGGTGCCGGCCCCGATCTTCACATGCGGGCCGATCAGCGAGTAGGCGCCGACCTCGACGGTCGAGTCCAGCTCGGCTGCAGGGTCGATGAGGGCCGTCGGGTGGATGCGGCTCATCAGGCTTCGATACGCCGCATGGTGCACATCAGCTCGGCCTCGGCCGCGACCTGCTCACCGACCAGCGCCTTGGCAGCGAACTTGTAGATGCCAGCCTTGGCGCGACCCAGGGACACTTCCAGCACGAGCTGGTCGCCCGGTTCAACCGGCCGCTTGAAACGGGCGCCGTCGATGCCGGCGAAGTAGACGACGGACTTCTCGTCCAGCACCATGTCCATGCTCTCCAGCGCCAACAGCGTGGCCGCCTGGGCCATGGCTTCGAGGATCAGCACGCCCGGCATCACCGGCCGGTGCGGGAAGTGGCCAAGGAAGAAGGGCTCGTTGATCGAGACGTTCTTGATCGCGCGGATGCGCTCGCCCTTGACCAGCTCGACGACACGGTCCACGAGAAGGATCGGGTAACGGTGCGGCAGGCGCTTGAGGATGTCGTGGATGTCCATCGTGATCGTGTCGGTCGTCATTTCTTTTCAAGCGCGCGGACACGCTCTCGCAGGGTGTGGAGCTGGCGCAGCGTGGCCGCGTTCTTTTGCCAGCTGGAATTTTCTTCGAAGGGATGCGGGCCGCTGTAGACGCCCGGCGCGCTGATGCTGCGCGTCACGGTGGTGGCCGCCGAGATGTGCACGCCGTCCACCAGGGTCAGGTGGCCGATGATGTTGGCGGCACCGCCGATGGTGCAGTTCGCGCCGATGCGGGTCGAGCCGGCCACCGCCGCGCAACCCGCCATGGCGGTATTGCGGCCGATGTGCACGTTATGGGCAATCTGGACGAGGTTGTCGAGCTTGACGCCGTCCTCGATGACGGTGTCGCTCAGCGCCCCACGGTCGATGCAGGTGTTGGCACCAATCTCGACATCGTCGCCGATGCGGACCGCGCCGAGCTGCTCGATCTTGACGTAGCCGTTCTGGCTGGGCGCGAAGCCGAAGCCGTCCGCGCCGATGACGACGCCGCTGTGCACGATGCCGCGCACGCCGATGCGGCAGCCCTGGCCGAGCACCACGCGGGGCGCCAGCCGGGTGCCGGCCCCCACCCGCGCGCCGCGCTCGACGACGCAGTGAGCGCCGATGCGTGCACCGTCACCGATGACGGCACCGGCCTCGACGACCGCGAGCGGGCCGATCTCGACGCCCTGCCCCAGCGTCGCCTCGGGCGACACGATGGCGCTCGGATGCACGCCCGCGTTGGCGGTCGGGCGCGTGCGGGCAGCCCACCACTGGGTCAGACGCGCGAAGTACAGGTAGGGGTCGGGCGTGACGATGGCCGCGCCGCGTGCGGCTGCCATCTCGGCCAGCGCGGGCGCAACGATGACGCAGCCCGCCCGCGTGGTGCCGAGTTGGGCCTGGTAGCGTGGATTGGCGAGGAAGCTGATGCTGTGAGCATCAGCCTCGTCCAGCGGCGCAATGGCGGTGATGCGCAGTTCGGACCCACCAAGCAAATCGCCGCCCAAGGCGGCGATCAGCTCGGGCAGCGTGACCGCTGCCGCTTGACCGGACCCGAGCGCGACAGGAGTCGGGCTCATGGTTCCGGCGGCTTATTTCTGCGCGTTCAGCGCGTCGATCACCTTCTTCGTGATGTCGACACGTGCGCTGAAATGGATGGCGTCCTGCAGGATCAGGTCGTACTTCTCGTTGTCGAAGATCTGCTTGATGACCTTGTTGGCCTTCTCGACCACGGTCGACAGCTCCTCGTTCTTGCGCTGGGTCAGGTCTTCCTGCCACTCGCGCTTCTTGCGCTGCAGGTCGCGGTCCTGTTCGACGACGTCGCGCTGGCGGCGGTTGCGCTCCGCCTCGGACAGCGTCGGCGCATCCTTTTCGAGCTTTTCAGCGGCAGCACGCAGCTTGGTCTCGAGGTCGCGCAGGTCCTTCTCGCGCTTGCCGAACTCGGCTTCCAGCTTGATCTGGGCAGCCTTGGCCAGATTGGCCTCGCGCAGCACGCGCTCGCTGTTGACGTAGCCGATCTTCAGTTCCTGGGCTTGCACGGCCGTGGTGGCCACCATCATTGCAGCGGCCAGGGCCACCGATTGCAAGAGCTTGCTCATCATCAGAATGCAGTCCCGATCTGGAATTGGAATTTCTCGATTCTATCCGTGGGTTGCTTACGGATAGGCTTGCCGTAGCTCAGGCGCAGCGGCCCCATCGGCGAGATCCACGACAGGCCGACGCCGGCCGACACGCGGATGCTGTCGAGCTCGAGCTTCTCCTGCGAGCCCCAGACATTGCCGGCGTCGACAAAGCCGAAGATGCGGAAGCTCTTGTCGTTGCCGCTGCCGGGCACCGGCAGGTAGAGCTCGGCATTGGTGTTGAAGCGCCGGTTGCCACCGGTGTAGGAGCCGGTCACGTCCACCGGGCCGAGCGAGCCGGCCTCGAACACCCGCACCGAGCCGAGGCCGCCGCCGTAGAAGTTCTTGAAGATGGGATAGGGCCTGCCACCGACGCCCGCACCCCAGCCCAGTTCGCTGTTGACGCCCAGCGTGATCTTGTTGGTGATGTCGAAATACTGCTGGAACTGCAGGTTCAAGCGCGCAAAGCGTGCATCGCCCACGGGGCTGAGCTCCAGGTTGACGCGCTGGTAGCGGCCCTTCAGCGGGGAAATGATGCTGTCGCGACTGTCGCGCTGCCAGCCCACGGTCAGCGGGACGGCATTGCTGTGCTGACCGAACTGGTTGACATAGAGCAGATAGCTGTTGGGCAGCCCGCGCGAGGTCGTGATGTCGGTCTGCTCGTAGCCGATGCCAAAGAAGACCGTGTCACGCTCCGAGAAGGGCACGCCGAAACGCACCGCCCCGCCCTTGGTCACGTACTGGTACTCCTCGCCCAGCGTGTTGATCGGGCGCGTGGTGCGGTAGAACACATCGAGCGAGCGCGACACCCCGTCGACCGTGAAATAGGGATCGACGGTGCTGATCTGCAGCTGGCGACCGGTGCGTGCGGTCGAGATGTCGATGCCGAGGTAGTTGCCCGAGCCGAAGACGTTGTCCTGCCGGATCGAGCCGGTGAACGAGAGCCGGGTCTGGCTGGAATAGCCAGCGCCCACCGTGATCGCGCCGGTCGGGCGCTCAACGACGGTCAGGATCACATCGACCTGGTCCTGGGCACCCGGCACCTCCTGGGTGTCGATGGTGACTTCCTTGTCCTTGAAATAGCCCAGCCGCTCGACGCGGTCGCGCGAGGCCTTGATCTTCTGGCCGTCGTACCAGGCCGCCTCGAACTGGCGGAACTCGCGCCGGATGACCTCGTCACGCGTGCGCGAGTTGCCGGAAATGATGACCTTGCGCACATAGACGCGGCGCTGCGGTTCGGCGCTGAAGCTCACGACGACCTGGCCGGTCGCGCGATCGATCTCGGGCCTGCTGTCGACACGGGCGAAGGCATAGCCATAGGTGCCGAACAGGTCGGAAAACGCGCGGGTCGTGTTGGCCACCACCTCGCCGTTGTAGGGCTGGCCGGGCTTGAGGAGCACGAGATGCTTGAAGTCCTCCTCGCGACCGAGGTAGTCGCCCTCAAGCTTGATGCCGGTGACGGTGTAGGGCTGGCCCTCGCTGACCGTGATCGCAATGCTGATGCTCTGCTTGTCCGGCGAGATCGTCACCTGGGTGGAGGTGACGTTGAACTCCAGATAGCCACGGTTCAGGTAGTAGCTGCGGATGGTTTCCAGGTCGGCGTTGAGCTTGGCGCGCGAGTAGCGGTCGGTCTTGGTGTACCAGGTCAGCCAGCCGGTCGTCGTCTGGTCCAGCAGGCCGAGCAGCGTGCTCTCGGAGAACACCTTGCTGCCGAGGATGCGGATCTCGGCAATTTTGGCCGGCTCACCCTCGGTCACGTTGAAGCTGACGTTGACGCGATTGCGCTCGATCGGGGTGATGGTGGTCGTGACCTCGGCGCCGTAGAGGCTGCGCGTGAGGTACTGGCGCTTGAGTTCCTGCTCGGCGCGGTCGGCCAGCGCCTTGTCGAAGGGCTTGCCCTCGCCGATGCCGACATCCTTCAGCGATTTGGTCAGGGCCTCGGTGTCGAACTCCTTGAGGCCGACGAAGTTGACGTTGGCGATGATCGGGCGCTCGTCGATGATGACGACGACGGCATTGCCCTCGATGCTGATGCGAACGTCCTTGAACAGGCCGGTCGCGAACAGCGCGCGCAGCGCCGCGGCGCCTTTTTCATCGTTGTAGGTGTCGCCGATGCGGAAGGGCAGCGACGCGAACACGGTGCCGGGGTCGGTGCGCTGCAGGCCTTCGACGCGGATGTCCTTCAGCACGAAGGGGTCGACCGCCCAGGCCAGCCCGGACTGGAACATCCCCGTGAGAGCCAAAGCCAGCAGACTGAGGCGAGAGGGGCGATGCGTCGCTCCCGAACTGTGGAATGAGGACATGCGAGACAGGGAGGGAGTTCAGGGTCAGCCCGCGAAGCGGGCGACGAGGTCGTTGGAAAGGGCCAAGGCCATCATCAGCATCAGGATCAGCGCGCCTGCGCGCTGCAGTTGCCGTTGCCACCATTCAGGGACGGGGCGGCCACTCAGACCCTCGAAAAGATGATACATGAGGTGCCCGCCATCGAGCATCGGCAGCGGCAGCAGGTTCAGCACCACCAGACTCATCGAGATGCGGGCGAGGAAGTCCAGGAAGGGCGTGATGCCCGCGCGTGCCGACTGGCCGGCGTAATCGGCGATCGCCAGCGGTCCGCTCAGGTTCTTCAGCGACGCCTCACCGACCAAGATGCGGCCGAGCAGACGCAGGGTCGTGGCGGCCATGTCCCAGCTCTGCACCGCGCCTGCCCACAGGCCGTCGACAAAGCCGCGGCTGATCAGCACACGCTCGGGCGCCGAGCCGATGAACACCTCCAGGCGAGCAAACGTTGCGCCGGACTCGCGGACCAGCCGCGGCACCACATCGAGCTCCATCACCTGGCCGCCACGCTCGATGCGCCAGGCCATCGGGCGCGGCTGCTCGCCATCGCGGGCACCGCGGATCGCGTCGCGCAGTTGACCGGCGTCGCGCACGGTGCGGCCGTCGATGCTGAGCACGCGGTCGCCCGCCTCAAGGCCAGCCCTGGCGCCGGCGCCACCGGGGGTCACGCGGCTGATCAAGGGCTCCTGCAAGGGGTTCAGGCCGATCTCGGCCAGCAGGCCCGCATCGGGCGCCCGCCCGGCCAGCCGCTCGATGTCCAGCTTCACGCTGCGCGGGCCATGACCTTTGGCATCGGTGACATTGAGCACCAGGCCTTCGCCCAGGGCCTGGGCGCGGATTACCGCGGCGCTTAGCGCCGGCAGCGACTCGACGTCCTGCCACTGCTGGCCGTCAGGCGACACCGCGCGCACCCAGTCGCCTGCCTGCAGCCCGGCCCGCTCGGCCAGAGAACCCGCGGCCGGCGTGCCGAGCAGGGCCTTGGGCACCTCGCTGCCCAACCAGGCCACCACGGCAAACAGTGCGATCGCGAGCAGCCAGTTCGCGGCCGGACCGGCGGCGACGATGGCCGCACGCTGACGCAGCGGCCTCTGCCCGAATGCCTGATCGCGCTGCTGCACCGGCACCGGGCCGTCGCGCTCGTCCAGCATCCGCACATAGCCACCGAGCGGCAACGCGCTGAGTGTGAATTCAGTGCCATCGCGCCCGATGCGCCGCCACAGCACATGGCCAAAGCCAATCGAAAACCGCAGCACCTTGACGCCGCAGGCCCGCGCCATCCGGTAGTGGCCCCACTCGTGCACCGCGATCAGCACGGCGACCGCGAACAGGAACGGGGGCAGATCGGCAAGGCTCATACGAGACGGCTGGCGTGCGTGCGGGTGCGGGCGTCGAGTTCGAGCAGGGCCTCGATGCTGCCGCAGTCACCCGGCTGCACATCCGCCAGGCACTGCGAGTTGATCGCATGGATACGGTCGAACCGCAGCCGGCCGTTCAGGAAGGCCTCCACCGCGACCTCATTGGCCGCATTGAGCACGGCCGTGCTGCCCTCGGCCGCGCGCAGCGCCTGCCAGGACAGGTGCAGGCCGGGGAAGCGCTCGGCATCGGCTTCCTCAAAGCTGAGGCTGGGCGTGGTCAGCAGGTCCAGCCGGCTGGCGCCCGAGGTGATGCGCTCGGGGAAGGACAGCCCGTAGGCGATGGGCACACGCATGTCGGGCGTGCCGAGCTGGGCCAGCACCGACTGGTCGCGGCAGACCACCATCGAATGGATGATGCTCTGCGGGTGGATCAGCACGCGGATCTGCTCCGGCGCGAGATTGAACAGCCAACGCGCCTCGATCACCTCCAGCGCCTTGTTCATCATCGTCGCCGAGTCGACCGAGATCTTGCGGCCCATGACCCAGTTCGGGTGGGCGCAGGCCTGATCGGGCGTCACGTCGGCGAGGGTCTTGGGGTCGCGGCTGCGGAAGGGGCCGCCGGACGCCGTCAGCACGATGTGGTCGATGCGGTCGTGCCAGGTGCTGCGGTCTTCGGGCAGGCACTGGAAGATGGCCGAGTGCTCGCTGTCGATCGGCAGCAGCGTGGCGCCCCCCTGCTCGACCGCCTGCATGAACAGCGCACCGCCGACGACGATGGCCTCCTTGTTGGCCAGCAGCAGGCGCTTGCCGGCGCGTGCCGCCGCGATGGCAGGCGCGAGGCCAGCGGCCCCGACGATTGCGGCCATCACCGTGTCCACCTCCGGGTGGGCGGCGATCAGGGCCAGCTGGTCGGCGCCGTCCAGCACCTCGGTGCGGCTGCCGGCTTCGCGCAGCCGCTCGCGCAGCCGAGCGGCGGCGTCGCGCTGCGGCATCACGGCGAAACGCGGCTGCCACTGCAGGCACTGGGCGAGCAGCTCGTCGACACGGCTCATCGCGCTCAGCGCGACGACCTCGTAACGCTCGGGATGGCGGGCAATGACGTCCAGCGTGTTGACGCCGATGGAGCCGGTCGAACCGAGGACGCAGAGGCGTTGGCGGGTCATGGTCAAGTCAAAGGCTGATCAGCGCCAGCGCCAGCGGGAAGGTGGGCAGCAGCGCATCGATGCGGTCCAGCACACCGCCGTGGCCCGGCAGCAGGCCGCTGCTGTCCTTGGCGCCGACGGCCCGCTTGACCAGGGATTCAAACAGATCACCGACCACGCTCATCGCGGCCAGGAAGACCACCGCCAGCAGCGACACGAGGCCGTGGCGCTGCACCAGCAGCGTGAACACGCTGGCCGAGTCGACAGCCAGCTTCACGTCGATCACATGGACCCACAGCAAGCCCAGCAGGACCACGCCCACCTGGCCGCCCCAGACGCCCTCCCAGCTCTTGCCTGGGCTGATCGCCGGTGCCAGCTTGCGGCGGCCGAAGGCCCGGCCGCAGAAGTAGGCCGCGATGTCGGCCATCCACACCAGGCAGAAGACCGACAGGATGAAGTTGATGCCATGCACCCGCGCCTGCACGATAGCAAGCCAGGCGCCCCACAGCAGCAGGGCACCGAGCGCCAGCCGCAGCGCTGGTGTGATCTGCGGCCAGCCGGCGGGGCCGACCCGCAGCGCAAAAGCGCCGCCCAGTACCCACACCCCGGTGGCCAGCCACCAGGCCCAGGCCGGCGGCGCGTTCAAGCAACCGATCAGCAGGGTCCAGACGCAGGCCAGCGCCAGCGACGTGCCGGCGGCCAGCGCCCCGATGCCGGGCAGGCCGTTCAGCCTTGCCCACTCCCAACCGGCGGCACCGATCATCAGCACGGTCAGCCCGGCGAACGGCCAGGGCGAGGCCGCGAACAGCGCCGGCAGCAACAGGGCCAACAGCACGACGGCGGTGATCACGCGGGTCCTCAGCATCGCGAAGGTCCCGTCAGGCCGCGACCGCGGTGTCCTTGACACCGCCGAAGCGGCGGTCCCGCTCGTGGAAGGCGGCGATAGCAGCATCGAGTTCACGCTCACCGAACTCGGGCCACAGACAGTCCGAGAACACGAACTCGGTGTAGGCGGCCTGCCAGAGCAGGAAGTTGCTGATGCGCACCTCGCCGCCGGTGCGGATGAACAGGTCCGGGTCGGGCGAGTGGCGCAGCGCCATGAACTCCGACAGCCGGGCCTCGGTCAACTCGGAGGCCGGCACGCCGGCGGCGATGGCCTGGCGGCAGGCCTGCACGATGTCCCACCGGCCCCCGTAGTTGAAGGCGACGTTCAGCGTCAGCTTGGTGTTGTGCAGCGTGCTGCTCTCGGCCTCGTTCCAGGCATTGCGCAGCTTGTCGGACACGGCATCGCGGTCGCCGATGATGCGGATGCGCACGCCCATCGCGCCCATCTTGGCGAGGTAGCGGCTCACCGCCGCGAGCACCAGGCCCATCAGCCCGGAAACCTCGTCGCTCGGCCGCTTCCAGTTCTCGCTGGAGAAAGCGAAGACGGTGAGGTGTTCGATGTCGCGGTCGATGCAGGCCTGCACCACCTTGACCAGCGCATCCACCCCGGCCTTGTGGCCGAAGAAGCGCGGCAGGAAGCGCTTCTTGGCCCAACGGCCGTTGCCATCCATCACGATGGCGACATGGCGCGGCGGCGCCGGGCGGTCCTGCGGCACGGCGGCGGCCGGGTTCAAGACGGCGCTCAAACCGCCATGATCTCGGCTTCCTTGGCCGAGATGAGCTTGTCGATCTCGGCGATCACGCGATCGGTGAGCTTCTGCACGTCGTCGAGGCTGCGGCGCTCGTCGTCCTCGCCGATTTCCTTGTCCTTGAGCAGCTTCTTGGCCTGCTCGTTGGCGTCACGGCGCAGATTGCGCACGGCCACCTTGGCGTCCTCGCCGGCGTTGCGGACCACCTTGGTCAGGTCCTTGCGGCGCTCCTCGGTCAGCGGCGGCATCGGCACGCGGATCAGGTCGCCCTGGGCGGACGGGTTCAGGCCCAGGTCGCTCTCGCGGATGGCCTTCTCGATCTTGGCGCCCATGCCCTTTTCCCAGGGCTGGACGGAAATGGTGCGGGCATCCAGCAGCGTGACGTTGGCCACCTGGCTGATGGGCACGAGGGAGCCGTAGTAGTCGACGCTGACCTGGTCCAGGATGCCCGGGTGGGCCCGACCGGTGCGGATCTTCTGCAGTTCACCCTTCAACGATTCGACCGACTTGGCCATCTTGGCCTCGGCGTTCTTCTTGATGTCGGCAATGCTCATGATCAATCTCTCTCTGGTTCGCTCACACGTGGACAAGCGTGCCCTCGTCCTCGCCCTGCACCACCCGCTTCAGCGCGCCGGTCTTGAAGATGCTGAACACCTTGATCGGCAGCTTCTGGTCGCGGCACAACGCGAAGGCGGCACCATCCATCACCTGCAGGTTGCGGCTGATCGCTTCGTCAAAAGTGATGGCGGCGTAGCGCTGGGCCTCGGGGTCCTTCTTGGGATCGGCGGTGTAGACGCCATCGACCTTGGTGGCCTTCAGCACGATCTCGGCGCCGATCTCGGCGCCTCGCAAGGCCGCCGCAGTATCCGTCGTGAAGAAGGGGTTGCCGGTGCCGGCCGCAAAGACGACGACCTTGCCCTCTTCCAGATACTGCAGCGCCTTGGGCCGCACATAGGGCTCGACGACCTGCTCGATGGCGATGGCGGACATCACGCGGGCCGTCATGCCCTCCTGGCGCATGGTGTCGGCCAGGGCCAGGGAGTTCATCACCGTGGCCAGCATGCCCATGTAATCGGCCGTCGCACGGTCCATGCCGACCGAGCCGCCCGCCACGCCGCGGAAGATATTGCCGCCGCCAATGACGACCGCCACCTCCACGCCCATCTGCGTCACCTCCCGCACCTCCTGCACCATGCGGACGATGGTCGCGCGGTTGATGCCGTAGGCGTCGTCGCCCATCAGGGCTTCACCGGAGAGTTTGAGCAGGATGCGCTTGTACGCGGGCATGGTGTCCTCGGAGTTCGGGGGCCTGTGGTGGCCCGGAAGTTTAAAGGGCGCCAACTTGGCGCCCTTATCGATTGCAAGAGTCTTTACTGACCCTTGGCCGCCGCCACCTGGGCGGCCACCTCGGCCGCGAAGTCGTCGACCTTCTTCTCGATGCCTTCACCGACGACGTAGAGCGTGAAGCCCTTGACGCTGGTGTTGGCGGCCTTCAGGTGGGCGCCCACGGTCTGCTTGCCGTCGGCGGCCTTCACGAAGACCTGGTCGAGCAGCGAGACTTCCTTCAGGAACTTCTGCACCGAGCCTTCGACCATCTTGGCGATGATGTCGGCCGGCTTGCCGGATTCGGCGGCCTTCTCGGTGGCGATCTTGCGCTCCTTCTCGACCAGTTCGGCCGGCACGTCGGCGCTTGACAGCGCGGCGGGCTTCATCGCGGCGATGTGCATCGCGACGTCCTTGGCGGCCACGTCGTCACCCTCGAACTCGACGACCACGCCGATGCGGGTGCCGTGCAGATAGGTGGCCAGCTTGCTGCCGCTGTAGCGCTGGAAGCGGCGGATCGTCATGTTCTCGCCGATCTTGCCGATCAGGCCCTTGCGCACGTCTTCCACCGTCGGGCCGAAGCCTTCCTGCGACAGCGGCAGGGCCGACAGGGCGGCCACGTCGGCCGGGTTGTGCTCGGCCACCAGGCCGGCCAGGGCACCGACGAAGGCCAGGAAGGCGTCGTTCTTCGAGACGAAGTCGGTCTCGCAGTTGACTTCGATCAGCGCGCCATTGCCGTTGACGACCGCGGACGACACCACGCCTTCGGCGGTGATGCGCGAGGCCGCCTTGCCGGCCTTGTTGCCCAGCTTGACGCGCAGGATCTCTTCAGCGCGGCCCAGGTCGCCATCGGCCTCGGTCAGCGCCTTCTTGCACTCCATCATCGGGGCGTCGGTGCGGGCACGCAGTTCGCCCACCATGCTTGCAGTAATCGCAGCCATTTCGGTTCTCCAGATTTCAGTTGGAAAAAGGGGCCTCGCGGCCCCCTTCAGATGCAGGATCGAACGGGCTCAGGCCTCTTCGGAGACCTCGACGAACTCGTCGCCCGCCGGGGCGACGGCCGCCAGAACGTCTGCCGTGGCGTTGGCCTTGCCTTCCAGCACGGCGTCAGCGACAGCGCGGGCGTACAGGGCCACGGCCTTGGCGGAGTCGTCGTTGCCGGGGATGACGTAGTCGATGCCTTCGGGCGAGTGGTTGGTGTCGACCACGCCGATGACGGGAATGCCGAGCTTCTTGGCTTCGGCGACGGCGATCTTGTGGTAGCCGACGTCGATGACGAAGATGGCGTCAGGCAGCGCGGTCATGTCCTGGATGCCGCCGATGTTCTTTTCCAGCTTGGCGATGTCGCGCTGGAACA
>RXJV01000108.1 GCA_003963075.1 Burkholderiales bacterium
TGGGCGTTCTTGAAGCGCGCCTGCATGCGGCGGGCCTGGAAGGCGCCCATGTTCGAGCAGGAGCTGATCTCGCGGTAGGTGTTCTGCGCCGGCAGCCAGACCTCGAGGTCATAAGTCTTGGTCGAGCCGAAGCCCATGTCGCCCGAGCACAGCAGCATCGTGCGGTAAGGCAGGCCGAGCTTTTGCAGGATGGCCTCGGCGTGGCCGGTCATCTCGTCGAGCGCCGCCATGCTGTGCTCGGGATGCTCGATGCGGACCATCTCGACCTTGTCGAACTGGTGCTGGCGGATCATGCCGCGCGTGTCGCGGCCGGCCGAGCCCGCCTCCGAGCGGAAGCAGGGGCTGTGGGCGGTCAGCTTGACGGGCAGATCCTCGGCCTTCAGCACACTCTCGCGCACGGTGTTGGTCAGCGAGATCTCCGAGGTCGAGATCAGGTACTGCTCGGGGTGCTCGGAGTCGCCACCGCGCAGCACCCAGAACATGTCCTCCTTGAACTTGGGCAACTGGCCCGTGCCCTCCAGGATCTCGCGGTTGACGATGTAGGGCGTGTAGCACTCGGTGTAGCCGTGCTCGGTGGTCTGCACGTCAAGCATGAACTGGGCGAGCGCCCGGTGCAGCCGGGCCACCGGGCCCTTCAGGAAGGTGAAGCGCGAGCCCGACAGCTTGGCGCCGGTCTCGAAGTCCAGGCCCAGCGGGGCACCCAGGTCGACATGGTCCTTCACGTCGAAGTCGAAGCTGCGCGGCGTGCCCCAGCGGCGCACCTCGACGTTGCCGGTCTCGTCCGTGCCGAGCGGAACACTCTCGTCGGGCAGGTTGGGCACGCCCATCAGCAGGTGGTTGAGCTCGTGCTGGATCGCATCCAGCCGTTCGGCGCCGGCCTTGAGTTCATCGGCGATGCTGCCCACCTCGGCCATCTGCGCGGTGGCATCCTCGCCCTTGCCCTTGGCCATGCCGATCTGCTTGGACAGCGCGTTGCGGCGCGCCTGCAATTCCTCGGTGCGGGTCTGCACCGCCTTGCGCTCGGCCTCCAAGGCCTTGAAGCGGTCCACGTCGAGGAAAGGCTGGGGGTTCTTGCGTGCGTTCAGGCGCTCGATGACGGTGTCGAGCTCCTTGCGCAGTTGGGTGATGTCGAGCATGTCGTTCTTTCAGAATTCGAATATGAAAACGGCGCCGATGTCAGCGCCGCCGGAGGTCTGGGACGCCGGCATCAAGATCGGGAGGCACTCACCTCGGCCATGGACTTGTCGCCCAGGCCTACCGGCAGCGGGAAGCGCACGTTTTCTTCAACACCCGGCAGGCTGCGCACGGTGGTGGCGCCGAGCTGGCGCAGCTGGTCGATGACGGCCTGAACGAGCACATCGGGCGCGGAGGCGCCAGCCGTCAGGCCCACGCGCGGACGGCCCTCCAGCCATTCGGGCTTCAGATCCTCGGCGGCGTCGACCATATAGCCTGGCGTGCCCAGGCGCTCGGCCAGTTCGCGCAGCCGGTTGCTGTTGGAGCTGGTGGGGCTGCCGACGACGATGACAACATCCACCTGCGGCGCCAGCAGCTTGACCGCGTCCTGGCGGTTCTGCGTGGCGTAGCAGATGTCCTGCTTCTTGGGCTCGCGCACCTGCGGGAAGACGCGCTTCACTTCGGCGAGGATCTCGGCGGCATCGTCCACGCTCAAGGTGGTCTGCGTGACAACGGCCAGCTTGCTCGGGTCCTTGACCTGGACCTTGGCGACATCCTCCACTTCTTCGACGAGGTAGATGCCATCGGAAAGCTGGCCCATCGTGCCCTCGACCTCGGGGTGGCCCTTGTGGCCAATCATGATGAACTCGAAGCCCTCGCGGTTCAGCTTGGCCACCTCGACGTGGACCTTGGTCACCAGCGGGCAGGTCGCATCGAAGATCTGGAAGCCACGCGCCGCGGCCTCGCGACGCACCTCCTGGCTGACGCCATGGGCGCTGAACACCAGCGTTGCACCGGCAGGCACCTCGGCCAGGTCCTCGATGAAGATCGCGCCGCGCGACTTCAGGTCGTTGACCACATAGGTGTTGTGCACGATCTCGTGGCGCACATAGATCGGGGCACCGAACTTCACGAGCGCACGCTCGACGATCTCGATCGCCCGGTCAACGCCGGCGCAAAAGCCGCGCGGCTCGGCCAGGATCACTTCATTGGGATGCACGAGCGTCTCCATCACAGCACCCCGATGACCCGCACTTCGAAGCTGACCGGCTGGCCCGCGAGCGGATGGTTGAAATCGAACAACAGCGCGTCCTCTCCCACTTCGCGGACGACGCCCGCATAGCCGCCCTGGCCGTCAGGCCCGGGGAACTGCACCACGTCACCCACGTGGTAGGCCTCGTCCGGATCCCCGAGCTGGCGCAGCAGCGACAGCTTGACCCGCTGCAGCAGCTCCGGGTTGCGCTCGCCAAAGGCCTCGCCGGCGGGCAGTTCGAAGCGCTCATGTGCCCCCTCGGCCAGGCCGATCAGGCGTGACTCGATCGCCGGCGACAGCTGGCCGGCACCGAGCGACAGCGTGGCGGGCTTGTCGTCAAAGGTGTTGACGATGTCGGCGCCGTCCGGGCCCGAGAGCCGGTAGTGCAGCGTGAGAAAGGAGCCGGCCTGGATGGGATTCATTCGACGGGGATCTGGGAGCGCTTGGCTAGACTGCCGATTTTATGCCGCTGACCCATCTGCCCCCGGACGCCAGGCCGCGCGAGAAGCTGCTCGCCCGCGGTCCCGCCGCGCTGGCGGATGCGGAACTGCTGGCCCTGCTGCTGCGCACGGGCATCCACGGCACGCCGGTACTGCAGATGGCACAGGCCCTGCTGGACCGGTTTGGCGGCTGGGCCGGCCTGCTGGCGACGAGCGTGCAGGACCTGGCCCAGGTCAAGGGCCTGGGGCCGGCCAAGCGCGCCGAGATCGCGGCCGTGCTCGAGATCGCGCGGCGCTCGCTGAACCAGCGGCTGACCGAAAAGCCGGCGATGAACGACGTCGACACCGTGAAGACCTATCTGCGCCTTCACCTGGGTGGCCTGGGCCAGGAGGTGTTCGCGGTGCTGTTCCTGGATGCCCAGCTGAAGCTGATCGCGATGGAGACGCTGTTCCACGGCTCGCTGAGCCACACCACTGTGCATCCGCGCGAGGTCGTCAAGCGCGCGCTGGCGCTGGGGGCGGGTGCCGCCATCCTGGCGCACAACCACCCCAGCGGCGTGGCCGAGCCGTCGCGCGCGGACGAACTGCTCACGCGTCAGCTGAGCCAGGCCCTCGCCTTGGTGGATGTGCGGGTCGTCGACCACTTCATCGTCGGCGGTGGCGAGGTCGTGTCCTTTGCCGAGCGGGGGCTGCTGTGACCAGAACCGTGCGCAGCCTGGCCGACCTGAAGCCCCTGGCGCGGGAACTGGCCGCCGCCCGCGAGGCCGCCGAACTGGAGCGCGAGCGCCGCGCGGCCGCGGCGCGGCTGGCGGAGCAGGAGCGCCGCGTGTTCGAGCTGAGTGTCGGCCCGGTCACGCCGCTGCGCCGGGTCGACCGCGTGCTGCATGCCGTCGAGCCGCCCGAGCCCGAGCCGCGGCAGCGCGAGGCCGACGAACGCGCGGTGCTGCTGCAGGCGCTGTCCGACGAAATCGACATCGACAGCCTGCTGGAGACGGACGAGACCCTGTCGTTCCGCCGTGACGGCATCGGCATCGAGGTCATCCGCAAGCTGCGCCGCGGCCACTGGTCGCTGCAGGCCCAGCTGGACCTGCATGGCCTGCGCCGCGATGCCGCCCGCGAGGCCGTGGGCAGCTTCATCCACGAGAGCGCCCGGCGCGGCCTGCGCTGTGTGCGTGTCATTCACGGCAAGGGCCATGGCTCGCCGGGCAAGGAGCCCGTGCTGAAGAGCCGCGTGCGCCGCTGGCTGGTGCAGAAGAACGAAGTGCTCGCCTTTGTGCAGGCCCGCGCCAGCGATGGCGGCGCGGGCGCGTTGATCGTGCTGCTGGCCGGCATGGGCTGACGCCGGGGAGGAGCCGCGCGCACCGTGGTGCATCGACGACGCGCGCCGGCCACCATTGACTCGCCGCGTTAGCCGGCAGTAGCCTGGGCCCAAAGCCGCTGCCTGCGCGCGCCCACGGTTTCCCCTGCCACCACGAGGAGTTGTGCCCATGGAACTGTCCCGCCAAGCCCCCGCGCCCGCCCGCTACCTGGGCATCGGCATCGTCGTCGCGGTTCACGTCGCGGCGATCACGGCACTCAGCCTGGGCTTCATCCACCCCCCGGCCAAGCCCAAGGATCCGACGGTGCTGCTGCCGCCCCTTCCCAAGACGCCGGAGCCGCCGCCACCGCGGGAACCTCCGATCCGCGCCGCCCAGCCGGTCGTCACGCCGGTGCCGGTGCCGCCTCTGCCGGTGCCCGCCGAGCCGACGATCACGCCAGACCCGGTGATCTTCGACCCGATGCCACGGTCACAGCCCGCCGAGGGCTTCACCGCGACCGGCCCGACCACGGTCGCGCAGCCCTCGGTCATGCGGCCACCCACGTCGGTGCAATCGCCCGGCGCGGTGTGCAGCGTGATGCCGCGTCCCGACGTGCCGGCAGTGAGCTGGAGCGGCGAAGCGGTGCTGAACGTGATCGCCACCGTGCGCGGCGGCCGCGTCGTCGGCACCGAGTTCCGCGTCAGCCAGGGCGCGCTGGATGGCAAGTCACGGCGGGCCCTGCAGCGTGCGGTGGAATCCGCGCTGGCGGGCTATCAGTGCCAGGGCGACGCGACCTTCCAGCAGGACTTCGCGTTCCGCCTGGAGTGAGCGCCGCAGGGCCGGCCCATGTCGGCCCTTAAACGTTGCGCATCCAGTCGGCTGTGCCCGCAAAGGACTCGGCCAGCCGGGACTGCAGGGCCGGGTCCACACCCGTCTCCTGCATGGCCTGGCCCATGCACGCCAGCCATTCATCACGCTCGGCAATGCCGATGCGGAATGGCAGGTGGCGCGCCCGCAGCCGCGGGTGGCCGAAGCGGCTGATGTAGTGGTCTGGGCCACCGAGCCAGCCGCACAGGAACCAGAACAGCTTGTCGCGTGCGGTCTCCAGCGAATCTCCGTGGGCCGCACGCAGCCGGGCATAGGCCGGTTCCAGGTCCATCAGGTCGTAGAAACGGTCCACGAGCTCGCGGACACGCGCCTCTCCGCCGAGCCACTCGAAGGCGGTGTGCGGGGTGGTGTCAGCCAAGGAGCTTGGAGGCCAGGGCCTTGATGGCCTGGGCCGCGTCGCAGCCGGGGTAGTTCTCCAGCATCAGCTGGCGCTTGAGCACGGCCTGGCGCACCGCAGGGTCGGCCTTGACCTCGCCCATCAGCTCCAGCCGGAAGGCCTGGCCGGGCTGCGGGCCGACAAAACGCTGCAGCACCTGCTGCAACTGGCCGCAGATCAGCTTGCCCTCGCCGACGCGGTTGGCCTGGTTGACCAGCAAGCCCACCTGGCGACGGTCTTGCTGGGTGGCCAGCACCTTGATCGTCGCGTAGGCATCGGTCAGTGACGTGGGCTCGGGGGTGGCCACCACCAGCACATCCGCCGCCAGAGAAATCGCGTAGAGCACCACGTCCGAGATGCCGGCACCGGTGTCCAGCAGCACCCAGTCGAAGCGCGGCTTGACGAGGTCGATGATGTGCAGCAGCTTGTCGCGGACCTCCGGCGTCAGGCGCGAATACTCGACCATGCCCGAGCCGGCCAGCAGCACGCTGAAGCCACCGGGCGCCGGCAGGATGGCCTGTTCCAGGGTCGCCTTCTCGGTGAAGACGTCGTGCAGGGTCAGCTTGGGGTGCAGGTTCAGCACCACATCGAGATTGGCCAGGCCGAGGTCGGCGTCCAGCACCAGCACCCTCTGGCCACGCGCGGCCAGTGCCGCTGCGAGGTTGGCGGTGACGAAGGTCTTGCCGACGCCGCCCTTGCCGCTGGTGACGGCAAGCGTGCGCGCGCCGTTGCGCGCGGGCCGCGGCGGCGGCGCGGCCGACGTGGCGTAAGCAGCAGGATCGGGGGTCATGCTCATGGCGTGTCCTGTTGCGTTTCGAGATTCAGGGTGGCGTACAACATGCCCTTTTCTTCGGCGCTGACCAGGGAGTCAATCTGGGGTTCGAGGCAGGCGCGGTTGCGGCCTTCGGCCTTGGCGCGGTAGAGCTGGCGGTCGGCGCGCTCGGTCCACAACAGCGGCGACGAGCGCACCCACTGCGGCGCGAACGCTCCGCCGAGGCTGACCGTGACGCCGAGGCTTTGTCCGGGACCGACCTCGATGCTCAGCTCGGACACCTTCTCGCGCACTCGCTCGGCAACCGCCAGCCCGACGTGCGTGGCGCAGTTGGGCAGGATGACCGCGAACTCCTCGCCGCCGACCCGGGCGACCAGGTCCATGGGCCGCACGGTCTGGGCGACGGCCCGCGCCACGGCGCGGATGACCTGATCGCCGGCACCATGGCCATAGGTGTCATTGACGGCCTTGAAGTGATCAATGTCGAGCATCAGCAGCAGCGCCGCCTCGCCCGATCGGGCCACCCGGTCGGCCTCGCGCGACAGCGCCATCTCGAAGCTGCGCCGGTTCACGAGGCCGGTCAACGCGTCCTTGCTGGACAGGTCGCAGAGTGCGTCCAGCACCGCCTGCAGCCACGCAGCACTGTGCGGCGCCTCGTCCGGGAGCAGGGCCCCGGCCTGCTGCAGCAGTTGCAAGGCCTGATCCAGATCGAGCACGGCGGCGTCGATCATTCCGGGTGCAGACGGGCGCGGTTCCAAAAGGCTGTGGTTTTCTGACGGCATCGGGGTGTCGCGGCAGTCTAGCAGCGGGGCGCAGGCGCGCCGGTCGTGAAACAGGCACGTTAAGGCCGCCTCTTTGCACTATGCTGGACCGCGCCGAGGCCAGCCACCTGGCCTGCGGTGCAGAATCGAGAGGCCACGCCAGAACTGCTGCGAGCAACAACAAATCTGATTCGCTAGACATGCCCGCACCCGACATCGCCCAAGGCAGCGACGCTCTGGATCATGAATTCAGCTTCAGCAAGGCCGACTTCGACCGCGTGCGCGAGCTGATCTACAAGCATGCCGGCATCAGCCTGCACGACGGCAAGCATGCGATGGTCTACAGCCGGCTCTCGCGGCGCCTGCGCGAGACGGGACACAGGAGCTTCGCCAGCTATCTGCAGTGGCTCGAAGCATCGAGCGGCCCGGCGGGCGCCCAGGAATGGCAGGAATTCGTCAACTGCCTGACGACCAACCTGACCTCCTTCTTTCGCGAGGAACACCATTTCCACGCGCTCAAGGACGACCTCAAACCCTTCGTCGGCAAACCGGTGCGGATCTGGTGCTGCGCCGCGTCGACGGGCGAGGAGCCCTACTCCATCCTGATGACCTGCAGCGAGGCGCTCGGGCCCAGCGCCTCGGTGCAACTCGTCGCCAGCGACATCGACACCAATGTGCTGGCCACCGCCAAGCGGGGCGTCTACAACGCCGACTCGCGCGGCCTGGACGCCACCCGGCTGAAGAACTTCTTCATGCGGGGCACGGGCGCGAACGCCGGCAAGATCCGCGTGAAGCCCGAGTTGCAGCGCTGGGTGGAGTTCCGCGCGTTGAACCTGATGGACGCCCATTGGCAACTCGGCGACGCTTTCCACATGGTCTTCTGCCGCAATGTCATGATCTATTTCGACGCGCCGACGCAGCGCAAGGTGCTCGAGCGCATCCACCGCGTGATGCGCCCGGGCGGCCAGCTGTTTGTCGGCCATTCCGAAAACTTCACCGAATCGCGCGACCTGTTCAGGCTGCGCGGCAAGACGATCTACGAACGGGTCTGAGCATGAGCACTCCTCTCGCCTCCGCCACGACCCTGGGCAACGCGGCCGCGGTGGCCAAGGTCAACCAGCTCAAGGCCCAGCCACGCAGCCAGGGCGAGGCCTCGTTCTTCTTCTATGACGCCCATTTCAAGAACGCGGCGGTCAAGATCCTGCCGGGCGAGTATTTCGTCGACCAGGAGGACCTGCTCGTCATGACGACGCTGGGCTCCTGCATCGCGGCCTGCCTGTGGGACCGCGTGGCCAAGGTCGGTGGCATGAATCACTTCATGCTGCCCGAGGGCAATGGCGACTCGGGCCGCTACGGCTCGTTTGCAATGGAACTGCTGATCAACGAGATGATGAAGCGCGGCGCCAACAAAGGCCGCATGGAAGCCAAGATCTTCGGTGGCGGCGCGGTCATCTCGGGCATGAACTCGCTCAATGTCGGTGAGCGCAACACCAATTTCGTCATCGACTACCTCAAGCTGGAGCGCATTCCCATCGTGTCCAAGGACGTGATGGACGTGTACCCCCGCAAGGTCTGCTTCCTGCCGGCCAGCGGCAAGGCCATGGTCAAGCGCCTGGCACCCACCAACACCGACGCGCTGGTCCAGCAGGACCGCGTGGCGATCCAGAAGGTGCAGCCTGTCGCCAGCAGCGGCGGCTCCATCGATTTGTTCTGAGGAGGCCGAGATGGCCAAGACCAAGGTCGTGGTGGTGGACGATTCGGCGCTGGTGCGCTCGATCCTCTCCGAGATCATCAACCGCCAGACCGACATGGAGTGCATCGGCGCAGCCGCAGACCCGCTGCTGGCACGCGAGATGATCCGCAATCTGAACCCGGACGTCATCACGCTGGACGTCGAGATGCCGCGGATGGACGGGCTGGACTTCCTGTCACGCCTGATGCGCCTGCGGCCGATGCCGGTGGTGATGGTGTCCACGCTGACCGAACGCGGCGCCGAGGTCACGCTCAAGGCGTTGGAGCTGGGCGCGATCGACTTTGTCGCCAAGCCCAAGATTGGCGTCGCCGACGGCATCCGGCAACTGGCCCAGGACATCACGGACAAGATCCGCATCGCGTCCAAGGCACACATCCGCCGCGCTCCGGCAGCGCCCGCGCCGGGCGCGCCGGCCGCAGCGCCGGCCAAGGCGATCACGATGGCCAGCCTGGGCAAGGCGTCCACCGAGAAGCTCATCTTCATCGGTGCGTCGACCGGTGGCACCGAGGCCACCAAGGACGTGCTGATCAACCTGCCCGCCGACAGCCCGGCCGTCGTCATCACCCAGCACATGCCGCCCGGCTTCACAAAGAGCTATGCCGCGCGCCTGGACGGCCTGTGCAAGATCCGCGTCAAGGAAGCGCAGGACGGCGAGCGCATCCTGCCCGGCCATGGCTATATCGCGCCGGGCGGTCTGCACCTGACCGTGGAGCGCAGCGGCGCCAACTACATCGCCCGCGTGCAGGATGGCGATCCGATCAACCGGCACAAGCCGTCGGTCGAGGCCTTGTTCCTGTCGGCTGCCAAGGTCGTCGGGCCGAATGCGATCGGCATCATGCTGACCGGCATGGGCGCCGACGGTGCGAAGGCGATGAAGGTCATGAAGGACGCCGGCGCCTACAACTACTGCCAGGACGAAGCGAGCTGCGTCGTCTTCGGCATGCCGCGTGAGGCCATTGCGGCCGGCGCCGCCGACGAAGTGCTGCCGCTGGGCCAGATTGCCGGCAAGGTGCTCGAACGGCTGCGCGCGACCGCGGGCGTTTCGCTCAACCGGGTCTGAGCGCCGGGGCCTCCGGCTCCCGGCTCTTTCCCGCGGCCACCGCCCCCGAGCGCCGCAAAAGGGCCAGCGCATGCGCCTGGGCCATCGCCTGCCCGAGGGCGCGCTCGGGCGGCAGCACGGGCTGGAACCGGTCCAGCCGCTTGGCGCTCACCGGCACATAGACGCCCGGCGCCGCTCGCGGAGGCGCAGTAGCCGCCAGCGCCTCGCCGGCACGGTCGGCCGCGGCCTCCTTGACCTCGGCATTGCTGTCGGTCAGCGCCAGGGCATCGACGGCCAGCCCCTGCAGGGTCAGCACGGCCAGCGGCATCAGGGTCAGCGAAGCAATCCAGCGGTTCAGCAAGTTCATGGTGGGCTCCTCAAAACATGCTGGTTATGCTATTCATCCAAAATCCGCAGACCAAGCGCGTATTTCTGGACTTATTGGTTGATTTCGCTTACCAGCATGAACTCACTGGATCGCTTTCCTCTGCACTATCTGGCCGCGTTCCGCGCGGCCGCACAGACCGAGAACCTGCGCGCCGCAGCGGAAAGCCTGCATCTGACGCACAGCGCGGTCAGCCAGCAGATCCGCGGTCTGGAGGCACAACTCGGCTTCGAGCTGTTCACCCGCCAGGGGCGCCGGCTGGCGCTCAACCCGGCCGGCCAGGCCCTGCAGAAGGCGGTCGCACGCGTGTTCGCCGAACTGCAGGCCGGCCTGCTGGCTGCGGCACAAGCCCATGGCAGCGCTGCACGGACGCTGCGCATCACGGTGCTGCCCTCGTTCGCGCAACGCTGGCTGATGCCGCGCCTGCCGCGCTGGCAGGCCTTGCAGCCCTGCATCGCTTTGGATCTGCACTCGTCGCAGCAGCTCGTCGATCTGGAAAGAGAAGGCTTTCAGCTCGGCCTGCGCATCGGGCGTGGGCCATGGCCCGGCCTGGTGTCGGAGCCGCTGTTCCACTCACCGCATGTGGTGGTCGCGGCACCGCCGCTCGCACGGCGACTGGTCGGCCTGGCACCGGCGCAGTTGGCGCAGCAGCCGCTGCTCGGTGACGCCGACCTCTGGCGGCGCTGGTTCGCGCAGGCCGGCTACGGCGAGCCGGTCCCGCCGCCCGTCGCGAGCTTCAATGACGCCGCGCTGCTGGGTCAGGCCGCGGAACACGGCATGGGCGTCGCGCTGACACGCGAGCTGTTTGCCGCCGACGCCCTGCTCGACGGCCGGCTGGTGCGCATCTCGCAGCAGGCCATCGACGAGGACGCCACCCGCGACTACCAGGTGGTCTACCCGGAAGCCCTGCGCGACGACGCGGCCATCCGGACCTTTTGCGACTGGATGCATGCCGAGATCGCAACGCTGCAGCAGCAGCTCCGGGCCGCTGCCTCCGCCGGCTGACACCCAAGGCCCCCGCGCTACAGGAACAGCTGCTGCAGGTCGCTCAGGAAGTCGAAGCCGCGCGCGGTGGGCTGGATGCGCGACGGGTCAGCCTCCAGCAGGCCGCGTCGGCGTGCCGTATCCAAGGCCTGCGCGATGCTGGACGGCGGCAGGCCCGTGCGTTCGAGGAATTGCGTCAGCGTCACGCCTTCCTTCAACCGCAGTGCATTGAGCATGAACTCGAACGGCAGCTCCTTGCGGGCGACCTCCTGCTCATTGCTGACCTTGCTGGCCTGGGCCATATAGGCCGCCGGCTCGCGCCAGCGCACCTGACGCAGCACCCGGTTCGGGAAGCTCAGCTTGCTGTGCGCGCCGGCGCCGATGCCGAGGTAGTCGCCGAACTGCCAGTAGTTCAGGTTGTGCAGGCAGCGGTGCCCGTCCCGGGCATAGGCCGACACCTCGTAGCGCGACAGGCCGGCAGCGGCGGTCCTGGCGGTGATCAGGTCGAGCATGTCGCTGGCCAGGTCGGGCTCCGGCAGGCCGGCGGGCGTGCGCGTGGCGAACACCGTGTTCGGCTCGATGGTCAGGTGATAGATCGACAGGTGCGGCGGCGCGAACGCCAGCGCCGTGTCCAGCTCACGGGCGAGGCCGTCCAGCGTCTGGCCCGGCAGCGCATACATCAGGTCGAGGTTGAAGGTCTCGAAAGCGGCGGCGGCCTCGGCAAGCGCCTCGCGCGCCTGCGCGGCGCTGTGCACACGGCCCAGCGCCTTCAGTTGCGCATCGTCGAAGCTCTGCACGCCGACCGACAAGCGCGTGACGCCGGCCTGCCGAAAGCCCCTGAAGCGCTCGCGCTCGAAGGTGCCGGGGTTGGCCTCCAAGGTGATCTCGCAGCCCGGCTCCAGCGGCAGGCGGGCGCGCAGGTCGGAGATCAGCTGCGCGATCTGTTCAGGGTCGAACAGGCTGGGCGTGCCGCCGCCGATGAAGATGCTGACGACCGGGCGGCCCCAGACCAGCGGCAGCGCCGACTCGAGATCGTCCCGCAACGCGGCGAGGTAGGCCGCGGCCGTGTCGGGCGCCAACGCGCCGTTCTTGACCTCGTGCGAGTTGAAGTCGCAGTAGGGGCATTTGCGCAAACACCAGGGCAGGTGAACATACAGCGCCAGCGGAGGCAGCGCCGGCAGCTGCAGCGTGCCCGGGCGCATCAGGTGCAGCAGCTCAGCCAAGCTTCCAGACCTCGCGCATCTGGCGCAGCAGTTCGCCCGCAGCCAGCGCACGATGGCTGTGGATGTTCTTTTCGGAGGCGCCCAGTTCGGCCACGGTGCGACACAGCGACGGGATGAACATCAGCGGGTCATAGCCAAACCCGCCCTCGCCGCGCGGCGCCGACAGGATGCGGCCGGACCACCGACCCATCGCGACCAGCGGCTCGGGATCGGTCGCGCTGCGCACGGCCACCAGCGCGCAGACGAAACGTGCGGCGCGGTCTTCACAGCCTGCCAGCTCGCGCAGCAGCCTTTCGTTGTTCGCGGCATCGGTCTTCTCGCCGCCGGCGTCCAGCGCGTAGCGGGCGGAGCGCACGCCCGGCGCCCCCCCGAGCGCGTCCACACTCAGGCCCGAGTCGTCGGCCAGTGCCGGCAGGCCACTGGCCAGCGCCGCATGCCGCGCCTTGGCCAGCGCGTTCTCGGCAAAGGTGTCGAAAGGCTCGTCGGCCTCCGCGATGCCCAGGCTGCCCTGGGTGACCAGCTCGATGCCCAGCGGCGCGAACAGGCCCTGCAGCTCGACAAGCTTCTTCGCGTTGTTGGAGGCGAGCACGAGCCGCATGGTCTCAAGCCTTGGTCGGCGCGGACAGGGCGGCCTGCTGGGCCGCAAGCAACTCGCGGATGCCCTGATCGGCGAGGTCCAGCAGCGCGTTCATTTCGTCGCGGGTGAACACCACGCCTTCGGCCGTGCCCTGCAGCTCGACAAAGCCGCCGGAGCCTGTCATCACGACGTTCATGTCGGTGTCGCAGGCCGAGTCCTCGGTGTATTCAAGGTCCAACAGCGGCACGCCGGAGACGATGCCGACCGAAATCGCCGCGACCGCATCCTTGATCGGCGACTGCGCAATCCTGCCCTCGGCCAGCAGCCGGTTGACCGCATCCTGGGCCGCGACGAAGGCGCCGGTGATGGCGGCCGTGCGGGTGCCGCCGTCGGCCTGCAACACGTCGCAGTCCAGCGTGATGGTGCGCTCGCCGAGCAGGGCGAGGTCGAACACCGCGCGCAGCGAACGGCCGATCAGGCGCTGGATCTCCTGCGTGCGGCCGCTCTGCTTGCCCTTGGCCGCTTCACGGTCACCGCGGGTGTGGGTGGCCCGCGGCAGCATGCCGTACTCGGCCGTCACCCAGCCCTCGCCCGAGCCGCGCTTGTGCGGCGGCACGCGCTCCTCGACCGAGGCGGTGCAAAGCACCCGTGTCGCGCCAAACTCGATCAGCACCGAGCCCTCGGCATGCACGGTGAAGCCACGGGTGATGCGCACCGGTCGCAGCTGGTTGGCTGCCCGCCCGGCGCTGCGGGTGAAGGTCTGGGTCATGTTGAAAGATGGGTTAGCGGCGGTTGGCGCCGCGGCCGGACTGGCGGATGACTTCGTTGATCTCGCGCACCGCGCGCTCGATCTCCTCGTCGTCCATGGCGGCGACGAGGTCGGCGTCCAGTGCGCCCTGGATGGTCGACGCAAAGCCGGAGTTGCCGAGGTTTTGCGTGGTGTCGCCGTCGGGGTCGCCCTCGCCTTCCCACTCGACCGCGAGCACCGTGACGTTGTCGCTGCGCTCGCCCCCGCGGCGCAACGCCTGTTCGACGAGTTCGGGCGCCGCTTCGGCGATGGACAGATCGGCAATCTGCTGCACGATTTCATGGTCCTCGACGCTGCCCCACAGGCCGTCCGAGCACAGCAGCAGCCGGTCGGCGGGCTCCAGCGTGAGCGGGCCCTGGCAGTCCACCATGGGCTTGCCGGGGCTGCCCAGGCAGGTGAAGAGCACGTTGCGGTTGAAGGGCTCACTGCCGGGCCCGACCCGGCCCAGCGCCTCCTGGAGTTCCGAGTAGGAATGGTCGCGCGTGCGGGCGATCAGCTTGCCGCCGCGCACCATGTAGAGCCGCGAATCACCGCAATGCGCCCACCAGGCCTGGTTGCCCTGGAGCACGCAGGCGACCACCGTGGTGCGCGGCGTGTCGGACAAGCCCTTGCTCGCGGCGTAGCGGAGCAGCTGATGGTGTGCGATGGAGATGCTCTCCTGCAGGAACCGCAGCGGGTCTTCCAGCACCGGGCGCGCGTCCTGCTGGAACAGCGCCGCCAGCGTCTGCAGCGCGATCTGGGCGGCGACTTCGCCTTCGGGATGCCCACCCATGCCGTCGGCCAACGCGAACAGACCCGCCTCGCGCGTGTAGCAATAGCCCATGCGGTCTTCGTTGGTCTCGCGGCCTCCACGGCGGCTGACCTGGAAGACGTTGAACCTCAAGCTTTCGCTCCGGACTTCAGGTTCTCAAGCTGCAGCTTGAGCCGTTCGCTGAAGGACAGCTTGGTGTAGCGCCTCTCGGTTTCGCGGGCCAGCTCCTTTTGCAACGCGAAGACGCTCTGCGGTCGGGCCAGCGGGTCCAGCGACATGCACCACTCGGTCACTTCGAGCAGGTTGTCGGAGTAGACATTGCGCAGCCGCGACAGGCTCAGCGAGAGGCGGTCCTTTTCGAGGCGCTGCGGCGCGTCGTTGGGCGGATAACCCTGCATGCAGGCATAGATGCAGGCACCAATCGCGTAGATGTCCGTCCAAGGCCCCAGCGAGCCGTCGCGACGGTACATCTCGGGCGCGGCAAAGCCCGGCGTGTACATCGGGCGGATGAAATTGCCTTCCTTGCTCAGCACCTCACGCGCCGCGCCGAAGTCCAGCAGCACCGCCTTGTTGTCATTGGTGATGAAGATGTTGGCCGGCTTGATGTCCAGGTGCAGCATCTTGTGCTGGTGGACGATGCGCAGGCCGCGCAGGATCTCGTCGAAGAGGCTGCGGATGGTCGACTCGCGGAAGACCTTGTCGCGCTTCATGTCGCGCGCGGTCACGATGAAGTCCTGCAGGGTGTCGCCCTGCAGATAGTTCATGACCATGTAGACGGTCTCGTTCTCGCGCAGGAAGTTCAGCACCGAGACGACGCTCGGGTGAGAGATCTGCGCCAGCGAGCGCCCTTCTTCGAAAAAGCTCTTCAGCCCGAGCCGGTACAGCGGCTGCTTTTCGGGCTTGACGCGGGGTGTCAACTCGCCCGGCGACCGCTCAGCCAGAGACGAGGGCAGGTATTCCTTCAACGCGACCAGATGATGGTCGGGGTCCTCGGCGAGGTACACGACGCCGAAACCGCCGGCCGCCAGTCGCTTGATGATCTGGTAGCCCCCAACCACCGTGCCTGCGGGCAGGGGCGCCGGCTTCGGCTTGGACATAATCGCGCTAGATCTCTTAGTTAACGTCTGTTTTGCGAGTGCGAAATGCCAGTCTACAGCATGACCGGCTATGCCAATTCCCTGGCACAGCCCCCTAAAGACGAAGACGGCGTGAGCACTGCACAGGCCAGTGTCAGCGTCGAATTGCGCTCGGTCAATGGCAGGTTTCTCGACCTGTCGATGCGCATGCCCGAGGAGCTGCGCGGGCTGGAACCTCAGCTGCGGGAGCTGATCTCGGCCCGGTTCAAGCGCGGCAAGATCGAGCTGCGCATCAACACGCAGCGCGAGGCCGACGGCGGCTGGCCCCAGCCGCAGCCGGAGCAGCTCAACCGGCTGGCCAACCTCGAAGCCAAGGTGAAGGCCTGGCTGCCGCAGGCGAGTCCGCTGTCCGTGCACGAGGCCTTGCACTGGTGCAAGAGCGGCGGCAGCGCAGCGGTGGCACTCGATGCCGCGACGCTGGAGGCGGCCAAGGCCTGCGTCGAAGGTCTGGCCGAGTCACGCGAGCGCGAGGGCGAAAAACTGGTCGCCATCCTGCTGGAGCGCATCGCCCGGCTGCGCGAGCTCGCCGCCGAGGCCGAACCCCTGCTGCCCGCCGTTGTGGCGCGCCAGCAGCAGCGCTTTCTGGAGCGTTGGCAGGAAGCCCTCCACGCGACCGGTGCCGCGTCCAGCGTGCCGCAGGACGCCTTGCAGGAACGGGCGCTGAACGAAGCGGCGGCATTCGCCATCCGCATCGACGTGGCCGAGGAACTCGGCCGGCTGCGCGCCCACCTCGACGAACTGACCCGGCTGCTGAAAAAAGGCGGCGAGCTCGGCAAGCGGCTGGATTTCCTGATCCAGGAATTGCACCGCGAAGCCAATACCCTGGGCTCCAAATCGGCGGCCCTTGAACTGACGAATATCTCCGTCGAAATGAAAGTCGCGATCGAGCAGATGCGCGAACAGGTCCAGAACATCGAATAGGCGCGTCCATGGAATATCCCGGCAATCTCTTCGTCGTCGCGGCGCCCAGTGGCGCCGGCAAGTCCAGCCTGGTCAAGGCGCTGCTGGAGCTGGACGCCCGGCTGGCGGTCTCGATCTCGCACACCTCGCGTGCGCCGCGCGGCCAGGAGCAGCACGGGCGCGAGTACTGGTTCATCTCGGCCGACGAGTTCCGCGCGATGGCGGCTCGCGGCGAGTTCTTTGAGTGGGCCGAGGTGCACGGCAACCTCTACGGCACGTCGCGGGCCGGCATCGAGGACAGGCTGCAGCATGGCGAGGACGTGGTGCTGGAGATCGACTACCAGGGCGCGCTGCAGATCAAGCAGCTCTTCCCGTATGCGGTGCTGATCTTCATCCTGCCGCCGAGCTGGGACGAGCTGCGCCTGCGCCTGAACCGGCGCGGCGACACCGAGCCCGAGGTCATCGCCAAGCGGATGAACAACGCCCGCGTGGAAGTGGCGCAGGCCCAGCACTTCGATTTCGTCGTGGTCAATGCGGTGTTTGACACCGCGGTTTTCGACCTGAAGACCATCGTCCACGCGCAGCGGCTAAAATACGCGGCCCAGCGCCGAAACCGTTCGGCCGTCTTCCAGGCGCTTGATCTGCCCTGATCGCGCCCCCGCCCCGAATTTCTGAAGGAACCCCATGGCCCGCATCACCGTCGAAGACTGCCTGACCAAGATCCCGAACCGCTTCCAGCTCGTGCTGGCCGCCACCTACCGCGCGCGCATGCTCAGCCAGGGCCACAGCCCCCGCATCGAGAGCAAGAACAAGCCGGGCGTGACGGCGCTGCGCGAGATCGCGGCGGGTGAGGTCGGCGTCGAGATGCTGCGCAAGGTGCCGGTCTAAGCCGCCGGCCTCCGCCACGCGGGCGTCCTGGGCAACCCAGGACGCCCGTTTGTTTTGGGGCATCGGCTAAATTCGGCCCATGGCTCAACGCTCCCTCACTGCCTGGTTCACGCTGCCCGGCCTGCGCCAGCCGGCCCCGCCTACGCCGGCGGAGGCCGCATCGTTCGACGCGCTGCTGCCCAAGCTCGGCTATCTGCCCAAGGCCGAAGTCCGACGCGTGCGCGAGGCCTACAAGTTCGCCGACGAGGCCCACCTGGGCCAGAAACGTGCCACCGGCGAACCCTATATCACCCACCCGATCGCGGTGGCGGGGATCTGCGCCGAATGGCGGCTGGACGCGCAGGCGCTGATGGCAGCACTGATGCACGATGTGGTCGAGGACTGCGGCGTCTCCAAGTCCGAGCTGATCGAGAAGTTCGACGCCACCACCGCCGACCTCGTCGACGGGCTGACCAAGCTCGACAAGCTGCAGTTCTCCACCAAGGAAGAGTCGCAGGCCGAGTCCTTCCGCAAGATGCTGCTGGCCATGGCGCGCGACCTGCGCGTCATCCTCGTCAAGCTGGCGGACCGGCTGCACAACATGCGCACCATGGGCGCGATGGCGCCGCACAAATCGCGCCGCATCGCCCGCGAAACCTTCGACATCTACGCCCCCATCGCGCACCGGCTGGGCCTGAACCAGACCTTCCGCGAGCTGCAGGACCTGTCCTTCCAGTACTTCCACCCCTGGCGCTACGCGGCGCTGAGCAAGGCCGTGGCCAAGGCGCGAGGCAACCGGCGCGATCTGGTCTCGCGCATCGAGGGCGAGATCCGCGCCGCCTTCGCCAAGGCCAGCCTGCGTGTGGAGGTGCAGGGCCGCGAGAAGACGGTCTACTCGATCTACAAGAAGATGCATGAGAAGGGCTTGATGAGCTTTGCCCAGGTCAGCGACATCTTTGGCTTTCGCATCCTGACCGAGGAGCCGCTGCAGTGCTACACGGCGCTCGGTGTGCTGCACCAGCTCTACAAGCCGCAGGCCGGCCGCTTCAAGGACTACATCGCCAACCCCAAGGACAACGGCTACCAGTCGCTGCACACCACGCTGATGGGCCCGCTGGGCACGCCGCTGGAGTTCCAGTTGCGCACCGAGGGCATGCACCAGATCGCCGAGCAGGGTGTGGCGGCGCACTGGATCTACAAGAGCCGTGGCCGCCAACCGGCCTCGGCGCTGATTGCGCAGCAGGCCAACGCGCGCTGGCTGCAAAGCCTGATCGACATCCAGGACGAAACCCGCGACGCCAACGAGTTCCTGGAGCACGTCAAGATCGACCTCTTCCCGGACTCGATCTACGTCTTCACGCCCAAGTCCAAGATCATGGCCCTGCCCAAGGGCGCCACGCCGGTGGACTTCGCCTACGCCATCCACTCCGATGTCGGCGACCATTGCGTCGCAGCCCAGGTCAACGGCGAAGCGGTGCCGCTGCGTGCCGAACTCAAAAGCGGCGACATCGTCGAGATCATCACCGCGCCCGGCGCCAGCCCCAACCCGGCCTGGCTGAGCTTTGTGCGCACCGGCCGCGCACGCTCCAAGATCCGCCACTACCTGAAAGACCTCGAACACGAGGAGTCGCGCGAGCTGGGCGAGAAGATGCTCGCCCAGGCCATGCGCGTCGAGGGCCTGGCCCTGCCCAGCCTCGAACTGGACGACCCGGCCGCGCCGATCTGGCGCGATCTGGCCGCCTGGGCCGGCAGCGGTGGCACCGAGCAGTTGCTGATCGACGTTGGCGCCGGCCGCAAGATTGCGACCATCATCGCCAAGAAGATGGCCCGCCTGATGGCCGAACAGGGCCAGAAGCCCGATGCCCTCGCGCTGACCCTGGGTCGCTTTGCCGAGGCGCCACCCGAGCAGGGCAGCATCACCGTGGACGGCAGCGAGGGCGCGTCTGTGCAACTGGCCAGCTGCTGCCGGCCGATTCCGGGCGACGAGGTGCGCGGCTACCTGGGTCGTGGCGAGGGCCTGGTCGTGCACACCTGCGAATGCGCGGTAGGTCGGCGCCTGTTCCAGCGCGACAGCGAGCACTGGATCCAGGTCGAATGGGCCGATGAACTCACCCGTAGCTTCGAAGCGGGCATCGCGCTGCTGCTGAGCAATGGCAAGGGCGTGCTGGCCCAGGTGGCCCAGGCGGTGGCCCAGGCCGAGGCCGACATCACCCACATCTCGATGAGCGAGGACGCGCCGATGCGCGAGACCGCCGAGATGAGCCTGCTGATCGCGGTGCGGGACCGCCTGCACCTGGCCGACGTGCTGCGCGTGCTGCGCCGCACGCCGTCGGTGCAGCGGGTCTGGCGCGTCAAGCCGACGAGCTGGGTGCCGGGTAGCTGACCTCCACCACCTCGATCCTCTCCACGCCCACCGGTGTGACCAGTTGCAGCTCGTCGCCGACGCGTGACTTCAGCAGCGTGCGCGCCACCGGCGAGATCCAGCTCACCTCGCCGGCCAGGCTGTCGGACTCGTCGATGCCCTTGATCGTCACCGTGCGCTCCTCGCCGCGGGCATTGGCATAGGTGACGGTGGCGCCGAAGAACACCTGCTCCGAGCCGAAGTGCGCGCTCGGGTCCACCACCTCGGCGATGTCCAGCCGCTTGGTCAGAAAGCGCAGCCGGCGGTCGATCTCGCGCAGCCGCTTCTTGCCATACAGGTAGTCGCCGTTCTCCGAGCGGTCGCCGTTCTTGGCCGCCCAGGAGACGGTCTCGACCATCTTGGGCCGCTCCACGTCGATGAGCTGCATGAACTCCGCGCGCAGCCGCGCATAGCCCGCCGGGGTGATGTAGTTGCGCGTGCCGGCCGGCAGGGCCGGCAGCGAGGGGCCGTCATCGTCATCGTCGGCCGCGTCGGATTCCTTGGTGAAGGCCTTGTTCATGCGAGCATTGTCCGATGCAAGCGCCTGCCCCCGCCGCCCCGCTGACCGGGCTCCAGGTCATTGAGATGGCCGGCATCGGCCCCTGCCCGCTCGCCGGCATGCTGCTGGCCGACCATGGTGCCGACGTCCTGGTGATCGATCGACCCGGCCCTCCAGCGATCGACACCGGCACCGGCCTGGACCGCGGCAAACGCCACGTGCGGCTCGACCTGAAGACCGCCGAGGGCCTCGCCGAAGCCCGCCGGCTGATCGAGGCGGCGGATGCGGTGATCGAGGGCTTCCGGCCCGGCGTCATGGAGCGACTGGGCCTGGGGCCCGCGACCTTCACGGCGAGCCACCCGCGCCTGGTTTACGGCCGCGTGACCGGCTGGGGCCAGACCGGCCCGCTGGCCCAGGCTGCGGGCCACGACATCAACTATGTCGCGCTGACCGGCGTGCTCTCGGTGGCGAGCCGCGCCGGCGTGCCCCCCAGTGTCCCGGCCACGCTGATCGGCGACATGGGCGGCGGCGCCCTGCTGCTGGCCTTCGGGCTGATGGCGGCCTTGTGGGAGGCCCAGCGCAGCGGGCGCGGCCAGGTCGTCGACGCGGCAATGGTGGACGGCGTGGGCCTGATGTCCAGCCTGCTGCACTCCCTGCGCGCGGCCGGGCGCTGGAACGATGAGCCCGGCCGCAACGTCTTCCTGCACAGCGCGCCGTTCTACGACTGCTTCGAATGCGCGGATGGCCGCTTCGTGTCGCTGGGTGCGCTGGAGCCGCAGTTCTATGCCGAACTGCTGCGGCGCCTGGGGCTGGACGATGTGGACCCCGCCGCCCAGCACGACAGCCGCCAGTGGCCGGCCCTGCGCGAGCGTGTGGCCACGCGCATCCGCGAAAAAACCCGCGACGAATGGACGGCCCTGCTGGAGGGCAGTGATGCCTGCTTTGCGCCGGTGCTCACGCTGCAGGAAGCACCACAGCACCGCCACGCCCAGGCGCGCGCCGGCTACCTGCAGACCGCGGACGGCGGCTGGATGCCGTCACCCGCGCCGCGCTTCTCACGCAGCCCTTGAGGCTGGCGTTCAGCCGCCGGCACGCGGCTGCAGTGCTGGTTCAGGCACCACGGCTGACGGCGATGCGCCGCGAAAGCAGGCGTCCACTACGCTTGACCCGTGACGATCTTGGCCTGCCCGGAGGGACTCGAACCCCCGACCTGCTGCTTAGAAGGCAGCTGCTCTATCCAGTTGAGCTACGGGCAGATGCAGGCCGGCATTATCAGAGCACGGCGTTGATGATCGCGTTGCCGATGCCCATCAGCGCCGCGCCCGAGATCAGGCCCGCGCAGATCGGCTCCATGCCCTGCACCCAGACCCGATGGCCGGGGGTGCCAGCCTGCTTGTGCCGGGCGCCCATGAAGTGGAACAACAGCGCGCCGACAAACATGCCGAACACGGCCTCGGGCGGCAGCACGACGCCGAGGCCGGTGGCCACAGCCGAAAGGCCGAAGCGGCCCTTGGTACGGATGCGCGCGACTTCCATCGCGATGGCCGCCAGTGCGGCGACGACCATCGACACGACGACGGAGATCGGCAGGCTGTTGACACCGCGCGCGATGATGTCGGCCACCCCCTTCCACTGCAGCGCGCTCGGGAAGCCGAACTGGTCGGACACCATCGACGCGGTGCTGAGCACGCCGTTGGCGTCGGGCTTCAGGAACAGCAGCATGAACAGCGGCGAGCAGACCAGCACACCGGCCAGGTTGCCGATGACATGGCCGATGGCCTGCTGGCGCGGCTTGCCACCGAGCATGTAGCCGGGCTTGATGTCGTTGAGCAGGTTCGCCGCGTTGTTGGCGATCTCGGCCGTCATGCCGGCGGGCAGCAGGTTGGATGCCGGGTTGCTGCGGTCCAACGCGCCCATCGTGAACTGGGTGATCTTGGACAGCGCGCCGGTGGGGGTCCAGGAGGTGAGCGCCATCGAATTGGTGCAGATGACACTGAGCACGAAGATCAGCGGCAGCGACACCAGGGCCATCCACACGGGCACGCCGAAGAACAGATGGGTGACATAGCAACCCAGCAGCCCCACCAGCGGAATGCCGGCGTAGGAGATCCACAGCGGCACCTCGATGTCCTTGAGCAGGTCGGTGCCCACGACGTTGGCACGCGCCTCGCTCTTGCGGAACAGGCCGCGGAAGATCTCGGGCTTGGCCAGCAGTGACACCAGCGCGCCCACCACCATCATGGTGACGCCCCACCACAGCGACCATTGGTTGACGATCTCGATGCGGCTCAGCGGCACCGGCACACCGTTGGCGCCGATGCGCGGCGCGATGTCGCCCATCTGGATCATCAGCGGCGCGAGGATGACGAAGTTGATGAAGGTGCCGAGGAAGCAGCTGCCGGCGATGGCCAGCCCCATCAGGCCGCCAACGCCGATCACCGCGACGTCCAGCGTCAGGCGCAGGCCGAGCGTCTTGAAGCTGGTGCCCAGGATGCTGGGCGTGAAGGCGTCCACCTTGGCGGCCCAGGCGTAGTAGTAGTCGTCCAGCCGCTCATGCAGATACCAGGCCTCCTTCATCGAGGTCCAACGATCCATCATCAACAGCTTGAACTGCAGCAGCTTCATCCAGCCGTCGCTGATGATGGCCTGGTAGATCGCCGCCGCGGCACTGACGCCACCGAGCAGCTTGGCCTTGAACAGGCCGTCGCCACCGTGGCCGCTGTACAGCGAATCCATCACGACGCCGCAGGCCCGACCTTCCGGGAAGGGTGCCTGGTCTTCGTTGATGAAGCGCCGCTTCAGCGGGAAGGCCAGCAGCACGCCAACCAGCGAGATCACGAACATCCAGATCGCCATCTGCCACCATGGCGGCACGACGCCCGTGACCAGCATATAGGCCGGCAGGCTGGAGATCAGCGGCGTCACCACATAGCCCGCGGCGGTCGCGATGGACTGCGTGCAGTTGTTCTCCAGGATGGTGTAGTCGCTGGCCAGGCCCGCCGCGGCGATGGTTCGAAACAGCGCGAACGCGAGGATCACCGAGGTCAGCCCGACCCCCAGCGACAGGCCGGTCTTGGCGCCGATGTACAGCCCCGTGGCCGACAGGACGCCACCGAGCAGAAAGCCGGTCAGCGCCGAGCGCCACGTCAGCTGCGCCATGTCACCGCGGTAGACGTTCTTGAACCACCACTCGTCCTTCTGGGCGCGGGTCCAGGTGGCAATCTGCTCGTCGGTCAGTTGTTGGAGGGCCATCGGTCACGGGCGCGGCTTGTGGCGGCGCCAGGCAGTTGCAACAAGTGCCCGGGATTCTCCCGGCCGAACGTTGCGTCGAACTCAGGGCTGCCCCGGGTGAACACCCGGATTGCGGGTGCTCACCAAAAACAAGCCCGCCGCGGCACCGGGCCGACGGCGGGCTGTCGAAGAGGTTTGGTCGGGGCGGCGGGATTCGAACTCGCGACCCTCTGCTCCCAAAGCAGATGCGCTACCAGGCTGCGCTACGCCCCGAACAAGCCGC
>RXJV01000091.1 GCA_003963075.1 Burkholderiales bacterium
CATAGTTGGCGTAGAGGCCTCCTTGTGTGAAATTGGCCGATCCGACGATCACCGAGCATCCCTTGCTGTGCTGAAAGGCGTAGATCTTCGGATGGAATGTCTCGCTGGAATCACTGAGGTACAGCTTGAGCGCGTGTTCTTTGGTCAGCTCCAGCAGCTTTCGGAGCACGACGGGCTCGGTCAGATAGAAGTCGAGGCCGATTGCAAATCGGGCTTCCAGTCCGCGCTCAAGCGCCTTGCGCAGTGACTTCAGCAGCCCGTTCAGGGCCGATGCCTTCGCAAAGGCCACCAAGCATTCCAGGCGCTCCGCCTGCTTCAGCAGTTTCACGAGCTTGTCGCCGTGCCCGCGTTCCTCGTTCACCAGCAGTTGAACGGCGGTCTCATCCTTCATCGTTTGACCCCCTTCTTGCGTGCGGCAGCCCCAAACCAGGGGCAACCAATGGCCATTGTCCAGGTCTGCCTGCAGGCTCGGTCCTCTCCTGCCAGGCATCTATCCCCAGGGGATAGCAGACACAGATCACCTTCCAGCGACTGGAAAACCAGGAGCGGCGCGGTTGCGGTTTGTTGACTGACGCCCTTCCGGGCGATGCCGATGCTGGCGACTCGTTCCCTTACCGCGAGTCGTCACCATGTCCAACGAATCCCAGCAGCCCCTGCAATTGAATCTCGGATCGCTGCGCAGCGCGATGTCACTGACGCTGCACACCCACCACGCTTCACGCATCTGGCATGGCCGAGCGCCCGCTGAGGGCCGGCCCGGGATCATCGGCCTCAACGGCTACATCAGCGTGATGAACAAGATGAAGCGCGGGGCCGAACAGGACGATCCTTACTCGGACTGGTGGATGCTGCGCATCGAGGACAAGCTGACGCAGACCAAGGCGAGCTTGCAGGCGCTGCGCGAGCAGGTGGACCAGGCGCTGGCCGACGTGCCACCCGCACTGTCGCTGGGCGAAAACATGAACGTGCAGCCCGTGAAGCTGCCGCTGTTCGTCAATGCGCAGCTCGGCTTCATGGCGGTGTACCTGCTGGCCGACTACGACGACCTGGCACGCAAGCTGATCCTCGCCCACCACACTGCGCTAATCGACCGCGGCACGTTGGAACGCTGGCTCAACGACGGCGCGCACGCGCTGCGCAGCCTGTTCTCCCTGGCACAGCAGTACCGCTACGCCGGCGCGACTCGCGACGACTTCGCCTCGAAGAACGCGGTGGCGCGGGCAGCGCTGGAGAAGTTCGGCGAGCTGCCGCAGGACGTGCTCGAAGGCACGCGCCGCTCGCGCTTTGCGCCACCGATCGCGCGGCGGGCGGGCAAGCCTGGTGCAACCGCTGAGGCCGCGCCCGTCGCTGGCGCAGCCGACGTGGCGGACGACGATCTGGACGGCGAAGGCGCCAAGGCATGACGGCATCGCCTTCGACCGGCCAACCGGCGCGCTTCCTGCCGCTGGAACAGGCGGACTTCCAGCGCCTGGAACACGCGGGCTACCTAAAAGGCCTTTTACAGCCTTTTAAGGGTAAGGGGAGTCTGGAGGCCTGGGCCAGCCAGTGCACGGCGCTGCGCGATGACGTGATCGGCTTGGCGCAGCGGCGTGTGCTGCAACAGGCGCGGGCCTATCCCTTCTCGCTGCTCGATGTGCAACTGGCCCAGCAGACCACTGGCGCAGGCACGACCTTCCTGCGCTGGCGCAACCACGATCGTTCCTCGATGGGCGTGGCGCTGTGGGAGTCGCTGCTCGACCGCCCGGCAACGCCGGCCTCGCTGATCGATGACCTGTACGCGATGGAGTTGCAGCGCATCGCGCTGAACATGCAGATCAGCCTCCTTCACACGCTGGGCCGCCAGGCCCAGGAGTGCGCCAGCAAGGCCGCGCAGGCCGAAGCGGCTTACCTGCGGCGTGTCCACGGGCATGCCGCGTCCGTTCCATCCACCACCCCCAAGGAGTCACCATGAGCACGCACTTCGTCGGCGAGGGCAACATCGGTTCCGCGCCGGACTATCGCGAATTCCCCAACGGCAACGACGAGCCGCGCCGGCTACTGCGCCTGAACGTCTACTTCGACAACCCGATCCCGAAGAAGGACGGCGAGTACGAGGACCGCGGCGGGTTCTGGGCACCCGTGGAGCTGTGGCACCGCGACGCCGACCACTGGCAGACGCTGTACCAGAAGGGCATGCGGGTGCTGGTGGAAGGCCGCACCGTGAAGGACGAGTGGGAAGACGCCGACGACAACGAGCGCACCACCTTCAAGATCGAGGCCCGGCGCATTGGCATTCTGCCGTACCGCCTCCAGGCTGTGACCCTCAGCGCCAGGACGCTGGAACCCGAGGCGGCAGTACCGCCGCCGAAGGAAACCAAGGGGACGAAGGCGCCGAAGGAAACCAAGGCCAAGGGCTGATTCCCCCGCAGGGGGCGGCTGTAGCAACCGTCAGACGCCCGCCATGCACCAGCTATCCCCAGGGGATAGCGCCAGGGTGTTCCACCGAGTTCCAGCCGCCCTCCCGAAACGACGCTCCCGCTGCGCCAGCCTTTGCGGTCAGGTCGTACCTGCTGCGGCAACGCATCGCCCGCCGTTCACAAAGCGGTGTCTATGCCGATCGGCTTCCTTGCTGCCGTCATCCGCTGGCCCGGCCAAGCTGGGGGCCATCCGATGAACCGCACACTTCCAAGGAGGCTTCATGCGCGTGTTCCTGTGCGAGAAGCCGTCCCAGGGCAAGGACATCGCCCGTGTACTGGGCGCGGGCCAACGCGGCAACGGCTGCTACAGCGGTGCGGGTGTCGTCGTGACCTGGTGCATCGGTCATCTGGTCGAAGCGGTTGCGCCCGAAGGCTATGGCGAGCAGTACAAGCGCTGGGCCATCGAGCAACTGCCCATTCTTCCCGAGCGCTGGCGTGTCGAACCCAAGGCGGCGACCGCGGCGCAGTTCAAGGTCGTGCAGCAGCTCGTCGCCAAGGCGGGCGAGCTGGTGATCGCGACTGACGCCGACCGCGAAGGCGAGATGATCGCCCGCGAAATCATCGAGCTGTGCGGCTACCGCGGCCCAATCCAGCGGTTGTGGCTGTCCGCGCTCAACGATGCGTCGATCCGCAAGGCCCTGGCGGCGCTCAAGCCGTCCGTCGAGACGCTGCCGCTGTACTTCTCCGCGCTCGCCCGATCGCGTGCCGACTGGCTGATCGGGATGAACCTAAGCCGCCTGTTCACGTTGCTCGGGCGCCAGGCCGGCTACAACGGCGTGCTGTCGGTCGGGCGTGTGCAGACGCCCACGCTCAAGCTGGTCGTGGACCGTGATCGCGAGATCGCACGCTTCGTCTCGGTGCCGTTCTGGGCCATCGAGGTCGCGCTTTCGCATGCGGGCCAGTCCTTCGTCGCAAGCTGGATGCCGCCGCAGGGCAGCGCCGACGACGCCGGCCGCTGCCTGCAGCAGCCGGTGGCGCAGCAGGCAACCGCACAACTGCGCGCGGCCGGCGCCGCCCAGGTGCTGTCGGTGGAGACCGAGCGCGTGCGCGAAGGCCCGCCGCTGCCGTTCGACCTCGGCACCTTGCAGGAGGTGTGCTCCAAGCAGTTGGGCCTCGACGTGCAGGAAACGCTGGACATTGCCCAGGCGCTGTACGAGACGCACAAGGCGACCACGTATCCGCGCTCGGATTCAGGCTACCTGCCCGAGAGCATGCTGGCAGATGTGCCGGCCGTCCTCGACAGCCTGGTCAAGACCGATCCCAGCCTGCGACCGCTGATCGACCGCCTGGATCGCCAACAGCGTTCGCGGGCCTGGAACGACGGCAAGATCACGGCGCACCACGGCATCATTCCGACGCTGGAACCGGCCAACCTCTCGGCGATGAGCGACAAGGAGCTGGCCGTCTACCGATTGGTCCGCGCGCACTACCTCGCGCAGTTCCTGCCGCATCACGAGTTCGACCGGACGGTGGCGCAGCTTACGTGCGGCGGGCAGTCGCTGGTCGCGGTCGGCAAGCAGATCGCGGTGGCCGGATGGCGCCAGGTGCTGGCGGCGCCGGAGCCCGACGACACGGACGGCGAGGACGCGCAGCGCGGCCAGGTGCTGCCGGCGTTGCGCGCCGGGGCCTCCTGCCAGGTCGGCCAGGTCGAACTGAAGGCGTTGAAGACGCTGCCGCCCAAGCCCTACACGCAAGGCGAACTGGTCAAAGCCATGAAAGGCGTCGCCAAGCTAGTGACCGACCCGCGCCTGAAGCAGAAGCTCAAGGACACCACGGGCATCGGCACCGAGGCCACACGTGCCAACATCATCAGCGGGTTGCTGGCCCGCGGTTATCTCTTGAAGAAGGGCCGTGCCATCCGCGCGTCGGATGCGGCATTCACGCTGATCGACGCGGTGCCGGCGGCCATCGCCGATCCGGGCACGACGGCGGTGTGGGAGCAGGCGCTGGACATGATCGAGGCCGGTCAGATGACGCTGGACACCTTCATCGCCAAGCAATCGAGCTGGGTCGCCCAGCTCGTGCAGCAGTACCGCAGCGCCACACTCGATCTCAAGCTGCCGCCTGCACCGAGCTGCCCGCAATGCGGCGCCCCGATGCGCCAGCGCAGCGGCAAGAGCGGCGCGTTTTGGTCTTGCAGCCGCTATCCGGACTGCAAGGGCACGCAGCCGATCGAAGACGCCGCGGCAGGCAAGCGCGGCGCGTCCAGCCCGCGGCATCGGCGTCCCAAGGCGAGCTGACGCCCACGTCTCCCTCTGCCACGCCGGCTGCTGCCGACGGCGGGGCAAACCTCCCGCGCCCCGCGGGACTCCCCAGCGCGCGTTCCCTTCTGCAACGGTGTGCGCGTCCTGCACGGACCGATCACGGCTTGCAGGGCGAGAAGGTCATTGCTCCATCGAATCGCGCTCGTCGCGGTTCCGTTGATCGAGGTGCTTCCGCCATCCGTGAGCGGTCTCCTGACGCCTTGGCTTGCAATGCTGCGAGGTGTCAGGAGACCGCTCGCGGTCGACGGTATTCGGTGCCGGTGCCCGCCGGCGGAACAACGGGTTCCCTTTGTGTGTGGATACACGCCAGAGGATGCCGGCCCCAGCCACGAAACGGGCCGGGTGAGATTGCTGACGCAGCGAATGGCTTTGACGACGGCCTGGCCTGCTTGCAGCCCACAGGTGGATTGATTCCTCTCCAGCCGAAGTCCCTCGGGGCTTCGGCGCCTTTGTCGTGGGCGGACGGATCGTGCACCGCTCCTGCCGGCAGTGCTCGGGCCAAATCGGACGACGCGCAGTTCCGTTTGATCGGCGACGGTGCGCTTCGGGGCTTCCATCCTTCCTGCATGTGTCGCTGACGGTCGTCAGCAGCATGCCCTGGCAGCCCAGGTCTTCAAGGCTGCAACGCGGTTCGCCACGTTGACCGATCCAGTCCGCTTCGCACCGACCACCGCGGACGCGTGTCATCACGACGCGGGTGCTTTTCATGTTCAACCCTTCGGGAAGTGTCCCGCTCCCGAAAGGGCGTGGTGCTCCCGGTCTTCAACTACCAGGAGAAACCCATGTCCCTTGCGTTCGCATCGGCACCTTTGAGTGCTGAACAGGCCCGCGCCGAATCCATCGGCTACCAGGCTCTGGCCTACGTCGGCAAGCGCCTGCCCCTGCAGGTGCTGTGCAGCGCGGCCGGCCACTACATCGGCACCGCCGATGTGGACGGCCCGGTCTCGCGCGAGTCGGTCAGCTACTTCCGCTCGCACCACGCCGCCGAGCACGCCCTGCAAACGGGCCGCTGGCAGCAGCGACTCAACCCGTGATGTCCAACCACCAGGAGCCAAGTCATGAACCGTGCCCTGCCTCAAGAGGTACTTGATCAGATTGAGCTGGAACACCAGCACTTCGCTGCCGCACCCCAAGCCTTCTTCGAGGCATGGAAGCGCGGCGTCCACATCGCCGGAGCCGAATGGTTCGGCGACGGAACCCGCGAAGGCCTGCGGCGTGCCACCACCAAGTGGGATCTGCGGCCAAAGCTGATGATGCTCAACGACGCCCTCGGCGTCCTGAGCAGCGGCCAGCGGATGTTCCTGTCCGCGATGGTGAGCTTCTACAACGCCCGTGAGGGCGGTGCGATGCTCAAGCGTTGCGGCTTCGAGGGTCTGTCCGACCTGGGCGGCCTCGACCTGGAACGGCGCAAGGTCATCGCCGACCTGACGCTGAACTACAACGGCTGGTGAGCTGCTTCGGCCCGCCAACGTTCTTCCTTTTCTCCCACCCCACGAGGGACATGCGTCCCTATGCGGGGCCATGTCCCTCCTTTCTTCATAGGAGTGAATCATGTCCCCTGACTTTTCCATCGGTCTGCTCGTGACCGACGACGACATCGATGCGGTCATCCTGGAAGGTTGGCCGGCCGACGTGCGCAAGCCGCGCATGGTGGTATTCGACTACGCCGGCAACGATGTGCAAGACGAGTATGTGCTGCATGTCAGCAGCGGAACTCCGAACACCGGATTGACCGGGCGCGAGGTTTTTCCGGTCGAGTACGGCCCTAACTGCCGTTACCCATCGCCCGCTGAAGTCCTTTCGGTGCTCGATGCACGCAAGCCGGCCGAAAAACCTTCCGCGCTGAGCATCGCCCGCAACGTACACCAAAGCATCCTTGACTTGGATGCGCGGCTTGATCGCCTGGAGCAGGCGACGACTACAACAGCCTGTACCAGCTTGCGAATGGCGGCCTGATCGACCTGTTGAAGGTGCTGGGCGACCCGTCCTCTACCGCTGCCGGCTGACCGGCTGCCACTTCATCCACCCGCTGGGGTTCAATCCCCAGCAGGGGATTGCCTCGGCCATCCTCTGCTGGAGAAATCCCATGTCCTACTCGAACAACAATCCCTTTGTCCGCGGCTACGACGGCCTGTCCGTCCAGCGGCTGCTTGCCATCTCCTACGACGACGACTGCCCGCTGACCTACCTGCCCCTGCATCCCTCGCAGTCGAATCTGCCGGACAGCCAGGTCGAACGGCGGGCCTGCATCTTCTCGGACGACTTCGTGCTGATCACCGAGGACCAAGCGGTCCCCGATGAACTGCAAGCGCAATGCCGCAGCCACGGGCTCGCCCGCAACGTTGTCTATGCCGTGATGGCCGAGGAAGACGGCAAGCCGCTGCACGTGGGCGACACCTACTCCGAAGAAGCGGCGCGGGAAGTCGTGCGGCGCCTGCGCTATGAAACGGGCTACTACAGCCGGTGCTGGGAGATCAGCAGCGCGCACCTCGACGCCGACGCGCATCGCTTCCTCTCCGAGCTGGCGGACATCGCCACGCCGACGCTGTTCCTGTTCGTCGCCTTCCGCATCCCGTACAGCCCGGCCATCGGGTTGAAGCTGATCGCCACGCCCTGGACCGACGAGAACCTGCGCGCGGTCGAAGGCACCACGGCCAAGCGGCTGATGCAGGAGCACCGCAAGAAGGGCATGCCGGAATCCCTGGTGCAGGTGCTGCACCTGGCCGCGCTCGCCGACGTGCGCATGCTGGTCTTCGATGCCGATGCGCAGGTGCTGGACGGCCTGCCGATCTACGACGACTGACACCACCTTTCGAGCCCCCACGCGGGGCTCGTTTCATTTCTGGACGAAGCCGGTGGCGGCGCAGTGCCGATTCCCCCACGACGCTGGCCCACACCCGACGCACGCTGCTCGCATGTTCGCTGGCGTTGCCGGCAAGCATGCCCAGGCAGTCGAGACCTTCGAGGCTGCGGCACGGTTCGCCGCGCTGGTTGCTTTTCCTTCCACGGGCGCATGCGCGTCCATCCACCTCACCCCCAAGGGACATGCCTCCCTTGCGGGCGGAAGTTCCTTGGATTGCCACAAGGAGCCTCCTAATGGATACCCAAGCCATCCGCGCACAGATGCCGACGCTGGTTCGCGGCCACGTGCCTTCCAACGTCCGCAGCTTCAAGTTCAACATCTTCGACGGCCAGCCCAAGGTTTCGACGCTGGGCTTCCACGTTGATCCCAAGCCTTTCGAGGGCAAGGTTATCGCCACCACCGACGAGGCCATCGTCGTCAAGACGGGCCGGGCCGAGTTCGCGGTGCTCGACAAGGCGCTCGTCACCGATGTGCCCGACGAAGGCGCCAAGGTGCAGGTCGAACCGTATGCGCGGCGCCGCTTCGACGGCATGCGCGCGGACACGCCCGAGGAGAGCACCGAGTTCACCGCCGACGGCCAGCCGTACACGGTGAAGCGGCTCATCCTGGGTTCCGCGCCGGCCAAGTTGCCGATCCCCGAGCCGCAGTGCCCCGAGCTGCAGGAGCTGATCCACCAACTGGAGCAGTTGCCCGCGCCCGATGGCTTTCGCCGCATCACGCACCTGCTGGTGGATGCCGGCGCGCGGGACTTCACGGTGGTCGATCCGAGCCCCCGCAACATCATCGCCACGCCGCCGGCCATCGGCTTCACCGTCGCCTCAGCGAAGTTCCAGGGGCGCGTCACCGTGCTCTACGAGCGCGGCCTCGACCTCTACGCGGTGGAGCTGCACCGCAACAGCAATCTGGTCGAGCGGGTCGATGAAGTGTCGTTCGACGAGCTGGGCCAGGCCCTGGAGCGGCTGATCGACGACGGGAGCTGGCGCCTCATCCGCGTGCAGCGCCTGTCCGGCCGCAAGCTGGTCCAGCACTGAGCCCCTGCGTTCCTAAGCGGCTTCCCGTCCCCGCGGCGGGAAGCCTTTCCTCCCATACCTCGATTGGAGACCACTTCCATGACTGTTCGATTCAAAGGCACCGAGCTTCGGCCCGTGCTTGCCGAGGCGGCGGCCAACCAGTGCCGCGTCGTCCTGGTCAAGGACCAGGGCGTGTATTTCATGGCCGAGCGCGGCGAGAGCCGGCCCGATGGGCGGCGCAAGACCATCGCCTATGCCGTGGGCTGCAACCCTGATGTCGATGTGTTCGACGACTGGTGGGAACTGGCGCGCGCCGAATTCGGCGGCGACGACTTCGGCGAGTTCTTCGACCTGCGGGAACGGGTGTTCAGCCGCATCCTGCACAGCGAGGACGACCTCGAAGTGTCGGCCACGGCCACGCACCTGTCGATGCAGCCCATGCCCGCTGCGCCGGCCGGCCACTGACCGTCCTGCTTCCCAGCCCCTCATGAAGGGGCTTCACTTTTTCCCGAGGACGCCGTCAATGCGGGGCGTCTCGGATACCGATTGCCGCTCGCGCGGGCGCGTGCCAGGCGCCACGCTTATCACCATGTTCCGCTGACACCCGTCAGCAGCATGCCCAGGCAGTCTCGATCTTCAAGACTGCGATGCGGTTCCGACCGCGTTGATCACCCAGTTCGCTCCGGCATCCCAGCGCGAACGGCCATCGGTTCTCCCGATGGTGATGCCACCCAAGCTGTTCCTTCAACCCACGCGGGGGTTCCACACCTTCCCCGCCTTGGGTCGGGTGTGTCTCCGCCTCTTTGTTCTCAGGAGATTCACCATGACCACTTCCACCGAAAGGTCCTTCTTCGACCTGCACATCACCGGACTCGGGTATCTCAATCGCATCCGCGAAGTGAAGCCCAAGAAAGGCGATGCGTTCCTGGCCTGCGACATCGCGGCGCTCAACGGCCCCAGCGATGATGTGGCCTACGTGCGTTTCGACACGCGCGTCTCGGGCTCCGAAGCGCAGCACCTGGTGCGCCGCTGCATCCAAGCGGTTGATGCCGAGAAGAAGGTGATGATCGGCTTCCGCCTGGGCGACCTGTGGACCGACACCTTTACCTACTCCAAGGGCAAGCGTGCCGGCGAGCAGGGGGTGAGCCTCAAGGCCCGCCTGCTGTTCGTCAGTTGGATCAAGGTCGACGGCAAGCTCGTCTACAAGGCCGAGCCCAAGCCGACCGACGCCGACGACCGCGACGAACGCGACGTGCGCGCCACGGATGTCCCCGCGACGTCCGCCGAGCCGCAAGCCGCTGCGTCCGAGCCCGCCAGGCCCGCCGCTGAAGCTGCCGATGAAGCCACTGCCGATGCGCCCGCATTGGAAGTTGCCGAGTCGTTCTGATCCGCAAGGCCCTGACTCTGAATTGAGCCCAGGGCCTTGTCTTCTCCCACTCGCGTGCGCATGCGACCGTCACCATGACAGCCGTGTGCGTGATCGCAGCTTCGTCCGCAGGAGTTCTTCATGATCACCATTCCCGGCCAATTGGCCATCAAGACCATCCACGGCCGCAACGGCGACTTCAACGTCGGGCGCCTTGCGACCTCCATCGGCGAGTTCGTCGTGAAGAACGCCGAACTCGACCAGTACGCCGAAGGCAAGTACGAGGGCGATTTCGCCATCGCGGAGATTCGCCCGTCCACGTACACCGCCAACGGTCGCATGGTCATCGAGATCCGCGCCCTCCTGGGCGGGATGACCTTGTCCAACATCGACGCCCTGAGCCGTGACGACGCCCGCCGGCTGAGTCCGCAGGAAGTCGATCCGATCGACGAGGAAGCGCAGACCGCCACGCCGACGCCGACGACCGCCCCCAAGGCGGCCGGCCGGAAGAAGGCGCGCAGCTCGCGCGACCCGCTGGTCGATACCACGCCGTTCGGCAGCGAACCGGCTGCTGCGTCTGCCGAGGCTCCGGTCCAGGCGGACGAAGACGGCGACGCGGCACTGTTCGGTGTGCTCTGGCCGCTGGGCGATGTCGTCAAGCTCGATGCCACCGTGGATCGGCGCGTGCTGCGTCAACAGCGCGACCGTCTCGGCGACCTGGGCTACGAGTTCGCTCCGCTGTCCCAGGACTGGCACCTCGCCAGGGTCTGATCCCATCGCCACTTCACGCCGCGTGCCTGCGGCTTTCCACCAACCCGCCGGGGTTCCTTCCCCGGCGGGAGGACTCCGGCCCTTTCTCACAGGAGTCATTCCATGGGCTGGACATTCGTTCGATTGACGCGCGATCAATTGATCCGCGAGCTGACCGCAACTGAGGAAACCGAGCGGTCGCGCAATGAGGTCATCGATCACACGCTGGTCGGCAACGTGCTGTGGACGGTGGTGCGCGTCACCGCCAAGCAGGCCGGTGTCCTGGGTCTCGCACCCGGAGAGTCGGCCACCTTGATTGGCTGCCATCTGCTGGAAAGCGAGGGCCGCGAATGGGGCTACAAGTCCCTGGTCGAGGCCGAGCACCCGTACTACTACTCGTGCCCGCTGCGCTATCTCGACATGGCGCCGCAGCGCTGCGCCACTTGGCGCGCAAGGGTGCATGCCTTCCATCAGCAGCATCCGGCGAGCAGTGTGGCCGGCGATGCAGCCACTGAGTGAGGCGCACATGGACACCATCCTGTCGTCCATGCGGCCCGAGCTGCTTCGCTTCGTCGAAGAACAGTTGGCCAACAACGAGGTTTCCGACGACGACGAGCTGCGCGAGCACTTCATCGCCAACGGCCTGAGCGAAGAACAGGCGTGGCAGGCACTGACCTACCGCGCCCTGTACTTGCGCTACATCTTCCTCGAAGGCTTCACGCCGATCCTTAAAGGCCAGGAAGCGCTTTGCTTCAACCCGCATAGCCGAGGCTGGGAGCCGGTTCAGAACCCATAGGCCGCTTCCCAGCGACGCGCTTCTTCATCCCTTCCATCAGGCCCTGTTCAGCAGGGCTTTTCTTCGTCCCACGCAATCCGCGCATCCGGCCTCGGCCGCTGGATGCCGATTGCTTCATTCCGCAAGGAGATCATCATGCAACTCGCTTCCCGCTTCGCTTCTCGCTCCCCGGTGCTGCGCGCCGACTATCCGCTGTCGGATGATCAGATTCGCACCGTGGCCCCGTCCATCTTCGCGGACACCCCGCACGAAAGCCGCTCCGAACGGTACAGCTACATCCCCACGGCGGCTGTGCTGACTGAACTGCGCAAGGAAGGCTTCCAGCCGTTCATGGTGTGCCAGACCCGCGTGCGGCACGAGGACCGCCGCGACTACACCAAGCACATGCTGCGCCTTCGCCACGCCAGCCAGATCAACGGCGCCGAGGCGAACGAGATCATCCTGCTCAACTCGCACGACGGCAGCAGCAGCTACCAGATGCTCGCGGGCCTGTTCAGATTCGTCTGCCACAACGGCCTGGTGTGCGGCGACACCTTCGCCGACGTGCGGGTGCCCCACAAGGGCAACGTCACCGATCACGTGATCGAAGGCGCCTACGAGGTGCTGCACGGCTTCGAGCGCGTGCAGGACTCGCGCGACGCCATGCAGGGCATCACGCTGGACAACGGCGAGGCCGAGGTCTTCGCCAAGTCGGCGCTGACCTTGAAGTACGACGATTCGGGCAAGGCCTTGCCCATCACGGAGACCCAGATCCTGCGGCCCCGTCGTTACGACGACAACCGCGCCGACCTGTGGACTGTCTTCAACAGAGTCCAGGAGAACCTGGTCAAGGGCGGCCTGAGCGGCCGTGCTGCCAACGGGCGCCGGCAGCGCACGCGAGCCGTCCAGGGCATCGACCAGAACGTCCGGCTCAACCGGGCGCTGTGGCTGCTGGCGGACGGCCTACGCCAGCTCAAAGCCTGACCCACAAGCGGATCGTGCCTCACGGCATGGTCCGCTTTTTTTTTGGCTGGTGCTGTGCTGCCAGCGCACCGCGTTCCATTTGGTTCGGTGTAACCCTAATGCGCCAATTCGCCGCTGCCTCGAAAATCGAGATTCGACTGCATACCTCCTTGGCTTTTCCTCCCTGAGCCAAGCAGTCATCTTTGCCGCCTCGGTGTCCCCGGGGCGGTTTTCTTTGGCTCAGTTCGCGTTGAGTGCGGATGGCCCGGGGCCGATGGCCAGTGCGAGCAGGGAAACCGCATCGACCCTGAGTCGCGCGTTGCGGTCGAGCGCCCGGAACCAGCCGAGGTAGTTCGGCAGGTAGTGCGTGGAAATGCCGTTGAAGCGCCGCAGCCAGGTCTTCAGGCGACTGTGATACGCGTTGACGTTCTGGACATGCCACGGCCCGCGGATGCGCTCGCCGGCAGACATGTTGATGGCTTGGTGCTCAATCGCCAGTTCCACGGCGGCCTGGTGAAGGTGATTGCTGCCGTCCGAGCACAGCACAGAGTCGTCGGCCAGTGCCTGTGGCAGCACCGCCTTGAGCGCAGCCTTGCCGGTGTTGGGCAGCACGAAGTCGCTGGTTTCGCCGGAGCGGTTGCGCATCACCAGTATGGGCACTTGTTCGGACGACACCCCGCGCTTGGCAGCTTTGCCGCCGCGCCGGCGAGGTGCCCGTTGCGTTTGTCGGGCCAGCCGTGCTGGCTGGCCCTTGTACGAGAGCAGTTGGTACGTCTCGTCAGCCTCGACAACACCGGCCATGTGCACTGCCTTGGCCTCGCGAGGGCAGGCCAGCCAGCGATGGCGCCAACGAAAGGCGGTCGTGCTGTGCACGCCGAGTCGGGTGGCCGCTTTGCGAACGCTCAGTCCTTCGTCGAGCACCTTGGCTTGGTCGAGCCACTTGTCGCGGTAGCGCAACCGCGCCAGCGGTGTGCCGGTCAGCGCATTGAAGGTGATACGGCAGTCGCGGCACTTGTATCGCTGCAACCCATTGGCAAAGCCATTGCGCACCACGTGCTCGCCGTTGCAAGCCGGGCACATCGGTCGCGCGGCCAACCGCTTCTCGATGCAGTCGGCAACTTCGTCGATGGCCTGGGCGTGTGCAAGCTCATGGAGCACCAGCTTGCGCTGGTTGGCTGTCAGCCGCCCCAGCGCATCGCGCAGCCGCTTCAATTCGTCCGCCTTCATTTGCGTCTCCCGGTGACTCTTCTGTCACCACCGACGCAGTCTCGAACTCAACAGGCTCACTGGGCGAGCCTGTCACCATTCAACGCGAACTGAGCCTTTTCTTTTGCGGCCGTCCTTCCGGCGCCGCGGGCGATGCGCCAGCGCAAACAGGGTTGGGCGCCGGGTCGGTTTTTCGCTCACGCGGTGTACGCAGCTTGGCGCAGGCTATGACTCGTGTCCGTCGGCGTAGCCGACAACATGCCCAGGTAGCCCAGACCTTCAAGGCTACGGTGCGTTGCGACGCACGGTCTGATTCTTCACAACGACGTTCACCGCGTCTTCTTCCATCCCCCTGGGGCAGTGACTGCCCTCGCGGGTGGTGCTGTCTCCGCTCACTTCGAGGACATCACCATGCCTGCACATTCTTCCCCCAAGACGCTCTATCGCATCGACGAATGCCCCGACCTGATGGCCGATGGCGTCGTCGGTGACGAGAACGGCAACCTGGTCTTCATCTCCCTCTGGGCGCGCGACACCGCCGTCCAGGAATTCCTGGCCCGTCTCACCCTGGGCCGGGACGAGCAGGGACTGGATCAGTTCCACATCATCACCGAGCAAGGCGCGAGCATCCCGGTCTTCGTCGGCAACGTCGAGAACCTGGAGAAGCGCAGCGCACGCGCCTACCGGCGCACGCTGTTCGGCTCGCTGACCAACATCTGGCTGTTCGATCGGCGCTGCGTCAAACCCGACAAGGCCAACGCCAGCGCACTGGCGCTCTTGCCTCGCGATTCCAAGTACCGGCTCGACCGGCTGTGGACGCTGGTGCGGGACACCTGCCCGCTGCCGCTTCTCGATCCCTGGCGCGACAGCGTGCTGGAACTGCTGCAGGCGAAGTCGATGCTGACGCGCCTGCCGTTCGCCCTCGGGCCTCTGGAAGGCCATCGGCTCGCCATCGACGTGCCGGCGCTGACCCAGGTGCTGGGCGGCCTGATCCGCAGCGGCGCGCTCGTCGCCGGCACGCCGGCCAGCCGCATCCCCTCGGCACGACCGCTCGAAGCGGTGGCTTGAGGTTCCTTCACCGGACATGCACGCGCGCATGTCCGCATCCTTTCATCTTCAATGCCAGGAGATTCCCATGGCCCTCATGTTCCCGCGGCTCGCCCGCAACTTCGTCAAGAACGGGTACTTCCCCACGGATGAACCCACGCTCGAAAGAGCACTCGCCGCGCTGGCGCCCGCTGCTCCCTCGGCCGGTCCGCTGTGCATCCTCGATCCCTGCGCCGGCGAAGGCGTGGCGATCGCCGAAGCCGCGCACGCCCTCGGGCGCGAACGGGTCCAGGCCTTCGCCGTCGAGTACGAGGCGGAGCGCGCACGCCACGCCCGGCAACTGGTCGATCGCTGCATCCACGGCGACCTGATGGACACGCTGATCAGCCGGCAGAGCTTTGGCCTGCTGTGGCTCAACCCGCCGTATGGCGACCTGTCCAAGGACACCAACGGCAACGTCGGCTACCAGGGCCAGGGCCGCGCGCGGCTGGAAAAGCTGTTCTACCAGAAGGCGCTGCCGCTGCTGCAGTACGGCGGCGTGCTGATCTACATCGTGCCGCACTACGTGCTCGACGCCGAACTGGTCGGATGGCTGACCCGGCACTTCGCCGAGCTGCGCATCTACCGCGCGGTGGACACGCAGTTCAGGCAGGTCGTGATCTTCGGTCGCAAGGTTCGCCAGCGCGACCAGGTGTCGGATTCGGTCAAGGCCACGCGCGCACTGCTGCTGCAGATAGGTCTCGGCGACGCCGAAGCGGAAGAGCTGCCGGTCGAATGGCCGTTCCTGCCGTACACGGTGCCTGCCACGGCCGAGCCGGAGCACTTCTACCGCGTGACGATGGAGCCCGAGCAGTTCGCCGATGAAGTCGGCCGGCTGCAAGGACTCTGGCCGACGCTCGACACGCACCTTGGCGCCGCGCAGCAGTCGCTGCGGCCCCCGGCGCGAGGGTTATCGCATTGGCATCTCGCCTTAGCGCTCGCCGCGGGTGCGATTTCCGGCGTGGTGAAGTCCAAGACGGGCCGCGTGCTCGTCGTCAAGGGCGACACCCACAAGGAGAAGACCTTGCAGACGGAGTACACCGAGCGCGACGACGGCACCGTGGCCGAGACGCGCATCCTGACCGACAAGTTCGTGCCGGTCATCCGCGCCTGGGACATGACGCCGGGCTCGTCGACGTGTGGCGAGGTGCTGACCATCCGCTGATCGCTGTTCCCTGACGATTCGCCGTCGCTTCATCCACCAACTCATCCACCCAACGGGGCCATGTCACCCCGCCGGGTGCCGTGGCCCCTCTTTCATCCGAAGGAGAAACACCATGGCACTCGCAGTTCTCAACCTGGCGTCGCAAGCACGCTTTGCCCCCGGACACCTGGTCATGACCCGCGGCATCGATGCGCTGGTCCAGCAAGGCCGGCTCAACCCGGCACCGTATCTGTCCCGCCATCTCAGCGGCGATTGGGGCGACCTCGACGACAGCGACCGGCGTCAGAACGACGCCGCGTTGCGCTCCGGCGAGGATCGGCTTTTCTCGTCCTACCAGGTCGCGCCTGACCTGAAGCTCTGGATCATCACCGAGTGGGATCGCAGCGTGACCACGCTGCTGTTGCCCAGCGAATACTGATCTTCATCCACCGCGGCCGCGCGCCGCTCTTCTCTTCCCAACCCGGGGCATGCCATCGCCCCGCAGGGGAGGTGCATGCCTCATTCCTATGGAGCATCACCATGTCCCTCGATACCAACATTGTTCCCGCCGCCGATGGCACTCCCGTCCAGGGCGACCTGCTCGAAGCGGCTGCTTCTCCCCTGGCGATGAGCCTTCAGGATTTCGTTGCCGAATTCGGCGACGAACTGCTGGACTCGCTCAACCGCGCCAACCCTCCCGTCTACACCAGCCAGGCCCGGCCGCATCGCCAGCTCGTGCTGGCCAGTCTCAAGCGCAAGCTGTTCGGCGCGCAGGCCGAGGTGGTGCATGCCGTCACCGAGCTGCTGGCCGACCGCGGCGAACGCGCCGCGATCGTCAATGGCGAAATGGGCTGCGGCAAGACCACCGTTGGCATTGCCACGGCGGCCGTGCTGCACGCCGAAGGCTACCGCCGCACGCTGGTCCTCTCACCGCCTCACCTGGTCTACAAGTGGCGCCGGGAAATCCAGGAAACCGTGGCCGGCGCGAAGGTCTGGGTGCTCAACGGCCCAGACACGCTGGTCAAGCTCATCAAGCTGCGCGAGCAGTTGGGCGTGCCGGTGCGCGGCCAGGAGTTCTACGTGCTCGGGCGCGTGCGGATGCGCATGGGTTTCCACTGGAAGCCCGTCTTCAACGTGCGGCACACGAAGCACGGCGAAGTCGGCGCATGCCCGGATTGCGGCCAGGTCATCACCAACCTCGACGGCGAGCCAATCAACCCGGTCGAACTCGAAGCTGAGGACTACCGCCGCCGGTGCAGCCATTGCGCCGCACCGCTGTGGACGCTGATGCGACCGCGCAGCCTGTCCGCCAGCGACCAGTCCACGGCCGTCTTCAAAGCCTTGCAGCGCATCCCGACCATCGGGGAAGTCACCGCGCAGAAGCTGATGAAGAAGTTCGGCGACGGCTTCCTGGCCTCGATGCTGGGCGACAACATCCACGAGTTCATCAACCTCATGGATGCCAACGGCGAGCTGGTCTTCTCGGACGCCCAAGCGCACCGCATGGAGCGGGCGATGGCGAACATGGAGTTCGGCTTCGGTGAGGGTGGCTACCAGCCGTCCGAGTTCATCAAGAGGTATTTGCCGCAAGGCACGTTCGACCTGCTCATCGCCGACGAGGCGCACGAGTACAAGAACGGCGGTAGCGCCCAGGGCCAGGCCATGGGCGTGCTCGCTGCGAAGGCGCGCAAGACCTTGCTGCTTACCGGCACGCTGATGGGTGGCTACGGCGACGACCTGTTCCACCTGCTGTTCCGAGCCCTGCCGGGGCGAATGATCGAAGACGGCTACCGCCCGACCAAGAGCGGCAGCATGACCTCGGCCGCGATGGCGTTCATGCGCGATCACGGGATTCTCAAGGACATCTATTCCGAGAGCACGGGCACGGCGCACAAGACGGCCAAGGGCACCAAGGTATCGGTGCGCACGGTCAAGGCGCCGGGCTTCGGCCCGAAGGGCGTGCTACGTTGCGTCCTGCCGTTCACGGTATTTCTCAAGCTCAAGGACATCGGCGGCAATGTGCTGCCGTCCTACGACGAGGAGTTCCGCGAGGTGGCGATGGACACGGCGCAAGCCGCGGCCTATCGCGATCTGTCGTTTCGTCTGACCTCGGCGCTGAAACAGGCGCTGGCCAAGCGCGACACGACGCTGCTCGGCGTGGTCCTCAACGTGCTGCTGGCCTGGCCGGATTGCTGCTTCCGGTCGGAGACGGTGGTGCACCCTCGCACGCGCCAGACCTTGGCCTTCGTTCCGGCTCAGTTCAACGAGCTGGAGGTGATGCCCAAGGAGCGCGAGCTGATCGAGATCTGCAAGCAGGAGAAGGCTGCGGGTCGCAAGACGCTGGTCTACTCGGTCTACACCGGAACGCGCGACACCACGTCGCGTTTGAAGGTGCTGCTGGAGCAGGAGGGCTTCAAGGTGGCGGTGTTGCGCGCGAGCGTAGACGCCAGCCGTCGCGAAGACTGGATCGCCGAGCAGTTGGACCGTGGCATCGACGTGCTCGTCACGAACCCGGAGCTGGTCAAGACGGGTCTCGACCTGTTGGAGTTTCCGACGATCGTGTTCATGCAGTCGGGCTACAACGTCTACAGCCTGCAGCAGGCGGCCCGGCGCTCATGGCGCATCGGCCAGAAGCTGCCGGTTCGCGTGATCTACCTCGGCTATGCGGCTTCCTCGCAGATGACCTGCCTGGGGCTGATGGCGCGAAAGATCATGGTCTCGCAGAGCACGTCGGGAGACGTGCCCGAGTCGGGACTGGATGTGCTGAACCAGGACGGTGATTCCGTCGAGGTGGCACTGGCCCGGCAACTCGTCGCGGCCTGATCCCACCCACCCACGCCGGCTGCCCTTCGGGGCGCCGGCTTCTTTTTTGTTCTGCGCATCGACGGCAGGCCATGAAGTCGGGCGCATGCCAGTTCCCTTTGTTTGCTGCCCCAACGCCCTGCGGCGGCGATGGTGAGGGCTCCGTGTTCCAGGGAACTGCCCCATGCAACCACTCACCTGCGTCGTTCATCGCCTGACTGCGCCTGCCTTGCTGGTTGGCTGCGTGCTCATCACCGGCTGCGCCGCCACGGGCACGGCGAGCACCCCGACTGCCCCTGACTCGATTCCCGAGCCTGCGGTGTTGGTCAGGACCATCGCCCCGGAGCCCGAGCCGAGCCTGATCCCGGTGGCCCGTTATGGGCGCTACACGCTGGTTGAGATGGTGCCGGAACCGGCGCAGCGCGACCTGCTGCGGCAGGTGATCGAGATTTCGATTCCGCCGACCTTGGACGCGAGCGTCGGCGATGCCCTGCGGCACGTGCTGCTGCGCACCGGCTACCGCCTTTGCGATGCGCCGGACGCCGCTTCGCTGTTCACGCTGCCGCTGCCGGCGGCGCACCTGCGGCTCGGGCCACTGCCGCTGCGCGATGCCTTGCTGGCGCTGGCCGGTCCGGCCTGGGATCTGTCAGTCGATGACGCGGCGCGCGCGGTGTGCTTCGCGCGCCTGACGACTGCGCGTGCGCCGAGCGCCAGCCCCATTCCTGCGGCTGCCGCATCGAGCGCGCCCGCCGCCGAACCCCACGTGCCCCAGGAGGCCCAGCCATGACCATCCCGCAGCTTCCCGACGAGAACGCCGGCCGCGCGCGCTGGTTGAACATCGCAGCGGCCGCGTGGCTGCTGCTCGTGAGCATCCTCGCGGTGGTCAACAGCGTGGGCCTGTCGCGCCTGAGCGAGCAGAGCCAGGCCAGCGCCCAGGATGCGCACGTGCAGGCGCTCAACACGCGCGTCGCCGAACTCGAACAGCAGGCGGCGGCCTCGAAGAACCAGCCCAAGCCTGTCACCCAGCCCGACTTCGAGGCCGCGCGCAAGGCGCTGGACGAGCGCCTGACGCAGGTCGAGCAGGCCCAGGCCGCAGACGCCCATACCGGCGACTTGCAGGCGCTGCAGGCGCGCATGGGCGACCTCGAAGCGCGCATGAAGCGAACCGCCGCGCCTGCCGCGGCACCCCGGCGCACCGCCGAGCCGGCCAATCCCAAGGTGCCCGAACCGCCGTTCAACGTCGTGGGCGTGGAACTGCGCGGCGGCGAGCGCTTCCTGTCGGTGGCGGCGCCCAAGGCCTCGTCGGTGCTGGACGTGTGGCTGCTGCGCGAAGGCGATGCCGTAGGCGCGTGGCATCTGCTGGCGATCGAGGCGCGCGCCGCCGTGTTCCGCGTGGACGGCCAGACCCAGCGCCTTGCGCTGCCATAGGAGCCGGCCATGAAGCACGCCGCGATCTGCTTCGCCGCCATCCTCGCCGCTGTCGCAGGCACGGCCTCGGCGCAGTCGGCGCCGGTCGCGTCCTCGCGCACCGTTCCCGCCCAGGTGCAGAACAGCAGCGACGCTGCGCTGGACGAGCGCCTGGCACGCGATTGGGGGCTGCGCCCCGAGGAGTGGGCGCGCTACCGCCAACTGATGCAGGGGCCGCTGGGCATCTATTCCCCGAACCTCGATCCGCTGACGGCGCTGGGCATCGAGGCGCGCAGCGACGAGGAACGCAACCGCTATGCAGAGCTGCAGGTGCAGGCGGAATCGAAGCGCGTGGGCAAGACGCTGGCGTACCAGCGGGCCTACGACGCGGCGTGGAAGCGGCTCTATCCGGGACAGCAGCGCGTGAACATGCCCGGTGCGAAGGTGCCGGGCGCCGGCAACCGGGGCTCGGGCCGGCTGGCGGTTTTCGTGAAGGCCGAGTGCCCGCCGTGCGAGCAGCGCGTGCGCCAGTTGCAGGCGGCCGGCACCGCCTTCGACCTCTACATGGTCGGCAGCCGCCAGGAGGACGCCCGCATCCGCCAGTGGGCGACGCAGGCCGGCATCGACGCCGGCCGCGTGCGCTCGCGCACCATCACGCTCAACCATGACGCCGGGCGCTGGCTGTCGCTCGGCCTGCCCGGCGATCTGCCCGCTGTGGTGCGCGAGGTCAACGGCCAATGGCAGCGGCAGTAACCCGCCGTGCAGGCTGCGCGGCCTTGGTCCTCGGCCTTTGCGCCCATGCCGCCATCGTCTTCGGCCAGGAGGTGCCGCCACCTGCCTACCAGCTCGCCGCTCAGCAGGCGGGCGTGCCGTCGCCGGTGCTGTATGCGGTGGCGCTGCAGGAGAGCGGCGCCCGGCTGCGCGGCCGGCTGATCCCGTGGCCGTGGACGCTCAACGTCGCCGGCCGCGCCGAACGCTACGCCACGCGGGCCGAGGCCTGCGCAGGCATCCGCCGGGCGCTCGCCAGCACGCCGGCCAACCGCATCGACGCCGGCCTCGGCCAGGTCAACCTCGGCTACCACGCGCACCGCTACGCGCATCCCTGCGAGCTGCTGGACCCGTACCGCAACCTCGCCATCGCCGCGGAAATCCTGCAGGAGCAGCACACGCCGGGCGAGGACTGGCTGGTCGCCATCGGCCGCTACCACCGCCCCGCGGGCGGCGAGCCGGCCGCCCGCTACCGCCGCAGCGTCCACCAGCACCTGACCCGCGTGCTCGGGCCAGGCGCCTCACTTCCCTCTGCCCGGAGTCCCATGCCATGAACCGCATCCTCGTTGCCGCGACTGCGGCGCTGCTGGCCACCACCGCCGACGCGCAGGACCGCAGCCCCTATACCAAGCCGGCGTCACCGCCGCTGATCGTGGTCGAGGACAAGGGCGGCACCTCGGCGCTGCCGTACTACCGCGCCTTGAACCCGCAAGATGCGCAGCCAGGCCAACCGGCCATGCCGCAACCAGTACCCCGCATCGGCAATCCTGCCGATGCCGAGGCGGCCATGCTGCCGGTGCGCTCGGCGCGGCTCACCCCGGGCGACGAGCCGCGTCGCGTGATCCGCGCGCCAGGCCTCACGCCATTGTTCCTGGTCGGCGACGATGACGCCTCGCGCGCATGGCTCAAACAGCGGGGCAAGGATTTGCAGGCGCTGCGCGCCGTGGGCCTGGTGGTCAACGTGGCGACGCCCGAAGCACTGGCCGCGCTGCGCCGCCTGGCACCTGGTTTGATGCTCTCGCCGGTCTCGGGAGACGAGCTGGCGCAGCGCTTGGGGCTCAAGCACTACCCGGTGCTGATCACCGCCACGGGCATCGAGCCCTGATGTGACGTGAAGCGCCCGCCATGGACCAGTCCCAAGCCGTCGAAGTCTTGCTGCGGCCAGCGGTGGAGCTATACACCGTCGCGGTCTGTGCGGGCGCCGCGTTTCTATGCCTGGTGGCCCCGTGGTCGCTCGCGCTGAGCCCTCTACTCGGCCTGGGCAGCGCGCTCGCCTTCATCGCCTTCGGCGCGCTGCGCTTTCACGACGCCTGGGCCATCCTGCGCTACCGGCGCAACATCCGGCGCCTGCCGCGCTACGTGATGACCAGCCGCGACGTGCCGGTCAGCCAGCAGCGGCTGTTCGTCGGCCGGGGCTTCCGCTGGGACCAGCGGCACACGCACCGGCTGATGCAGACCTACCGGCCGGAGTTCAGGCGCTACGTCGAACCGGCGGCGATCTACCGAATGGCGCGGCGCATGGAAGAGCGCCTGGAGTTCGCGCCGTATCCGCTGTCCAAGATGGCAAAGGCCCTGGCCTGGGACAGTCCGCTGAACCCGGCGCGGCCGCTGCCGCCGGTGGGGGGCCTGCCGCGGCTGCACGGCATTGAGCCGCACGAGGTCGACGTCACCCTGCCGTTGGCCGAGCGCGTCGGCCACAGCCTGGTGTTAGGCACCACGCGCGTCGGCAAGACCCGCCTGGCCGAGCTGTTCATCACGCAGGACATCCGGCGCAAGGTCAATGGGCAGCACGAGGTCGTGATCGTCTTCGACCCCAAGGGCGACGCGGACCTGTTGAAGCGCATGTACGTGGAGGCCAAGCGCGCCGGACGCGAAGGCGAGTTCTATGTCTTCCACCTAGGCTGGCCGGACATCTCCGCACGCTACAACGCGGTGGGACGCTTCGGCCGCATCAGCGAAGTCGCCACGCGCATCGCGGGCCAGCTCTCCGGTG
>RXJV01000075.1 GCA_003963075.1 Burkholderiales bacterium
TCGCGCAGCGAAGGGGCGACGGAACAGGGGCGCTTTCTTTGCCTACTTTCTTGCGCGCGCAAGAAAGTAGGTCGGCCGCCGGGACGAAATCCCGGCTGGGCCTCGCCACTGACCAACTCTCCGTTAGGCGCCCAGAAAGTTTGGTCACGGATGTCACCTCAAGCCGACGGCACCAGGAAGTCCTGGCTTATCCTCGTCCCCAGGTCCGCCACCTCCGCCAGGAAGCCATCCAGGAAGGGGTGCAGCCCCTCCTCCAGGATCTCGTCGATGCGCCCGAAGGCCAGCCTGGCCTCCAGCCGCCCGACCCGCCGCAGCGTCTCGGCCGACTGCGGATTGGCCACGCGCCTCAGATTGGCCAGCATGCGCGTGATGCAGTGAGACAGCGAGCGCGGCATGTCAGGCCGCAGGATCAGCAGCTCGGCCACCTTGTCGGGCTGGATCACGTTGCTGTAGACCTTGCGGTAGATCTCGAAGCCCGACACCGAGCGCAGCACGGCCGACCAGTAATAGAAGTCGCGCGCCGTGTCGTGCTCGGCTTGCGCCTGCTCCTGGCGATAGAACTTCACGTCCAGCAGCCGCGCCGTGTTGTCGGCCCGCTCCAGGAAGGAGCCGATGCGGATGAAGTGAAAGGCCTCGTCCTGCAGCATGGTGCCCACGGTCACGCCGCGCGACAGATGGCTGCGGTACTTGACCCACTCGAACAGCTGCGACGGGTCGCGCGCCAGCACGCCGTCGCGCAGCAGCCGGCGGAACTCGAGCCAGGTCTGGTTCATGGTCTCCCAGACCTCGGTCGTCAGCGAGCCGCGCACCGCGCGCGCGTTCTCGCGCGCCGCGCGCAGGCAGTTGAGGATGGACGAGAGGTTGCTCTCGTCGGCCACCATGAACTCCATGACATTGCGCGCATTGATCGCCGGGTAGCGGGTGCCGAACAGGCCGTTCAGCTCGGAGATCGACACCAGGCTGCGCCAGGTCTGCTCCGACTCGTTGGCGGCCTGGGGCTGCAGCGAGGTCTGGTAGGCGATGTCGAGCAGGCGTGCGGTGTTCTCGGCCCGCTCGATGTAGCGGGACATCCAGTAGAGATGGTCAGCGGTTCTGGAGAGCATGGATCGGTCTCACAACTCGTTGAAAGGCAAGCGCTGCGCGCCCGGATGTCGTGCAACGTCCTGCCGCCGTCGCGGAACCGGCTGGGCCGGGCCGCGGACGTCGACCCGTGGAGGGCGCCGGCGAAGCCGGTTGGGAGTGGGCCATGGCATCAGTCCTCGAGCACCCAGGTGTCCTTGGTCCCGCCGCCCTGGCTGCTGTTCACTACCAGCGATCCCTCCTTCAAGGCCACCCGCGTCAGCCCGCCCGGCACCATGCGCACGCTCGACCCGCTCAGCACAAAGGGTCGCAGGTCGATGTGACGCGGCGCCACGCCGCTCTCCACAAAGGTCGGGCAGGTGGACAGCGACAGCGTCGGCTGTGCGATGTAGTTGCCCGGGTTGGCCAGCAGCCGGGCGCGGAAGTCCTCGACCTCGGCTGCCGTGGCCGCCGGGCCCACCAGCATGCCGTAGCCGCCCGCGCCATGCACTTCCTTCACCACCAGCTCGGACAGATGCGCCAGCGTGTAGGCCAGGTCGTCCTTCTCGCGGCAGACATAGGTCGGCACGTTCTGCAGGATGGGCTTCTCGCCGAGGTAGAACTCCACCATCTTCGGCACATAGGGGTAGATGGACTTGTCGTCCGCAATGCCGGTGCCGATGGCGTTGGACAGCGTCACCTTGCCGGCCTTGTAGGCCTCCACCAGGCCCGCGCAGCCGAGCTGCGAATCCGCGCGGAACACCTGGGGGTCGAGGAAGTCGTCGTCGATGCGGCGGTAGATCACGTCCACCCGCTTCGGACCACGCGTGGTGCGCATGTACACAAAGCCGCCGTCGACGAAGAGGTCCTGCCCTTCCACCAATTCCACGCCCATCTGCTGCGCGAGGAAGGCATGCTCGAAGTAGGCCGAGTTGTACATGCCGGGCGTCATCACGACCACCGTCGGGTCGGCCACGCCGGGCGGCGCGACGCTGCGCAGCGTATCCAGCAGCAGGTCCGGGTAATGGGCCACCGGCGCGATGCGGTGGTTGACGAAGAGCTCGGGGAAGAGCCGCATCATCATCTTGCGGTTCTCGAGCATATAGCTCACACCCGAGGGCACGCGCAGGTTGTCCTCCAGCACGTAGTAGTCGCCGGTGCCGTCGGCATTGCCGGCGCGCACGATGTCGACGCCGGCGATGTGGCTGTAGACATTGCCCGGCACGTCCACGCCCATCATCTCCTTGCGGAACTGGGCGTTGTTCAGGATCTCGTCGGCGGGCACGAGGCCGGCCTTCAGGATCTCCTGGCCGTGATAGACGTCGTGGATGAAGCGGTTCAGTGCCGTCACGCGCTGGGCCAGGCCGGCCTGCATCGTGGTCCACTCGGCGTGGGGAATCACCCGCGGGATCAGGTCGAAGGGAATCAGGCGCTCGGTGCCTTCGCCGGCGTCCTTGTCGCCATAGACCGCGAAGGTGATGCCCACGCGGCGGAAGATCAGCTCGGCCTGCTCGCGCCGTTCGCGCATCAGCGATTCGGGCTGATCGGCCAGCCAGCGGGCGTAGGCCATGTAGTGGGCACGGACCGGGTTTGACCCTGCCGCATTCATCTCGTCAAAGGCGGTCTGCATCGTTGCTCCTCGTGCCTGCCCGACGACGCAAGTTCCGCGCCCGCGTTCGGCTGCAGCTTCTGGTGCGCGAGGCACCTTCGACGTGCACGCCGCCCGCGGCCGGAGCGCCGAGGCACCAGGGTTATACCCGCCGCCCTGACGGCCGGCTCAGAACCTGAGCTGAAGACCGGTGCTGACCGAGCGCCCGGCCTGCGGCGCGAGGGCGCGGATGGTCGGCACCGCGGTCGCGTTGTAGGCCAGCTTGTCGGTGAGGTTGGTCAGCCGCAGGTACCACAGCCCGTCCAGGTCGCCAAGCTTGAGCTGGCGCGCCAGACTCGCGCTCACGGTGCCATAGCCGGCTGTCGGCGTGTCGAAGGCGTCGACGCGGTCCTGGCGGGCAGCTAGGCGCCACTCCAGCCGGCCCGACCAGGCGCCCTGCTGTGCCTCCAGGCCCAGCATCGCGCGGCGCGGCGCCAGGCGCGGCAGCGGCTCGCCGGTCTGCGTGTTCTCGCCGCGCACGGCGTCGAACTGGCCCAGCAGCGCCAGCACCGGTGTCGCCTGCCAGCGGCCTTCGATCTCGATGCCGCGCAGCCGTGCCGGCACGCCCTGGAAGACATAGACCGGCAGCTCGGCGCCGTCGTCTGGGTTCGTCACGGTCTGGCCGTTGGCCTGCAGCGCGATGTAGTTCGAGAAGCGCGTCTCGTAGACATTGACATGGGCATGGCTGCGCTCGCCCTCCCACTTCAGTCCGAGGTCCACACCGCGCGAGCGCTCCAGGCCCAGCGTCGTGTCGCCGCGCTCGAAGGCTCTGGTGGCCAGGTGCAGGCCGTTGGCGAACAGCTCGTAATAGGCCGGCGCGCGCTGCGTGCGGTTCAGGTTGGCACTGGCGCTCCAACCGCTGGCCAGCGGGTAGACGGCGCTGAAGGCCAGGCTGGTGGGGCTGAACCGGCGCTGCGACGGGTCGCCGAAGCGGCCTTCGCTGTTCCCGGTGTCGCCGGCCGAATCCACGCGCACCTGCTCGTGACGGGCACCGGCCGACAACTGCAGTTCGCCAAGTCGGTATTGCTCCAGCAGGAAGACGCCGGTGTTGTGCGTGCGCGTGCTCGGCACGAAGGCCTCCTCGCCCAGCGCCGAGAAGTCCAGCGTCTCCCATTGAACGCCGATGACGCCATTGATCGCGCCCAGCGGCGCGTGCGTCAGCTCGACGCGGCCGTCCGTGCCGGTGCTTTTGAAGGTCGTGCCAACCACGCCGCCGTCGATCTCGGCGTGCTCGTAGCGGTTGCGGCTGAGCTGCCAGCTCAGGCGTCGCACCGGGCCGTCCTCGGCACTCCACTCGCCGGCCGTGGCGACGCGCTGGCGCTTCATCCTGATCTTGGCGGCGTCCTCGACCGTGGTGCCATAGGTGTTGCGGAAGTCGTCCACCGACACGCCGGCATAGCCGCCCTTGAAGAACACCGAGCCGCCCAGCGCCGCGCTGTGGTTGTGCGCGGCCGAGTTGCGCACCGTCGTGCGGCTCTCGCTGCCACCGTCCGTCGGGCTGGAGAAGCGCGGCGCGCGCTGGTCGCCGGCGTCGCGGCCGGAGAGGTCGGCATGCCAGCCCCAGCCACCGTCGGCGCGGCCGCCGCCGCCATCCAACACGACGGCGCCGCTGCGGTCGTTGGAGGGGCCACCCAGGCGCACCTCGGCCGCACCGCTCAAACCCTTGATCAGCGCGCGCGGGATGCGGTTGTCCAGCGTGTTGACGACACCGCCCACCGCGTTGCCGCCGTAGAGCAGCGCCGCGGCGCCGCGCAGCACCTCGACCTTGTCGATGACCAGCGGGTCGATGGCCACGCCGTGGTCGAAGCTCAGGTTGGACGCGTCCACCGACGCGCCGGAGTTGCTCAGGATGCGCACCCGGTCGCCATCCAGGCCACGGATGCTGGGGCGGCTGGCGTTGGGGCCGAAATTGGTGGCGGCCACGCCGGCCAGGCCCTGCAGCGTGTCGCCGAGGGTGGAAGCGCGGGTCAGCACGAGCTGGTCGCCGCTGAGCGAATCGCTGGGCTGGGCCAGCACCTGGCTCTTCAGCGGGTTACCGGTCACGACGACCTTGTCGAGGGATTCGGCGGGATCGGCCTTCGCGGCCACGGAGAGAAGACAGGCCGCCGCGAGGGGCGCCAGGGCAAAGGAACGCATAGCAAACACTTCCGCAGAGAAACGCAAACAACCGCGCCCGCTGAATCGGGGCGGCAGGGCTTGAGGTTCAAGCGGAGGTGGGTGGAGCGCGGACCGGGGGCAGGCCCAGGCGGGCGGCGGGCCGCGTGGCGCAGGCTGCGCTCAGCGGCGCGGCATGCACCGCCATTCCGGCCAGCGGCACCAACGGTTCGGCCGCGGGCGCTCCGGTGCCCAGGTCGGCCGCGGTCAGGCAGAGGTCGCAATGGACCAGGTGGCCGATGCGGTCATCGAGCCGCTCGCCGGTGGCATGCGACAACGCATGCACCCCCGCCATCGCCTGGGCGATGGGGAGCAACAAGGCCAGCCAGAACAGCCAGCCGCGGGCGAGGCGGCGCATCTTCACGCCCGCAATCCTAAACTCGCCCTGTTACAGCGCCTGGAAGTCACCCGCAATGAAGCTCATCGACGCCATCCTGGCGGACGCGCCCGAGATCACCGCCATCCGCCGCGACCTGCACAAGCACCCAGAACTCTGCTTCCAAGAGCAGCGCACCGCCGACGTCATCGCCAAGGCGCTGACCGACTGGGGCATCCCCATCCACCGCGGCCTCGGCACCACCGGCGTCGTCGGCATCATCAAGAACGGCAGTTCGGACCGCGCGGTGGGCCTGCGCGCCGACATCGACGCGCTGCCGATGACCGAGCGCAACCAGTTCCCCCACGCCAGCAGCTACCTGGGCCGCATGCACGCCTGCGGCCACGACGGCCACACCGCCATGCTGCTGGCGGCCGCCAAGCACCTGGCCACGCATCGCAACTTCGACGGCACGGTCTACCTCGTCTTCCAGCCGGCCGAAGAAGGCGGCGGCGGCGCGCGCGAGATGATCAAGGACGGCCTGTTCGAGAAGTTCCCGGTGGAGGCCATGTTCGGCGCCCACAACTGGCCCGGCATGAAGGCCGGCCAGTTCGCGCTCAAGAGCGGCCCGGTGTTCGCGAGCAGCAACGAGTTCAAGATCACGCTGCGCGGCAAGGGCTCGCACGCGGCCATGCCGCACCTGGGCCTGGACCCGGTGCCGGCGGCCTGCCAGCTGGTCACGGCCTTCCAGACCATCGTCAGCCGCAACAAGCGGCCCATCGACCCCGGCGTGATCTCGGTCACGATGATCCATGCCGGGGAGGCCACCAACGTCGTGCCAGACTCGGTCGTGCTCGAAGGCACCGTGCGCACCTTCACGCTGGAGCTGCTGGACCTGCTGGAGCGCCGCATGCGCGAGATGACCGCGCAGCTGGCCGGCGCCTTCGAGCTGACCGCCGAGTTCGAGTTCCGCCGCAACTACCCGCCGACCATCAACCACGCCGCCGAGACCGAGTTCGTGCGCCGCGTGCTGACCGACATGGTCGGCGCCGACAACGTGCAGGACTTCGAGCCCACGATGGGCGCCGAGGACTTCAGCTACTACCTGCTCGACAAGCCCGGTTGCTATTTCCTGATCGGCAACGGCGACGGCGAACACCGCGCCGGCGGCCACGGCCTGGGGCCGTGCACGCTGCACAACCCCAGCTACGACTTCAACGACGAGCTCATCCCGCTCGGCGGCTCGATGTGGGTCCGCATTGCAGAACAGTGGCTGAACAGCCCCAAGCCATGAACCACGAACAAGTCATCGCCGACACCCGCGACTGGGTCGTCAAGGCCGTCATCGGCCTGAACCTGTGCCCGTTCGCGAAGGCAGTGCATGTGAACAACCGCATCCGCTATGTCGTCAGCGATGCGACCGAGCCCGAGGCGCTGCTGAAGGACCTGGCGCGTGAGCTGCTGGCGTTGAACCGCGCCGACCCCGAGGAGATCGACACCACGCTGCTGATCCACCCCGGCGTGTTGACGGACTTCCTCGAGTTCAACGACTTCCTCGATGCGGCGGACGCCCTCGTCGATGAGCTGAAGCTCGACGGCATCCTGCAGATCGCCGACTTTCACCCCGGCTACCAGTTCGAGGGCACGCCGGTGGATGACATCGGCAACTACAGCAACCGCTCGCCCTACCCGACGCTGCACCTGCTGCGCGAGGACAGCATCACCCGCGCCGTGGACGCGATGCCCGACACGGCCGCGATCTTCGAGGCCAACCTCGACACGCTCGAAAAGCTCGGCCTCGACGGCTGGCGCGCCCTCGGGCTGAAGGCTTGATCGCCGCTGCGCGCCGTCACTCCTTGACCCAGGACAGGCCGCCGCCGCCCCGCGGCGAGTTCGCGCGCGTGCGCAGTACCGCGTCGAAGCCGCTGCGCCCGCCGTTCCAGATCGCCGTCAGCAGGCCAACGACATCGTCGCGGGTGTAGACGTCGAGGTCGCTGCGGAACTGCTTGATCGCCGCGGCCAGCACGTCGCGCGGCAGCTCCTGGTGCGTGGCGAGCACGATGAACATGGCCGCATAGAGATCCGCCCAGTCCTGGCACAGCGCCTGGATGCGCGGCACGGCATCGGCGGGCGCCGCACGATGGCCGGGCTTCAGCCAGGCCAGCGGATCGTCGGCAGGTTCATCGCAAGCGGCGTCCACCATCGTCGGTCTCCAGGGCAGGCCGGTTCTCGATTTCTCACGAGCCCCCGCAAGTGTCGATCATTTATGGCCCGGCCGGGCTCGAAACCCGGCACGAAGTGCAGCCAGCTGCAAGCTGAGCGCGAATGACGCCGCGATCCTGCGGCAAACTTGGCGGCTGCCCCGAGCACCCCACGACGCCATGCAGCCCAAGACCCTTGCCCTGATCGATGACGATGCCGAGTACTCGGAGTTCCTGACCCAGTTCCTGCAGGAGCAGCAGGGCATCGCGGTCAGCCGCTTCGACGACAGCAACGCCCTGCTGGCCGCACCGGACGCGTTCTCGTTCGACTTCTACCTCGTCGACCTGATGCTGCCCGGCGTCAATGGCGTGGAACTGATCAAGATCCTGCGGCGCCGCACCGATGCGGGCGTCGTCGTCGTCTCCGGCCGGCTGGGCCCCGAGGTGTTTCGCGAGGTCATCACGGCCGGGGCGGACATGTATCTCGTCAAACCGGTGCAGTTCGAACAGGTGGCGCTGGCCATCGCCGCGGTGCAGCGCCGCGTGGCCAAGCCCTCGGCCGCCGACGCGGCCTGGCGGCTGGACCGCGCCAGCGGTGAGCTCATCGTGCCGGACGGCACCCGCATCCAGCTCAGCGACGCCGACCGCCAGTTGCTGGAGTGCTTTGCGGCCGCCGGCGGCGAGCCGGTCACGCGCGAGGCGCTGCTGGCCAAGCTGGGCCGCGAGGTGCCCGAGGGCAGCGAAGACGACGGCCTCTCGGCCACCATCTACCGGCTGCGCCGGCGCATCGAACGGGCCACGCCGGCGCTGGTGCCGCTGCAGAGCAAGTCCCGCGTCGGCTATGTGTTCCGGGCGCCGCTGACGCTGGTTTAGGCGCCGGCGGCCGGCGTGGCCGGCGCGCGGTGCCGGGCCGTGTCGCGCATCAGCCGCGCGACGATCAGCCGCATCACGTGAAAGCCCAGCTTGGGGTTCTGGTAGTACAGCAGCGCCATCTCCTCGGCGCTCAGGCTGTAGACGACGCAGTCCGTCGCGGCCTCGAGAGACAGCGTGCGGCGGTTGTCCGGCGCGAACAGCCCGATCTCGCCGACCAGGCTGCCGGGCGGCAGCAGTTCGTCGTACTCCACCAGGCGCAGCGAGCCGCTGTCCAGGTAGAGCATCTCGGTCGCGGCATCGCCCTGGCTCCACAGCCGCTTGCCGGCAGGCACGGTGTGGCGGTGCATATGCGGCAGCAGCCATTCCGACACCGGCGTGTCGTCGCGCGCCTTCTCGATGGCCTTGACGAGCTGGCGCATCTGCAGCGTCTTCTTGATGTTGATCGGGATCAGCACGCCGTAGAGCAGCAGGGTCGGCAGGGCCTGCTTGAGCGCGCCATAGGCCACCAGAAAGCAGCAGGCCGACAGCGCCGCGATGCGCAGCGGCAGCATGCTCTTCATCAGGTAGCTGGCGAGCATCAGGCCGGCGCCGATCAGGCCGAGGACGGTGGCAAGGATGTCAGTCATGTCAGGGCAAAAGCAAACGGGTGCCGCAGCACCTCAGGACGAAGACAGGGCAAACACGTCAACCTCGCTGCGCTTGCCCTTGAACTGCACCGGCCCGAGCGCCAGGCTGGGCAGCGCATCGCCGAGCTGCTCGCGCGTGGCGGCGTCGAACAGCACCGCGTGGCCGGCCAGCTTGGTGTGCGCCTCCAGCCGCGCGGCGACGTTCACGGTGTCGCCGATGCAGGTGTAGGTCGCGCGGCTGCGGGTGCCGGTGTAGCCGGCCACCACATCGCCGCTGGCCACGCCGACGCCGATGCGCACCTCGGGCTTGCCCAGAGCGCGCTGCTCCTCGCTGAACTGCGCCACCATCTCGACCATCTCGGCCGCCGCCAGCAGCGCGCAGCGCCCCGGTGCCTGCAGCGGCTTGGGCGCGCCGAACACGGCCATCAGCCCGTCGCCGATCATCTGGTTGACCACGCCGCCATGCTCGTTGATGGCCGCGAACATCAGTGTGTAGTAGGTGTTGAGCAGCTCGATGATGTCCTCGGGCGGCTGCGACTCGACCAGGCTGGTGAAGCCGCGGATGTCGCAGAACATCACCGTGGCCTGGGCCCGGCGACCGCCGAGCGCAAAGCCCTCGGCCTCCAGATCCTGAGCCACCTCGCGGGTCGCAAAGCGCCGCACCAGCTCGCGCTGCTGGTCGCGCAGCCGCTTGCGCTCCAGCGCCGCGCCGATGCGCGCCTTCAGCAGCACCAGGTTCACCGGCTTGCGCAGATAGTCCTCGGCCCCCAGCTCGATGCAGCGCACCACGCCGTCCATGCCCTCCAGCGCCGAAGTGACGATGACCGGCAGCTCGCGCAGCTCGGGGTGCTCACGCAAGCGCTCGAGCAGCTCAAAGCCGTTCAGCCCCGGCATGTCGATGTCCATCAGCACGAGGTCAAAGGCCTGCTGCTGCGCCCGCTCCAGCGCGGCCAGGCCGTCCTCGACCATCTCGACCTGGTGGCCCAGCAGCTCCACATGGCGGGCCAGCAGCAGGCGGTTGACGCGGTTGTCATCCGCCAGCAGCACGCGGGCCGTGCCGGCACGCCGCTCACGCATGGCAGCGCTCCCGCAGCGCCGCGGCCGCCTCGTCGTACAAGGCCAGCAGCGCGTCGACCTGGGCCATCGCGCCGTCGCCCAGCGCCGCAAGCGGCGTGTGCTCCAGCACGCGTGCCGCCTCGGCCAGCGCCAGCGTGCCGAAGGTGTGGCCGTTGGACTTCAGCGTATGCGCATGCCGACGGAAGGCCACCGCGTCACCGCTGACGGCAGCGGCCCGCAGCGCCGCCAGCGCCTGCGGCGCGTCCTCCAGGAAGGAGTCCACCAGCTCCACGACAAAGTCGGCGCCGGCGCTGGCTTGCAGCTCGGCGAACACCTGCTCGTCAATCACGCTCGTTGCCATCTCACGCTCCCTCCGTCCGCACCGGCACCCTCAGCAGGGCCTGCACCAGCTCATCCACGCGCACCGGCTTGCTGACGTAATCGTCCATGCCGGCGTCCCGCCCCGCTGCGCGGTCCTCGACCGTCGCATTGGCACTCATGCCCACGATCCGCGGCCGCGCGGTGCCGAGCGCCGCCACCAGCGCCCGCGTGGCGGCCAGGCCATCCATCTCGGGCATCTGCACGTCCATCAGGACCACATCGTAGGGCCGGTGCATGACGGCCTCCACCGCCCGGGCGCCGTCGACCGCGAGATCGGCGGCATAGCCCATCTGCCCTAGCAAGCGCAGGGCGAGCTTCTGGTTCACGAGGTTGTCTTCGGCCAGCAGGATGCGCAACGGATGGCGCGCGGCCATGCCGGCCTCCAAGCGGACCGGCGCCACCGCCGCCGGCGCCTCGCAGGCCGGCGCATGGATCTCAAAGCGGAAGCTGCTGCCCTGCCCCGGCCCGGCGCTGCCGGCCGTCAGGCTTCCTCCCAGCAGCTCGGCCAGCGTGCGGCTGATGGCCAGGCCGAGGCCGGTGCCGCCGTACTGTCGCGCGGTGCCGGCCTCGGCCTGCTGGTAGCGCTGGAACAGCCGCCCCAGCGCCTCGGGCGTCAGGCCGATGCCCGTGTCGCGCACCTCAAAGACGAGCCGGTCTGCGCCGCCCCGCCGCACGACCAGCCTCACCTCGCCCTGTGGCGTGAACTTGACGGCATTGGTCAGCAGGTTCAGCAGCACCTGGCGCAGCCGGGTCGGGTCGGTGAGCACCGCCTCCGGCAGCTCGGCCGGCGCGTCCAGCACCAGCGACACGCTCTTCTCGGCGGCCCGGAACCGCACGACGTCCATGCAGCCATTGAGCAGCGGACGCAGCCGCACCGGCAGAGCCTCGACGCTCATCTTGCCGGCCTCGATCTTGGAGAAGTCCAGGATGTCGTTGATCACCGTCATCAGCGACTCGGCCGAGTCACGGATGGTCTGGGCCTGCTCGCGCTGGTCGGGGTTCAGCGGCGTGTCCAGCAGCAGCCCGGTCATGCCGATCACGCCATTCATCGGCGTGCGGATCTCGTGGCTCATCGTGGCCAGGAACTCGCTCTTGGCCTGGTTGGCGGCGTCGGCGGCGGCGCGGGCTACCGACGCCGCCTCCGCTTGGGCACGAGCTTGGGCCTCCTGCACGGCAAGCTGGCGCGAACGCTGCACTTGGCGCCAGGCGCGCAGCACGATGTCGCCGACGAAGATCGTCGGCAAGCCCACCTGGGTGAGCACCTGCAACCAACCCTGGGGCTGAAGCGAACCCGCATCGAACGGCCAGACTATGGAGGCCAGGTCGCCCACCAGCCAGGGCCCCCAAGCGATCAGGTCAACGACCATCCAGCCGGCTGCGAGCCAACCGACGCGGTGGCCCTGCCTCACCACCTGCCAGCAGATGACCAAGACAAGGCCCTGGGCCATCAGCACGAGCGCGCTGTTCACATGGTTGGCCACGCCCCGGTCGATCAACCAAAGAGGCGCGTTCGGCAGGTGCAGCATGGCCAATGCGATCAGCAGCCACGCAAGGTGCGGCGAACGTCTGCGTCCGCTCAACAATTCGACCACTGTGATCAGCGTCAATGCATTGCCGAGGGGGTAGTAGAGCGGCTCCAAAACGCGCAGCGCAGGGAAGGCGTCGAACCACAGGATTGGCAGGCCGAAGGCCATCGCCATCCCCGACGCGCTGAAGCCGAAATAGACCGTGTAGACGTACTGACGACGATCCCCCGTCTTGAGGCCCAGGCCCAGTGCGACCAGGCTCAGCAGGCTGCAAACGGTGACGAGCATGATGGCCGGCTGCACCGCGCGAAACGTCTGTGCGGGCAGATCGTCGGCCGGCCGCGCTACAAATTTCAGGTACGTGGAGTTGCCTGAAACCTGTACCCAAAACCCGGCACCAGCCGGCTGCGGTACGGGCAGCACCAGGTTCACCTCTTCGGTGAACCCGATCATCCAACCTTGGCGAGGCTCGGTGTCTGTGCCTGAAGCGAGCACATGACCCCGATCGTCGTAAAGCGTCAGCCGCGTGAGCCTGGCGGGGGGCACGAGGATCGTCAGCGGGCCATCCGCCGGGTTTGGTGCCACCAGGCGTACCCAACAGTCACGGCCCGCCAAACGAGGTAGCTTGCCATCCGGCGCGTTCACCCAACCGCTGGCAGTGCGAGCCTGCTCCAGCGAGAGCGGATCGCCACACCGATAGCTGATGGGCAGCGACGAGGCCTCCGACATTGCCGGCAGCAAACAGAGCCACAGCCCGAGCGTCCATGCAGCGAACCAGCTCCAGAACATGGCGCGCCTCATGCCCGCACCTTGACCGCCTGCAGCGCCGCCACCAACGCCTCGACCCGGATCGGCTTGGTGACGTAGTCGTCCATACCTGCCGCGAGACACGCTTCGCGGTCGCCCTGCATTGCGTTGGCGGTCATCGCGACGATGTCCGGTCGGGTCCGCAGCTGGTTGAGCCGCCGCGAGGCCTCCAGGCCGTCCATCTCGGGCATCTGCACATCCATCAGCACCACGTCATAGGTCTGCTGCGCCACCGCCTCCAGCGCTTCGATGCCATTGCCCGCCACATCGGCGCGGTAGCCCATCTGGCTGAGCAGCCGCAGCGCCAGCTTCTGGTTCACCGCGTTGTCCTCGGCCAGCAGGATGCGCAACGGGTGGCGGCTGGCCAGCTCAGGGTCGGGCAGGCTGGCCGAAGGCTTGGCGGTGGCCGGCCGCTCGCAGGCCGGGGCCCGGATGTCGAAGCGGAAGGTGCTGCCCTGGCCCGGCCCGGCGCTCTCGGCGCTCATGCCGCCGCCCATCAGCTCCGCCAGCGTCTTGCTGATGGCCAGGCCCAGGCCGGTGCCGCCGTATTGCCGCGCAGTGCCGCCCTCGGCCTGCTCGTAGCGCTGGAACAGCCGCCCCTGCTGCTCGGCGCTCAAGCCGATGCCGCTGTCCTGCACCGCAAAGCACAGCCGGTCGCCTTCGCCGCGCGTCACCGTGAGCTTGACCTCGCCGCGCGGTGTGAACTTGACCGCGTTGGACAGCAGGTTCAGCAGGATCTGGCGCAGCCGGGTCGGGTCGCTGCGCACGGCCTCGGGCAGGTCGGGTGCAGCGTTCAGGGTCAGCACGATGCTTTTTTCTGCGGCCTTGTAGCGCAGCACCTCCAGGCAAGCCTCCAACACCTCCCGCAGCACGAAGGGCACGGCCTCGACGCTCATCTTGCCGGCCTCGATCTTGGAGAAGTCCAGGATGTCGTTGATCACCGTCATCAGCGCCTCGGCCGAGTCGCGGATGGTCTGGGCCTGCTCGCGCTGGTCGGGGTTCAGCGGCGTATCGAGCAGCAGCCCGGTCATGCCGATCACGCCGTTCATCGGCGTGCGGATCTCGTGGCTCATCGTGGCCAAAAACTCGCTCTTGGCCTGATTGGCGGCATCGGCAGCGGCATGTGCCCTGGCGACTTCGGCATTGAGTAAATGCAGACTCAGGGTCGACAGGTGGTGAGGGATCCAGACCACCGCACAAAAGCCGAGCAGGTTGCAAATCGTCAAGACCGTCAGCGCATTGGCCGACAACGGGTTCCCATGCGGAATGAAGAACTCCGCGACGCCTGCCACCACCAACAACACTACCGTGAGACACACCCAAGCGCGCACCTGACGCAGTTCAGCAATCGCTGGAGCAATCAGCAACGTCACCAGCATGTAGACCAAGACATGCGCAGAGGATGAAAACCCTCCCAGCAGCAGATGCACCGCCAACAACGCCAGCTGATAGCCCGGCATGAACAAGCGAAGGAACAGCGTGTAGTTTCTGGTCTTCCGGTACAGAAGCAGGCAACAAATGTCCCACAAGCCCCCGGCCACTGCAGCCCAGCCAGCACCCGAGGCGCCGTTGGCGAAATAGAAGCCACCGTAGAGAAAAAACACTGGAATGGTCACCGCCGCGAGTGACACGCCGATCTGCTTTCGTATCCGCAAGTCCGACGAATCGCCCGGATCGGACGACCATGCCAGAAGGCGCGAGAGCCACTCGGGCGCAGCCAGGCCCGACGCATCCTGTGCACGGTGCATGGCTCGATCCTCTAGTCGACTCATGACTGGTGCCCCATCGCCTGAGTGGCCTCAAGTGCAGCCACCAGCGCCTCCACCCGGATCGGCTTGGTGACGTAGTCGTCCATGCCCGCCGCGAGACACGCTTCGCGGTCGCCCTGCATTGCGTTGGCAGTCATCGCGACGATGCGCGGTCGGGTCCGCAGCTGGTTGAGCCGCCGCGAGGCCTCCAGGCCGTCCATCTCGGGCATCTGCACATCCATCAGCACCACGTCATAGGTCTGCCGGGCCACCGCCTCCAGCGCCTCGACGCCGTTGGCTGCCACATCGGCGCGGTAGCCCATCTGGCTGAGCAGCCGCAGTGCCAGCTTCTGGTTCACGGCGTTGTCCTCGGCCAGCAGGATGCGCAACGGGTGGCGCTCGGCCATGGCCGCGTCCAGCCTGGGCTTGACCGGCGCTTCGGGCACGGGCTGGGCCTGGCCGGCCATCAGCGTGACCAGGGTGTCGTGCAACTGGCTCTGGCGCAGCGGCTTGTGCAGGGCGGCGGCGAACAGCTCGGCGCCGGCCCCGACCTCGGTGCGACCGAGACTGCTGAACAGCACCAGGGGCAGTTGCGGCGCGGCCGCATGCAGCTGGCGGGCCAGGGACACGCCGTCCATCTCGGGCATGTGCATGTCCAACACCGCCAGGTCAAAGGCCTCGCCGGCCCGCACCCAGGCGAGGGCCTGGGCGGGGCTTTCAGTGTCGCGCGGCACCATGCCCCATTTGGCGGTCTGCAGCGCCAGCACGCGGCGGTTGGTGGCGTTGTCGTCGACCACCAGCAGCCGCCGCCCCTTCAAGCCGGGCTGGTCGCCAAAGAACTCGCGGCGGCTGGCCTCGGGCAGCTCGGCGCGCGGCGCGGAGATGGTGAAGTGGAAGCTCGAACCCTGCCCCGGCCCGGCGCTCTCCACCCACATGCGGCCGCCCATCAGCTCGGCCAGCAGCTTGCTGATCGCCAGGCCCAGGCCGGTGCCGCCGTATTTGCGGGTGGTGGAGGCGTCCGCCTGGCTGAACTTCTGGAACAGCCGGCCGATGGCCTCTGGGGTCAGGCCGATGCCGGTGTCGCGGACGGTGAAGTGCAGCAGGCCGCCTTCGCCGGTCTGCTCGTCGCCCTCAACGGCCACGCTGAGCACCACCTCGCCATGCTCCGTGAACTTGACCGCATTGCTCAGCAGGTTGAGCAGGATCTGGCGCAGCCGCGTCACATCGCCCGCAATCGCGGCCGGCACCTCGCCCTCGAACAGGTAGGCCAGGTCCAGGTGCTTCTGCGCGGCGCGCTGGCCGACCAGGTCGAGTGCGCTCTCGACGCACTCGCGCAGGTCGAAGGGCTGGTGCTCGATGTCCATCCGCCCGGCCTCGATCTTCGAGAAATCGAGGATGTCGTTGATGATGGTCAGCAGCGCGTCGCCGCTGTCGCGGATGGTGGTGGCGAAGTCGCGCTGCTCGGCATTGAGCGGCGTGTCCAGCAGCAGGCCGCTCATGCCGATGACGGCATTCATCGGCGTGCGGATCTCGTGGCTCATGGTCGCCAGGAAGGCACTCTTGGCTTCGTTGGCGGCCTCGGCCGCGGCGCGTGCGGCCTGGGCTTCGCTGAACAGCCGGGCGTTCTGGATCGCGATGACGGCCTGGTTGGCAAAGGTTTCGAGCAGCTCACACTCCTGCGCGCTGAACTGCCGCATGTCCAGGCGCCCCACATTGATCGTCCCGACGCCTTGCCCCTTCCACATCATCGGTGCCTGGGCCAGGCAGTAGTTGCTGCCGTAGCGCTGGGCCAGTCTGCGCAAGCCGGACGGCACGCCCTCGCCATGCAGCACGTCGTGGTAGCTGGTCACGCGGCCGCGCGCGATCGTGGTCTCCGCCGCCGACCCCTTGAACGGGATCGGGAACAGGGCGGCGATCTCTTCGTGATGCAGACCGCGCCCGACCGCATGGTGCAGCTGGCCGTCGTCACCGACCAGAAAGATGCCGAGCTGATCGGCATCGAACAACTGCTCGGCACTGGCGAGGATGCGGTCGAACACCGGCCGTGCATCCGCCATCGAACCGGCAATCACCTGCAAGACCTCGGACGTGGCGGTCTGCCGTTCGAGTGCTTCGCGGGTGTCGTTGAACAGCCGCACGTTCTCGGTCGCGATGACGGCCTGGTCGGCAAAGGTGCGCAGCAGATCGACATGACGCGGCAGGAAGTCGCCGGCCTCGGACCGCGTGACAGCGATGATGCCGGTGACGACGCCGTTGTTGAGCATGGGCATGCCCAGCAGGCTGCGGTAGCCGCGCCGCCGCGCCACCTCGCGCGAGACCTCGGGCAAGCCCGGCTGGGTCTCCATGTCGGCCACCACCTGGGGCTGGCCGGTGCGCGCCGGGGCGAGCAGGAAATGATCGGCCACCGACAGCGGCCCCTGGCTGAGCAGCACGGCATCGGCCTCGGGGTCGGAGGGCGTGAAGGCCACGAGGTGGGCGAAGCCGTCCTGCAAGCGCCAGGCCGTCGCGCTGTGGCCGTTCACCAGCCGGCGGGCGCTGCGCACGATGGCGTCAAGCACGGGCTGCACATCGGAGCGCGCGCCGGCGATGACCTTGAGGATGTCTGCCGTCGCGGTCTGCCGCTCCAGCGCCTCGCGGGTTTCGTTGAACAGGCCCACATTGCCGATGGCGATGACCGCCTGGCTGGCGAAGGTGGGGATGATGCGCTGCACCGAGGCCGGCACGCTGCCGGGCTCCCGCCAGGCCAGGTTGATGGCCCCGATGGGCTCGCCGTCGCGCAGCAGCGGCACGCTGTAGAGCCGCCGGGCGCCATGAGCCAGCGCCGGGTCATAGTCGGCGTCCAGCAGGGTGTCTTCGATGAGGCAGGCCTCGCGCGCGAGGATCGCGCGCGCCGCCACGCTGCCGCGCGTCAGCGCCATGGGCTGGCCCCGCTCCCAGGTGAAGGCCGGATCCTGATCGTCACGACGGAAGGCAGCCAGCTTCAACATGCCCCCGTCCAGGCGGAACAGCAGGGCCCGGTCGGCCTGGCCCAGGTCGCGCGCCAGCGTCACGATGCGGTCGAACACGGGCTGCACGTCGGTCGGCGAGCCGCTGATCACCTGCAGCACCTCGGCAGTGGCCGTCTGTTGCCCCAGGGCCTCCTTGGTGTCGTTGAACAACCGCACGTTCTCGATCGCGATGACCGCCTGGTCCGCGAAGGTCTTCAACAGCTCGATCTGCTGCGGGCGGAAGTCACCCGGCTCGGCCCGCGTGACGGTGATCTTGCCGAGCACCGCGCCATCGCGCAGCAGCGGCACCGAGGCCACGGCCCGGAAGCCGCGCGCCAGGGCAACCTCCCGATTGGTGGCTGTCGCGCGCGGGTCGGCCAACACGTCGGCAAACTGGATGGCCTCACCGGTGATCTGCGGGTCGAGCGCATAGGTCTCGCTCAGGTCGATGCCGGAGGTCCAGCCCTGCAGCGCCTCGCGGTCCTGAGCACCCACCTCGGTGAACGCCACCATCCGCGTGCGCTCCCCGTCCCGGCGCCAGACCGACGCCGAGTGCCCGTCCAGCAGCCGGCGGGCGCTGCCGGCAATCGCGTCCAGCACCGGCTGAACATCGTCCGGCGACTGGGCGATGACCTTGAGGATCTCGGCGGTGGCGGTCTGGCGCTCCAGCGCGTCCTTGGTCTCGTTGAACAGCCGCACGTTCTCGATGCCGATCACCGCCTGGTCGGCGAAGGATTGCGCCAGCGCGATGTCCTTGGCATTGAAGGCCTTGGGGTGATCTCGCTGGAAGACCAGCACGCCGAGCCCGACACCGTCCGTACCGCGCAGCAGCGGCAGCATCAGCGAGGCGCACACGCCCGAGCTGCGCCGCACCTCCTGCTCATGCGGCGTGAGCTCGATCGCCGACCAGTCCGGGATGTGCAGCGGCGCACGGGACAGCAGGGCCCGCGACGGGAAGTTGTGCGCCGGGTCCAGCGGCACCTGAGCGAAATGGCCGGGCAGCACGCCTTGCGCCGTGGACGTTCGCGTGGCCACAAAGCCACCGCCCTCCAGGCGCAGAAACGCCGTTCGGTAGCAGCCGAGCAAACGGCGGGCTGCGGCGACGATGACTTCCTCGACCGGCATCACATCGCTCGGTGACTGGCTGATCACACGCAGGATGTCGGCACTCGCCGTCTGCCGCTCCAGGGCCTCGCGGGTTTCGTTGAACAGGCCCACATTGCCGATAGCGATGACCGCCTGGCTGGCAAAGGTGGGGATGATGCGCTGCACCGAGGCCGGCACGCTGCCGGGCTCCCGCCAGGCCAGGTTGATGGCCCCGATGGGCTCGCCGTCGCGCAGCAGGGGCACGCTGTACACGCGCCGGGCGCCGTAGGCCATGCCGGCGTCGTAGTCTGGGTCGAGCAGGGTGTCCTCGATGAGGCTGGCGTTTCGCGACATCACGGCGCGCGCCGCCACGCTGCCGCGCGTCAGCCCGATGCGCTGCCCTGGTGCCAGCCGGAAGGCCGGATCACCGTCGTTCTTGCAGAAGGCCGCCAGCTGCAACCCGTCGCCCTCCAGGCGGAACAGCAAGGCCCGGTCGGCTTTCCCCAGATCGCGCGCCAGCGCCACGATGCGGTCGAACACCGGCTGCACGTCCGTGGGCGAACCGCTGATGACCTTGAGCACCTCGGCACTGGCCGTCTGCTGTTCGAGCGCCTCCCGGGTCTCGTTGAACAGCCGCGCGTTCTCGATGCCGATCACCGCCTGGTCACACAGGGACTGCGCCACGGCGATCTCCTGCGGGGAGAAGGGGCCGGGGCGATCGCGCGCAAACACCAGCGTACCGATGCAGTCGCCGAGCCGCATCAGCGGCAGGATCAGGCTGGACGCGATGCCCAGCGCCTCGGCCACGCCCTCGTCCCCCGGCGGCAGCGTGGCCCGCGTCCAGTCGGGCAGGTGGTGCAGCCGCTGGGTGGTGATGACCTGCGACACCAGATCCACGGCGGGGTCGACCGGCCGGCTTGGCGCCGCCTCCACCCTGCGCTCGCCCGAGGCCCGGGCCCAGGCAGTCGTCCGGTAGCTGCGCCCGTCGGTCTGCATGACCACGGCGGTCGTGCAGTGCAGCAGCTCGAGCGCTGCATCCACGATGACGTCCAGCACCGGCCGCACATCGCCCGGCGAGCTGCTGATCACCCGCAGGATGTTGGCACCCGCCGTCTGCCCGGCCAGGGCCTCGCGGGTTTCGTTGAGCAGCCGGACGTTCTGAAGGGCCACGCTCATGCCGGCGACCAGGGTTTCGAGCAGGCGCTGGTCGCCGTCGCTGAAGGCGTGCTCACGCTCCAGATCGTCGACGCTGACAAAGCCGAACACGCGCTCGCCATCGACCAGCGGCACCATCAATGTGCAGCAGGCCTCGACGACGCCCTCGGGCAGCACGCCGCCCAGCCCGCGCCGGAAGCCCGCCAGGTCAGCATCGATGCGCAGAGTGCGGCGGATGCGCAGCACCTCGCGCGCCAGCGCCGCCGTGGCGAGTGGCTGGGGCTCCACCGGGCGGCGCTCGCCGCTGTCTGTCCAGTAGGGGTAGTGCACCTGGCCCTGGGCTTCATCGAGCAGGCCGATGGTGATGTCCCGGCCGCCGAACAGCTGCAGCAGGCGGTCGCCCACCAGGTCGATCACGCCCTTCATCTCCAGCCGCGAGGCCATGGCCTGCTGGATGTCGTTGATGATGGCCAGCTCGGTGGAGCGCTGCTCGGTCTCCTTCAGCAACCGCTGGGTTTCGTCGAACAAGCGGGCGTTCTCCAGCGCCGTGCCCAGGGAGGAGGCCACGGTCTGCAGCAGCCGAATCTCGGAGGGCCCGAACGCATGCTCGCGCTCGTAATCCGTCAAGGTCAGGATGCCCAGCGCCCGATCACCGGCAACGATCGGCATGTACACCAGCGACAGTTCCTGGTCGGTGCCGTCCACCAGCGTCGAGCCGGCGGCGCGTTGTTCGGCGACCGTGCCGAACACGCGGTGGTGTCGGGTGTGCAGCACCTGCTCTCGGGGGCTGCCTGGCGACGGCTTCCAGGGCGCCAGGTTCAATCGCTGCCCCTTCTCGTAGACATGCAGCGGATGCAGCATGCCGGTTTCCGGGTCGAACCAGTCGATGCCCAGGTTGCTGGTGTGCAGGACGTCGCGCAGCTTGTCACCCACCAGATCCACGATGACCTGGAAGTCGAGCGAGCCCGAGATGCCCTGCTGGATGCTGTTGATCACCGCCAATTCGGCATGGCGCTGCTCGGTCTCCTTCAGCAGCCGCTGGGTTTCGTCGAACAGGCGGGCGTTCTCCAGCGCCACGCCCATGCTGCGCGCTAGGGTTTCCAGCAGGCTCAGGTCCGACCGACGGATCGCATGCTCACGCTCGAAGTCGATCAGGCTCAGTAGGCCCGTCACCCGCCCTTCGGTGCACAAGGGAACAAACAGCAGCGATTGCGGGCAGCGGTCACTGAGAGCCAGCGTCACGGCAGCCTTCATGGCTTCGGCCACGCCTTCGTTCAGCAGGAGGGGCTGGCCGGTCTCCATGACCTGGCGCGCGAAGCCCCGCAGCGGATAGGGTGCCATCGTCTGCTGCACGCCGCGAGACGTGTAGTAGGCGACACGCACTTGCTCAGCCTCGCGGTCTAGCAGGCGCACGCTCACGTCGAAAAGTGGGAAGACTTCCTGCACGTGCCTACCGACCGCCTCATAGATGCCCTGCATGTCGAGCCGCCCGGCCAGGGCTGCCTGCACCGCATTGATCACCGCCAGCTCCGCATTGCGGGCTTCGGTCTCTTTCAGCAGCCGCTGCGTCTCGTCGAACAGACGCGCGTTCTCCATCGCCACCGACATGCTGCTGGCCAGCGTCTGCAGCAGGCGCACGTCGGCCTCGTCGAAAGCATGCTCGCGGTGCATGTCGTGCAGGGTCAGCACCAGCCGGGTTTCGCCTGCCACGATCATGGGCACCAGCAACTGCGACTTGGGCTGGGCACCCAGCACCGGCTTGCTGCCCAGGGCCGCCGCGCGGGCCTCCAGGTTCTCGTTCACGAGCAGGGGCTGGCCGGTTCTCAGCACTTCGCCGGTGAAGCCAATCAGCTCGGTCTCGAAGGGGGACAGCTCACGACGACCATCGATCAGCCGGTAGGGGTAGCTCACCATGCCGCGCGCCCGGTCGATGACGCGGATGGTGACGCCCTGCTCGCCAAAGATCTTGGCCAACTCGTCGCCGATGACCACGTAGATGTCGGCCAGGTCCAGCCGCCCGGCCAGCGCGGTCTGCACCGCGTTGATGACCGCAAGCTCGGCGTTGCGCTGCTCGGTTTCCTTGAGCAGGGTCTGGGTCTCGTTGAACAACCGCACGTTCTCCAGCGCACTGGACAGGCTGCCGGCGATGGTTTCGAGCAAGCGCACATCGGCCTCGGTGAAGGCATCAAAGCGGTCGATGTTTTGCAGGCTGACGTAACCGAACGCCTGATCGTTGGCCAGCAGCGGGACGAACAGATTCGACTTCGGCCAGGCCGTGTCACCAATCCGGCCGTGGCCGGGCGCAGGCTGCTCGGGGACGCGGTTGTTCCAATAGGTCTGGCGGGTCTCGATCAGCCGTTGGCGGATCGGGTTCAGCGGGCGCGGTGCGGACTCGACCCGCTCGCCGTTTTCCCAGTTGTAGGCAAACCGCTCGACGCCGGCCTCCAGGTCGAAGAGCCCGATCAGGCAGACCTGGGCGTCGAAGACCTCGCGGAGCCGGTCACCAACGGCACGGTAGATCGACGTCAGGTCCTTCTGCTCGGACAACGCACGCTGCACCGCGTTGATGACCGCCAGCTCGGCCTCGCGCTGCGCCAGCCGGGCGCGCAGCGCCTCCGCGGACTCGGGCTGAGGCGATGCACTCATGCGGCCTCCGGGCGGCGGGGGGTCTGCTTCAAGGCGGCGACGAGGGCCTCCACCCGCACCGGCTTGGTGATGTAGTCGTCCATCCCGGCGGCCATGCAGCGTTCGCGGTCACCCTGCATCGCGTTGGCGGTCATGGCCACGACGCGCGGGCGCTGTTCGCCCAACTTTTCCACCAGCAGCCGGGTCGCATCCAGGCCATCCATTTCAGGCATTTGCACATCCATCAGCACGAGGTCATAGGGCTGGCGCTGGGCGGACTCGACCGCCTCGACGCCGTTGGCCGCCACGTCTGCCCGGTAGCCCATCTGGGCCAGCAGGCGCAGCGCCAGCTTCTGGTTCACTGCGTTGTCCTCGGCGAGCAGGATGCGCAGCGGGTGGCGCTGGGCCAGGCCGGCCTCCGGCCGCGGCAAGGGTGCTGCCGTCGGCTCGGGCACCGCCTCGTGGTGCAGCACGGTCACCAGGGTGTCGAAGAGCTGGCTCTGGCGCAGCGGCTTCATCATCAGCGCGGCAAACAGGCCCGCCTCCACATCGCGCCGGCCCAGCGACGTGAACAGCACGCGCGGCAGCGCCGGCTTCAGATCGCGCAGGCGCCGGGCCAGGGCCACGCCGTCCATCTCGGGCATGTGCATGTCGAGCACCGCGAGGTCGAAGGGCTCGGACAGCGCGAGCTGCAGGGCCTCCAGCGGCGACGCGGTGTCGCGCACCACCATGCCCCACTTGCCCGCCTGCAGCGCCAGGATGCGCCGGTTGGTCGCGTTGTCGTCGACGACCAGCATGCGCCGGCCCTTGAGCGCCGGCTGCGCACCGATCAGGTCGCGCCGCGGGCCGGGGGCGAGGGCCGCCGCCTGCTCCGGCAGCGTGAAGCAGAAGCGGCAGCCCTGGCCGGGACCGGCGCTCTCGGCCCACAGCCGCCCGCCCATCAGCTCGACCAGCCGGCGGCTGATGGCCAGGCCCAGGCCGGTGCCGCCGTACTGGCGGGTGGTGCTGCTGTCGGCCTGCATGAAGGGCTGGAACAGCCGCCCCAGGGCCTCGGCGCTGAGACCGATGCCGGTATCGCGGACGGTGAAGCGCAGCTCGCCGTCGGCGCGGCCCAGCTCGACGACCACCTCCCCCTGCGGCGTGAACTTGACGGCGTTGGACAGCAGGTTGAGCAGCACCTGGCGCAGGCGCGTCACATCGCCCTGCACCACGGCCGGCAGCTCGCCCTGCGGCTCGAAGGCGAGCTCCACCTGCTTCTCGGCCGCGCGGGGGGCCACCAGATCCAGGGCCGACTCGATGCAGTCGCGCAGCTCGAAGGGATGGCTCTCGATGTCCATGCGCCCGGCCTCGATCTTCGAGAAGTCCAGGATGTCGTTGATGATGGTGAGCAGGGTCTCGCCGCTGTCGCGGATGGTGGCCGCGTAGTCGCGCTGCTCGGGGTTCAGCGGGGTGTCCATCAGCAGGCCGCTCATGCCGATGATGGCATTCATCGGCGTGCGGATCTCATGGCTGACGGTGGCCAGGAAGGCCGACTTGTGAGCGTTGGCCGCCTCCAGCACCGCGGTGCGCTCGCGCACCCTTTGTTCGGTCAGTGCCTCGTTGAGGCGCCGGTTTTCGAAGCGCATCTTCAGCGACTCCCGCAGCGAGCGCGAGAACACCTGGACATAGGCCATCGTGGCGCCGAACATCAGCAGCAGGGTCAGCGCGATCACCCGGGCCAGCGGCATCGCGTCGACCGCGCAGCGCAGCAGGAATGGCAGCAGGCAGGGAACCAGCACCGTGTAGACATGCGGCAGGCGGATGGCAGCCGCCGGGCCCACGGTCATCATCATCACGACCTGCACCGTGGCCAGCACCACCAGCCGGGTCAGCTCGGGCTCGAAGAAAAGCCAGCCGGTCATGCCCCAGGAGGCGCCGAACACCAGGCCATAGCCGGTCAACCAGCGATCCCAGCGCTGCAGCTGGCCCTGTGCCTGCAAGCGCAGGCGCCGCGGCGAGAGGCCGAAAAAATACACCGCCAGCCAGGCCAGCATCAGGCCGGCCCAGCCGGCGAACAGGGCCCAGTCCACCGGGCCGCTGAGCCAGAGGCCGACCCCCAGCAGCGGGATGCCCGGCGCGCTCGAGGCCAGCCCGTTGAACTGGTTGCGGGCCAGCACCGCAAAGCCCACCTCGTCCAGGTGACGCCGCTCCGCCTCATCGATGATGCCCTCGGGCATGGCGCCTCCCCTGCGCAGCTCTGACTGGGCGGGCTGTCAGTCGCCCGGCAGTTGTTGGAATCAAACCGCGCGCACGGTAGCCGAAGTCGCAAGGCCGGCGCAATCGGCGCTTGCGCGCGCGCCGTTGCGCCTCAGCCCGCCTGGGGCAGGGTCAGGCGCATCACCGTGCCGAGGGGGCTGGTGCGCAGCAGCTCGACGCTGCCGCCATGCAGGTCCATCACGCGCCGCACGATGTAAAGCCCCAGGCCATGTGCCGCTTCGGTGCCGCCCTGGCCGCGGGCGCCTCGGGTGAAGAGGCGCGGCAGCAGCTCGCGCGGGATGCCCGGGCCGGCGTCGGCCACTTCGAAGCGCAGCGCCGCCGGTTCGTCGAAGTCCATCACATGCAGGGACACCGGGCTCGGGCCGGGTGCGTATTTCAGCGCGTTGGACAGCAGGTTGCGCAGGGCCAGGCGCAGCAGGCTCATGTCCATCAGCGCGGTGCGCGTTGCAGTGTGGCGACGCACGACGACGCGGTCGCGCTGGTCGCGCGGCAGGTCGGCGATGGTGACGGCGATCAGCGTGTCGATGTCGGTATCCAGCCGCGCCAGCTGGCCGCCGCCGGCCAGCAGGCTGGCCGCCGCCAGCGTGTTGTCGACGCCGGCGAGCACCTGGCCGAGCACGGCCTGGGCACGGGTCAGGCGTTCGAGCACCTGGCGTTCGCCGCGGCCGGCCAGACTGGCCGTCGCGCTCTGCAGCGCGGCACTGGCATTGTTCAGCGGCTGGCGCACCTCGTGGGCAAGCACATCCAGCATCTCGGAGCGCTCGCGCAGCAGCTGGTCCAACTCCTGGGCATGGGATTCGATCTGGCGGCGCAGCCGCTGCTCCTGGGCCAGCTCGGCGCGATGGCGCAGCTCCTCGGTGATGTCGTCCACCAGCGCCAGCGCCCGCAGCGGGCGCCCGGCCGTGTCGTACTCGGCGACCGCGGACACCAGCACATCGCGCAGCCGGCCGTCGGCGCAGATCAATTGCACCGGGCAGTCGCTGACATGCCCGTGGCGCCAGAGTGCCGGGCGGTAGTTGTCACGCGTCTGCTGCACGGCCTCCGGGGTCATGAAGTCATCGAGCAGCCGGCCGACGACCTGCTCACGGCGGTAGCCCAGACGCTCCAGCCAGCGGTCGGACACGCTGAGCACCCGGCCCGTCGGGTCCACCGAGTGCAGCAGCGCCGGCGTCGACTCATACAGCGCCCGCAGGCGCTGGCGGCTGTGCTCCAGCTCGACGGCGGCCCGGTGATGCTCGGTCACGTCCTGCAAGGCGCCCACCAGCCGCACCGGCACGCCGTCCTGCAGGTCGGCCTGGCCCTGGGCCAGCACCCAGATCTCGCGGCCCCGCGCGGTGACCAGCGGCAGCTCTAGGCTCCAGGGCCGGCCTTCGCGCATACAGAGCTGCACGGCAGCCTCGATCGCATGGCGGGCCTCGGCCTTGTAATAGCCCAGCGCCTCGTCCAGTGTCGGCCGGTGGCCGGGTTCGAGGTCGTGGATGCGGCAGGTCTGGTCGCTCCAGACCAGCGCCATGCTGCTCAGCTCCAGGCTCCAGCCGCCGATGCCGGCCAGCCGGCCGGTGCGGTCCAGCAGGGCCTGGCTTTCGCGAAGTTCGCGCTCGGCGCTGAGCCTTTCGGTGACATCCTCGACCACGCCGACAAAACCGCTGAGCGGGCCGCCGGGCGCCTGCACCGGCCGGGCGCGGGCCCACAGCTGGCGCAGCTCGGCGCCATCCACGCCGTCGCGCAGCGTCCGGAAGCGCATCTCGAAAGGCCGCCCGGCGTCCACGCAAGACCGCCAGTGGCCGCGCACCGGGGCCAGGTCTTCGGGATGCAGGGTCGTCAGCCAGCCGTCGCCGAGGCTGGGCTGCGGCGCGAGCCCGTAGATGCGCTGCCAGGCCGGATTGGTGTAGACGCACTGGCCGGCCGCGTCCGTCTGGAAGATGCCCAGCGGCGCGGCCTCGGCCAGCACCTGAAAGCGCTGCTCGCTGTCGCGGCGCGCGGCCAGCGCGTCGCCAAGCGCATCGGCGGGGCTGCCGCGCAGCAGGCGCTCGCGCATCATCAGCGCCTCGGCGATCGCGTCGGCGAGCCGGGTCAGCGCATCACGCTGCGCCTCGCTGAGCTCACGCGGCCTGAAGTCCACCACGCACAGCGTGCCCGGATGGGTGCCATCGTCCAGCCGGATCGGCACCCCGGCGTAGAAGCGCAGCCCCGGCTCGGCCAGCACGTCCGGATGGTGGGCAAAACGGGGGTCCAGCAGCGCATCGTGCACCTCGAACAGGCCGTCTGCCTGCAAGGTATGGACGCAGACGGTGCGCTCACGCGGCGTCTCGTCACGCCGGAAGCCGACCGCCGCCTTGAACCACTGGCGCCGCTCATCGACCAGGCCGAACAGGGCCACCGGCGTTTCGCAAACCTGGGCCGCCAGCGCGACCAGATGGTCGAACAGCGGCTCGCGCTCGGTGTCCATCACCGCCAGCGCGGCGAGCCGGGCCAGACGGCGTTCTTCGTGGGCGGACAGGGGCTCGGTCAGCATGGATGCAAGCTTATGCCAAGCCGCCGCCACGCCCGCAGGCCGGCGCTCTCAGGGGCAGGCCACAGCGGCCGGCCGCCCCTGCGAACCCTTCAGCGGTTCAGCGCGGCGCTTGCGGGCAGGCCGGCGCGGTCGCGCGTCTTCCACATCGACACCGCGACGCCCCCGGCAATCAGGCCGAAGGTGACGCCCAGCGACAGCAGCGCCGGCACCTTGCCGATGAAGCCGACCAGGAAGATCTTGCCGCCGATGAACACCAGCACCAGGGCCAGCGCGTACTTGAGGTACTTGAAGCGGTGGATCATCGCGGCGAGTGCGAAGTACAGCGCGCGCAGGCCCAGGATCGCGAAGATGTTGCTGGTGTAGACGATGAAGGGGTCGGTCGTGATCGCGAAGATGGCCGGCACCGAATCCACCGCGAAGATCAGGTCGACGAACTCCACCAGCAGCAGCGCCAGCAGCAGGGGTGTCGCGAAGCGCTCGACGCGCCCGGTCCTGGGGTCGGCTTCCCTCACCCAGAAGGCGCTGCCGCGCAGGCCCTCGGTCACGCGCAGATGCCGCTTGAGCCACTTCAGCAGCGGGTTGTTCGCGATGTCGGGCTCATGGTCGACCATGAACCACATCTTGATGCCGGTGAGCACCAGGAAGGCGCCGAACAGATAGAGCACCCAGCTGAACTGGCTCACCAGCGTCGCACCCAGGCCGATCATCAGCGCGCGCAGCACGATCACGCCGAGGATGCCCCAGAACAGCACGCGATGCTGGTACTGACGCGGGATCGCGAAGAAGCTGAAGATCAGCGCGATGACGAAGACGTTGTCCATCGACAGCGACTTCTCGATCATGAAGCCGGTGTAGTAGTCCATG